>JALYRH010000064.1 GCA_030855425.1 Pseudomonadota bacterium
CTTCTCGGATCTTGGCCTTGGGGCCTGCGATGTCGGGCCAGTCGAACCCGGTGCGCGCGGCGCGCTTCTGCAGCTTGGCGGCGCGTTCGAGCGCGGGAAGCGCAAGCGCAACCCCGGCAAGCGCGCTCTGATCGGGATGGCGCTGCCGTTCCGCAGCCTTGATCTCTTCCCACAGATGGTGGCCACCTGCGGGCGCATCGCCGAAAATGTGGGGATGGCGGCGTTCGAGCTTGTCGCAAATCCCGGTGAGGACGTCGCCAAGCGCAAACGATCCGGCTTCCTCGGCAATGCGCGCATGAAACACCACCTGGAGCGCAAGATCGCCAAGTTCGTCGCATAAGGCAGCGAGGTCGTTCCGCTCGATCGCGTCGGCGACTTCATACGCTTCCTCGATCGTGTAAGGAGCGATCGAGACGAAGGTCTGGGCGCTGTCCCACTCGCATCCGGTAACCGGGTCACGGAGCCGCGCCATGATCGCCACCAGCCGCGTCAGCGCTGACTGAGCGGACAAATCGCCGCGTTCACCGTCCGTCGTGGGGACCCCCGTCATTTCGTTCAACCTCGTCTTTATCTCAGTATGATAATATGTATTATGTTAAACTAGAGATCAATCAGGCTTGCAGGATGAGCCAGCGCCCTTCCACGCCCCACCGCGTCAGGGTCGATAGAAAATTCATGCCCAGCACGTTGATGTCGTCGCCGTCGACAATGTGCAGCCCGACGTCGTCGCGTTCGATCGCCGCAATCTGGAGTCGTTGTGCGCGTCCGCGCGCGACCTTGATGACGCCATTGCCGGTCCGCACCACCTGATCGCGCGCGTCGGCAACGGTTGCGCCGGCGTCGATGGCGGTGGCGCGACCAATCGTCGTCACGGTGGCACCGCTGTCGACCAGGAATTTGACTTTGGTGCCATTGATCATCCCGTCGACCCAGAAATGACCGTCGATCGCCATCGGGATGCGCACCTCGCTGCCTGCGACGAACGGCTCGCCGGTAGCTTCGGTCTTCAGGCGCTGGGCGATGAAGCCAAGGTCGTCGCGAAACGTGAACAACACGAAGCCGGCCCCGAAAATCGACAGCCAGGCGAGCGCCATGACCGCTAATTTGGCGAACGGCTCGCGGCGATTGATCAGCGCGCCAAGCACCAGCATTCCCGCCATCAGCAGATAGAGACTGCCGAGCATGACGTCATTGGTCACAACGTAATCTCCTGTCCGTCATGCGCGGGCGAGGCCCAGTCAGGCAGTTCGGCGGCGAGCGTGACATAATCCATGCTGTTGTCGAGATGGGTCAGCCATAATTGTCCGACGTGCAACTCACGCGCCCAGCCGAGCACCGCGCCGAGGTGCGCATGACTCGGATGCGGGCGACGGCGCAGGCAATCGCTGATCCACACGTCGGCCCCTTGATACATCGCTGCCATGTCGGGGGTGAGGTCATGAAAATCAATGGCATAGACCATGCTCTTGCCATGTTCTTCGGCGCGAATGCCGAGCGAGGTTATGCCTCCATGTGGTTGATCGACAAACCTTAGCCGGGTCCCACCGACCACCATGTCGCCGTTGATTGCTACGCCATCGACCACTGCCGGATAGTCCGCGCCGCCGTTGAACGCGTAAGCGAAGCGCTCGGCAAGTCGATCGAGGACGTCGTCCCGGGCGTGGAGCGGCACCGGGCGCCGGGTAGCGTGCGACACCTGGCGCAAGTCGTCGATGCCATGACTATGATCGGCATGGTCGTGGGTGATGATCACCCGATCGACACGATCGCGGTCCGCCGCGTTCATTTGCTGGAGCAGGTCGGGACCGCAATCGATGAGCAGTGTTTCGGTTGCGCTGTCGATCAGTATGGCCGAGCGCAGGCGGCGATTGCGTGGGTCGGCGGCATCGCAGGCCCCCCAATCATTTCCCATCCGCGGCACGCCGGAAGACGTCCCACAGCCGAGAATTCGGACTTTCACGCGGCGGCTTTCCCGAACAGGTTGAAGAAATTGCGGGTCGTGGTGGCGGCAAGATCAACAAACTCGACACCGCGCAACCCGGCGACGAAGGCCGCGGTATCGACGACGAACGCCGGCTCGCACGGCTTTCCGCGATGCGGCACGGGGGCGAGGAACGGCGCATCGGTTTCGACCAGGATCCGGTCGTTGGGGATCGACTTGGCAATCGCCTGCAAATCGGCGGCGTTCTTGAAGGTCACGATCCCCGATAGCGAAATGCTGAACCCGAGGTCGAGTGCGATGTCGGCCAGCCACTGGCTGCCGGTGAAGCAATGGAGCACCCCGTTGACGCCACCCTTCCCCACTTCGCGGGTAAGAATTTCGGCGGTGTCATCCTCGGCATCGCGGGTGTGGACGATAATCGGAAGACCGGTTTCGCGCGCCGCGTCGAGATGCGCCTGGAACCGCTCGCGCTGCGCCGCGCGGTCGCTTTTGTCGTAATAATAATCGAGCCCGCACTCGCCGATCGCGATGACGCGCGGGTGCCGTGAAGCATCGACCAGCACCGCAGCGCCAAGGTCGGGATGCGCGTCCGCCTCATGCGGGTGCACGCCGACGCTGGCCCACACATCGGGCTCGCGCTCCGCCACCGCGATCACCGCATCCCATTCCCTTTGCCGGGTCGAAATGTTGAGGAAGCCGGTGACGCCGCGCGCGCGCGCCGCGGCGAGGACGTCGTCCTGGCGATCGACCAACCCGTCGTAGATCAGATGGCAGTGGCTATCGATCAAGCTCATTCGGATACGTCGAGTTCGAGCCGGGGGAACACCGGGGTCGGCTGCGCAATCGGCGTGCCGCCCGCACCGCTGGCGATAAGGTCAATCAGCCTTGCCGCCGAACCGGGCACCACCGGCGCGATTGCGATCGCGAGCCGCCGAACCGCCTCGATGATGGTCCCTAGCACCACCACCATCCGTTCAGGGTCAGTCTTCTTGAGTCCCCACGGCGCCATCGTGTCGACGTAGGCATTGCCCGCGAATACCGCGACCATCCAGGCTTCGATCCCGGCGGCAAATGCGAAGCGATCGAACTCGGTGCTCAGTGCAACGCACGCCTGGTCGACCGCCGCGAGCAAGGCGAGGTCCTCAAGCTCCTCACCTGCGGCGGGAATGATCCCGTCCAAATTCTTGAACACCATCGACAAACTGCGCTGGGCGAGGTTGCCAAAACTGTTGGCGAGCTCCGCGTTGACGCGTGCCACCAGCGTTTCCTCGCTGACGCTGCCGTCGTGGCCGAAGCTGACTTCGCGCATCAGGAAATAGCGTAGCGCATCGACCCCATAGGTCGCCGTCATTGCCGACGGATCGACGACGTTGCCCAAGCTTTTCGACATCTTCTCACCGCGCGCGAGCAAATGGCCGTGGCCATAGACCATCTTGGGGAGGGCAATCCCCGCGCTGAGCAGGAAGGCGGGCCAATAGACAGCATGGAAGCGCACGACGTCCTTGCCGATCAGATGGCAATCGGCGGGCCAGTAACGGTCGAACTGATCGCCGCCGTCAGGATAGCCCACACCAGTCAGGTAATTGGTCAGTGCATCGAGCCACACATACATGACGTGATTGGGGCTTCCGGGAACCTGGATCCCCCAGTCGAAGCTGGTCCGCGACACGCTCAGGTCGTTCAGCCCGCCCTCGACGAACCGCAGCACTTCGTTGCGGCGGCTGGCGGGCTGGATGAAGTCGGGATTGGCCGCGATGTGGTCGAGCAGCGGCTGCTGATAGGATGACAAGCGGAAGAACCAGCTTTCCTCGACGGTCCACTCGACCGGCGTCCCTTGCGGCGAACGCTTCTCGCCGTCCGCGCCTTCAGTGACCTCGTCCGAATCGTAAAACGCCTCGTCGCGAACCGAATACCAGCCTTCGTAACGGCCAAGGTACATATCGCCCTTGTCCGCCATCGCCTGCCAGATGGTCTGCGACGCCCGGTGGTGATCGGCATCAGTGGTGCGGATGAAGCGATCGTAAGAGATATTGAGCACGTCGCACATCGCCTGGAATTTACCGGACATTTCGGTTGCGAGTTCGATCGGAGTGACCTCGCGCGCGCGGGCTGCCTGCGCCATTTTGAGGCCATGCTCGTCGGTTCCGGTCTGGAAGCGCACATCGCGCCCTTGCGCGCGCCGAAAGCGGGCCATGACATCGGCGGCGATTGCTTCATAGGCATGGCCGATATGCGGTTCGCCATTGGGGTAGGAGATCGCGGTGGTGATATAATAGGGGTCGGCCATCGCCACGCCCTAGCCGTCGCAGCCTAGCGCTTCAAGGAAGCAGGCACGCCGGCTATACTGGCCAGAATGCCGCCAAGCTCGAACGCGGTTGCGGCGGGATCGAGCGACAGTCGCGGCGCGAGCGCCGCCGTGTCGCGGGCGCGCGCATAAGCGTCGAGCGCGCGTGATCGCCGTGGCTCCTCGGCGCTGCGTGCCTCGCGCGCAATCAGCGCTGGAACCATCGCGAGGAACGCGGCGTAGCGCTCGGCCTGCGCCTTGCCCGACAGCGCCGCGGCGAGCGTGACGCGGCGCCCATTGTCGGGATCGCCCTGATCCATGAGGTCACGCGCGGCGACCTCGAGCGGGGCAAGCTCGAGCGCGGCGGCATTCAGGGCTTGCCCCGGCGAACCCGCCGCAAAGCGCACGAGGTCAGGAATATTTTCGTTTGGAGTCATATTGTTGAGTAGCGATGTCATGACGTCGTCATCGAGGGGCAAGAAATCAAGCCGGCGGCAACGCGAGCGAATTGTCGGTAGCAAGCGACCGGGATTGTGCGCGACGAGAAAGAAGATGGCGTTGGCGGGCGGTTCCTCAAGCATCTTGAGCAACGCGTTGGCGGCCGATGCCTCGAGATCATCGGCGGCGTCGATCACGACCACGCGCCACGCGCTGAGCGACGGCGTGACCGACAGCATCTCGCCGAGCGAGCGAATTTGCGCGACGCTGATATTGCGCGCGAGCCCGCCGCCGGGGCGGTCGAGCTTCTCCAGTCGTTCGAGCAAGCGGAAGTCGGGATGGCTTCCGGCCGCAAGGAAATGACTGATCTTATGATCGGCGGGCACATCAAGCCCTTCGCCGCTGACCGGCCCCGCGGCATCGGCCAGCACGCGGCACGCGGCGGCGCGGGCAAAGCTCGCCTTGCCTACGCCGCGCGGCCCGGCAAGGAGCCACGCGTGATGGAGCCGCCGCCGATGCCAAGCGTCGAGGAACTGCCCTGTTGCGCGCTCATGTCCGACGAGTTTGCCTTGCCCTGCGGTCATGGCAGCAGGTCGCCGAGCGCATAGAGCAAGCGCGCCGTGACGGTCGCCGCCGACCCGCTGGCGTCGATCAATTTGACGCGCTCCGGCTCGTCGGCCGCGATCGAACGGAAGCCAGCGTCGACTGCGGCATGATAGGATGGCGGGCGCGATCCTATCCGGTCGCCCGCGCTGCCATCACGGACCCGGGCGCGCGCCGCTCCCTCGGCGTCGTCGAGGCTGAGCACGAGCGTTCGGTCAGGGACGAAGTCGAGGCTTCCGAAGCGGTGCAAATCGCGCACCGCATCGATCCCAAGGCCGCCCGCCTCGCCCTGATAGGCAAGGCTGGAATCGAGGAAGCGGTCGCTCAACACCCACTGCCCACGGTCGAGCGCGGGGCGGATCGTCTTGTCGATATGGTCGGCGCGCGCGGCGGCGAACAGCAGCGCCTCGGCGCGCGGGCTCCAGCGCCGCTCGTCGCCTTCGAGCAGCATCGTGCGGATTGCCTCGGCGCCAGCGCTCCCGCCGGGCTCGCGAGTGATGATCACCGCGAGGCCGCGCCCCTCGAGCGCCGCCGCGAGGGCGACCAGCTGGGTCGACTTGCCTGCCCCCTCCCCGCCTTCAAGACTGATGAACCGCCCGCGCGCCATCGCCGCTGATCAAGCCATGCCGAGCATTTGCTTGAGCCCGGTCCACATCCGCCCGAAGAACCCCGCTTCGCCGACCGCTTCGGCGGCGACCAGCGGCATGACCTGCTCGCCGGTGTCGGACGAGGTGACGATCAGATCGGCGATGTGCTGGCCCTTGGCGATCGGCGCCTTGACCGGTCCGGCGTAGCGGATCTTCATCGCGGTCTTGCCGCCAAGCCCGGCGGGGAGCGTTACCGCCAGATCGCGCGGCGCGAGCAGCGCGACTTCGCTGTCGCTGCCCAATTGAACTTGCGCCGTCCCGACCTGCGCACCGCTCTTGAACAACGGCTTGGTCGCCCAGGCGTTGAAGCCCCATTCCATCAACCGGGTGGATTCGGCGATTCGCTGGTTGAAGCTGGTTAGCCCGGCGATCACCATCACCAACCTGCGGCCATTCTGCTCGGCCGATCCGGTGAAACCATATCCCGCTTCCTGGGTATGACCGGTCTTCAATCCGTCGGCGCCGGCGATCTTGCCGAGGATCGGGTTGCGATTGCCCTGGGTAATCGCCGCCCCCGACCCGAGCGTCTTGCCCCAGGTGAAGCTGGGTTGCCCATAGAATTGCTTGTAAAGCTTGGGATGACGCTCGATCGACGCCTTCGCCAGCGTCGCGAGGTCGCGCGCCGTGACATAGGTCACGCCTTCGTCAGGCCAGCCGTTCGAGTTGCCGAAATTGCTGTCTTTGAGCCCGAGTTGCTTGCCGAGCGCATTCATCTGCGCCGCGAACGCCTGCTCGGTCCCGGCGATGCACTCGGCGAGCACGACCGACGCGTCATTGCCCGACAGCGTCACGATGCCGTGGAGCAGATTTTCGACGCTGACCTGTTCGTTGACCGACAGGAACATCGTCGATCCGGCCTGCGGACCATGCCATTGCCGCCAGGTTTCCGGGCGCACGGTGCACATTTTGGAAAGTGGCAATTGGCCCTTGTCGATCAGTTCGAAGGCAACCTCGGTGGTCATCATCTTGGCCATCGACGCCGGCGGCATGCGCCGATCGGCATCCTTCGACAGCAGTACCGCCCCCGAGGAAAGGTCGATGAGGTACGCAACCGGGGCCGGGGTTTCAAATGGCGGCGGGGCGGCGGCGGCTCCCGCGGCGAGGCTCAGGGCAGCGGCGGAAGCGAACATGAAAACGCGAGTCATGAGCTGAAGGTGTCTCCGGATGTGGAAAGGTCGCTAGCGCTTGTATCGCCGCGCCGCGCGCCCGGCCAGCGGATTAACGCTTATCGCCCAACGATCTCGTCCGCCAGCAAACCGACCGCGAGGGCATAGAAATTGGAACAATTATAATCGAGGATCGAGCGATAGTTGGTGCTCAGCAGATATGCGGTGGCATTGGGACCGTCGGGTTCGATCAAGCTTAATTGTTCATTCTCGCCGACGCCGCGGGTCGATCCCACCGGGACCATCCCCATCGCGCGCCATTCGCGCAGGGTCCGCCATTGGCTGTGACGCTTGTACACCTGCGGGCAGCGCGGGGATACGAGCCGGGATACGACCGACTGGCGGTTGAAACCGTACGGGACGCGCACCGGAATCCCCCAATGAACATTGGGTTTCCACCCCGCCTCGCGCAAGTAATTGGCGATCGAGGCGAGCCCGTCGCTCTCACTTCCCCAGATGTTGGCGACGCCGTCGCCATCGCCGTCGACCGCCAGGCGGAGCACCGCCGACGGCATGAATTGCGGGTAGCCCGTGGCCCCCGCCCAGCTGCCCTTCAAGCGCGAGCGTGGGGTGCCGCGGTCGAGCAGCTTAAGCGCGGCGATGAATTCGCTTTCGAACAAGGGGCGGCGGCGGCCTTCATAGGCCAGCGTGGCGAGCGCCGGGAGCAAATCGAACCCGCCGGTCACCGCGCCGTAGCTAGTTTCATGCCCGTAGATCGACATCAGCACCGAGGCTTCGACGCCAAAACGGCGCTCGATCGCCGCAAGCCGTGCGGCATTGGCGCGGTAGCGCGACTGGCCGCGACTGATCAGCGACGCGTTGACGTGCTGGCGGCGGTAAGGCGCGAACGGCGGGATCGCGTTGGGGTTGTTGACTCCCCCGGGCTGGGCGCGATCAAGGCGCACGACGCGACTATTGAACGTCAGATAAGGGATGGTCGCGGCAATCGTCGCCTCGCGGATTCCCTCGCGCCGGGCGCGCGCGGCAAGGTGCAGTTTATACGCATCGAAACTGCTCGGCTCGACCCGCGGCGCGACGAAAGGCGCAACGGCGGGCGCGATCCGCAACGGCGGCGACGCCAAGGGGGCGAGCGGATCGGCCTGGGTCAGCCCCGCGCCAAGTAGTGCCACCGTCATCATCTTGCCCCATAGCATCACGCTCATCGTCTCCTGCCTTGCTTGCTATTAGCCCGGATCAACCGACCACGCCCATCATGGTTCACCGCGCCATCGCCACGGCCCGCCGCGACCCATCTTAAATGTAGCCCGATGGTCGTAGGATGAACCATCACGGATCAAGGTGCGAAGCCGCCTTGCGCATCCCTCGCTCGTCGCATAATCGGCTTTGAGCGCGGGAGAGATGGCCGAGTGGTTTAAGGCAGCGGTCTTGAAAACCGCCGTGGGTGCAAGCTCACCGTGGGTTCGAATCCCACTCTCTCCGCCACTTCGATTGTAAACTCGGCACGCCAACCGCCACCGGCGGCTGCCGCGTAGGCAGGGCACGCGCGCCGGCGAAGAGCGAGACGAGGACAAGAAACTGCCGGATGATGCCAAGGTATCGCTCCTGATTGGGGGTTCCGATCGAGCTGCGCCGCGGGGTGGCGCGGAAGCGCGCGGATCGCTAGACGCTCGCCATCCTTGCTTGCTGTGGAGAAGTGCCACGTGGCTGAACCTGCCATCCTGCCATTCGATTGGGCCGATGCCTTTGATCTCGATCACCAACTCACCGACGAAGAACGGATGGTGCGCGATACGGCCGAGGCTTATGCCCAGGACAGCCTCCAGCCGCGTGTCACGGCGGCCTATCTCGACGAGGACTTCGACCGCGAAATCTTGCGCGAAATGGGCGGGCTCGGCCTGCTCGGCGCGACGGTGGACCCCGAGTTCGGCGGCGCTGGTCTTGGCTATGTCAGCTACGGGCTGATCGCGCGCGCGGTCGAGCGGGTCGACTCGGGCTACCGCTCGGCAATGTCGGTGCAAAGCTCGCTCGTGATGCACCCGATCAACGCGTACGGATCGGACGACCAGAGGCGCAAGTACCTCCCCGGGCTGGCCAAGGGCGAACTGGTCGGTTGCTTCGGGCTGACCGAACCCGATGCCGGCTCCGATCCCGGCGGAATGCGGACACGAGCGACCAGGACCCCGACCGGTTACAAGCTTTCAGGCGCGAAGATGTGGATCACCAATTCGCCGATCGCCGACGTGTTCGTGGTGTGGGCAAAGTCCGATGCGCATGGCGGCGCGATTCGTGGCTTTATCCTCGACAAGGGCATGAAGGGGCTCAGCGCACCCAAGATTGGGCAGAAACTGAGTTTGCGCGCCTCGATCACCGGCGAGATCGTGATGGACGAGGTCGAGGTCGGCGAGGATGCGTTGCTGCCCAATGTCGCGGGGCTGAAGGGCCCGTTCGGCTGCCTCAACCGCGCGCGCTATGGCATTGCGTGGGGAACGATGGGCGCCGCCGAAGCGTGCCTTGCCGCCGCGCGCAGCTATACGCTCGACCGCAAGCAATTCGGGCGTCCGCTCGCCGCGACCCAGCTGGTCCAGCTCAAGCTGGCCAACATGGTCACCGAAATCACCCTAGGGCTCCAGGC
>JALYRH010000065.1 GCA_030855425.1 Pseudomonadota bacterium
GGGGGCATCGCGCTCGCCGGATGGGACCGGCTCGGCTGGGCCGGCGGGGTCGGCGAGCGGTGGATGCGGATGCGCGATCGGCGTGCGCCGTTCGCCGCATTATTGCTTGCCGCGGGCTATCTCGCGTTGATCCTGTGGCTCCAGATCGCTTTTGCCGCCGCGCTCGGGGCACCGATAGCCTTTCGCGCCTCGCCATTGTTAACAGGACTGTTGACGATCAATGCCTGGCTGCTTGCATGGCGGTTGCTGATGCGATTCTCCTTCACCACCGCGGCTTATGGTCTGACCGAAGGGCTGCGCTCGATCCCGCGGCTGGTGGTCGGCAATGTCATCGCGATGCTCGCCGCGCGCCGCGCGGTCGCGCTGCACGAGGCGGGCGGGCCCAAGCGCTGGGACAAGACCAGGCATATCTTTCCGAGCGGAGAGGCGGTGTTGCGATGAACCATTCAGGCCGATTTATCGTGCTCGTGCTGGTCGGCTGGGTCGGGCTGCGCGCGTTGAGCCTCGGCATGGTCCCGGGGGGCGAGGCGTTCGCATTCGATCGCCCCACGCCGCGCGGCAGTGAGATCCTTGCATCGGGCGGGGCGCCCTTGCCGCCGGTCGTGGCGACCGAGTTCGCCCCGGTCGAACCGATCGCGACGGTTGCGCCGACCCTGCTTTATGATTCGCCAGCCGCGGCTTACCCCGGATTTCAGCAAGTTTACCCGATCCGCTACGGAATCCCGGTAGGTTATGCGGCGGGGTCGTCACGCGGCGCCGCGGTGATGCGCTATGCCGCTTCGCCAGCGATGCCGCGCGCTTGGGGCCCAGCAGACGTCAATAGCTTCTCGCTTGCCCCCGCCGCTGCGCGCTATGCCGATGGCGTCGCCCCGCTTGATCAATGGCCAATCGCCGCCATCGCCGGCGGCCGCAATAGTCCGATCGGGCGGCGCGCGCAGTCGACCCCGGCCGAGCTGATCCGAGCCCTCCCGGGAATCGACCGCCTGTCGATGAGCGCGTGGGCAATGATGCGAAGCGACCCCGGCGCGGCCTCCCTTGCTGCCAATGGCCAGCTTGGCGGCAGCCAGGCCGGATCGCGCATCCTGTGGCGCTTCGATCCCAATCTTGCCGCCAGCATTCGCTCGAGCGCGCCGATCGGCGGCGTCCAGCGCACTGCCGAGCTCGCCGCCGGGCTGCGCTGGCAGCCGATCCGGGCGATCCCGCTGGCGGTCACCGCCGAACGGCGCCAGTCGTTTGGCCGCGACAAGGGCGCGTCGGGCTTCGCCCTGTTCGCCGAGGGCGGGGTGTACGACCGCCCGATCGCCGCGCGTTTCAATCTCGATGCTTATCTTCAGGCCGGGGTGGTCGGAATTCGCGACCACGCAATGTTCATCGACGGCTCGGCGACGCTGACGCGCCCGATGTGGCGCCAGCTCAGCGCCGGCGTCGGCGTGTGGGGCGGGGCGCAGCCGGGGCTCGCGCGGCTTGATGCCGGACCTCGCCTGAGCTGGCGGATCGGCCGCTCGATGCACGTCCACGCCGACTACCGCCATCGCTTCATCGGCCACGCCGCGCCGGGGTCGGGGCCGGTGCTGACGCTGGCGGGGAATTTCTAGAGTCCTTTTCGTCAGGCGATTGCAACCGACGGCCGACCCCCGGCAAAGGGGGGTTAGCAGCGCCGCGGTTCTTCGCTAGCTTCAACCACCCCATGGACATTTACCTTCCCATCGCCGGCCTGTCCGTCAACGCGCTGCTGATCGTCGCATTGGGCGGACTGGTCGGGATATTGTCGGGCATGTTCGGGATCGGCGGGGGCTTTCTGACCACGCCGTTGCTGATCTTCTATGGCATTCCGCCCGCTGTCGCGGTGGCGTCGGCGACGACCCAGATCACCGGGACGAGCGTCACCGGCGTATTCGCGCATTTCCGCCGTGGCGGGGTCGATCTGAAGATGGGCGGGGTGATGATAGCGGGCGGATCGGCGGGCAGCCTGGTCGGCGCCTTGCTGTTTCGGTGGCTCCAGGCGTCGGGCCAGATCGACGTCGTCATCGGCGGCCTTTATGTCGTGCTGCTCGGCTCGATCGGGGGCCTGATGCTCAAGGATGCTGTGGTCACGCTTGGCTGGGTCTCCGCGCCGGTCGCCAACAAGGACAAGCCGCGCCATGTCCGCTGGGTCGCGGCGCTGCCGATGCGCTGGCGCTTCTATGCCTCGGGCCTCTATCTCTCCCCGCTCGCGCCGCTTGCGCTGGGCTTCATTGCCGGCATCCTCACCGTCATTCTCGGCGTCGGTGGCGGCTTCATCCTCGTCCCGGCGATGATCTATCTGCTCGGGATGGCGACGCGGGTCGTGGTCGGAACCAGCCTGGTGATGATCCTCGCGGTCAGCGCGGTGACGACGATGGTCCATGCCATGACCACCCACGCGGTCGACATCGTGCTCGCCGGGCTGTTGCTGCTCGGCGGCGTGATCGGCGCGCAATATGGCACGGTGCTTGCGACGCGGCTGCGCCCCGACCTGCTGCGACTGGCGCTCGCGATCATTATCTTGCTCGTCGCATTGCGTATGCTGCTCGGGCTGGCGTGGCGTCCCGACGAAATCTATTCGATCGAATATCTGTGACCGGCCGCGCCGCCTTGCTTGCGCTGCTCGCCCCGCTGCTGATCGGTGCGGCCGAACCGGTGCTGGTGCCCGACGTGTCGGCGCGCGCGATCGAGATTCGCTACAGCTTTTCGGGCGCGCAATTGCTGCTGTTCGGGGCGATCCTCTATCCCGGCGGCAGGGTGCCAAACCGCCCCGCCGACATCGTCGTCGTGCTCAAGGGCCCGGTCGAGCCGATCGTGGTGCGCGAGAAACGCAAGATCGCGGGCATCTGGATGAACGCCGACAAGAACCGCTTTCGCTCGGCGCCATCCTATTATGCGGTTGCCTCGTCGCGCCCGCTGCGCGAACTGGTCGACGAGCGCACCGCGGCCATTTACGAACTCGGGCTGCAGGATCTCCAGCTGTCACCCGGTGGCGGCGCGTTGCGCGACAAGGAACGCCGGTTCGAGACGGGGCTGCTCGACCTGCGCAAGCGCCAGGGCCTTTACGCCGAGCATTCCGAAGGGGTCGAAATCACCGACGACGTCCTGTATCGCGCGCAAATCGCGATCCCCAGCCAGGTTCCGGTCGGCACCTACACCGCCGAGACGTTCCTGATCGATCGCGGCAAGGTGATCGCCGCCGCGACCCGCGAGGTCGAGATCGGCAAGTCCGGATTCGAACGCTATGTCGCGCTCGCCGCGCGCCAGCATGGCTTCCTCTACGGGCTCGCTGCGGTGCTGCTTTCGCTCGGCCTTGGCTGGGGCGCGGCGATGGCCTTCGGGCGACGCGCCTAACTTGATCTTAACGCGTTGGGGCTAACCGTTGTGGCTGACGTTCAGTTTTGACGAGGGTGGCGTGCGCCGATGACCGACAGTAACAATTTGCAGCAATTCCTCGAGCAGATGAGCAGCTACAGCGACGAAGTCGCGAGCGGCGAAAATGGCTCTGAAACGCGAATGACGATCCCCGCGATCGGCCGCGTGGTCGAAATTGCCGGCTCGGGATCGCGCGTGACGATGCACGCCGACCGACTGACCCACCTCATGAGCCATCCCGATCCGTCGATCGCCATGTCGGGCCAGGTCGGAAGCCAGATCAAGATGAAGGTCGGGACGAGCTGGCTCGTCGCCAACGTCCGCACCTTGTGCGCTGGTGATGACGGTTCGGTCGTGGCCAACGTCGACTTCCTCGGCGAAGGCAGCCAGCACCCCGGCGGCGGTCTGCTCGGCTTCCGCCGCGGGGTCACGCGATATCCCATCCCGGGCTGCGAGATCCTGCCCGTATCGACCGACGACATGCGCGCCATTTTCGCCGCCGACGGCACCCCGCATATCGAGATCGGGACGGTCTATCCGACAGACGACATCCGCGGCACGCTCTACGTCGACCCGATGCTGTCGAAGCATTTCGCGATTCTCGGCTCGACCGGCACCGGCAAGTCGACCTCGGTCGCGCTGATCCTCCACCGCATTTCGCAGCTCTCGCCCGAGGGCCATATCGTGATGATCGATCCGCACGGCGAATATTCGGCGGCGTTCAAGAGCTGCGGCGAATTGTTCAACGCCGACAATCTGCAATTGCCCTACTGGCTGCTCAACTTCACCGAGCATTGCGAAGTGCTGCTGACCACCGACGGCGCCGAGCGCGACCGCGATGCCGACATCCTCGCCAAATGCCTGCTCGCCGCGCGCATGAAAGGCAAGAATGCCGAGAGCCTGGGCAAGGTCACGGTCGATTCGCCGATCCCCTATCTCTTGTCCGATCTCAACGCGATTTTGGTCAATGAGATGGGCAAGCTCGACCGCGCCGGCGACACGCTCCCTTACATGCGGCTCAAGGGCAAGCTCGACGAATTGAAAGCGGATCCACGCTACAGCTTCATGTTCTCGGGGATGCTGGTCAGCGACACCATGGCCAGCTTCATCGCCAAGCTGTTCCGCCTGCCCTCGAACGGCAAGCCGATCTCGATCGTCGATGTCTCCGGCCTGCCGTCGGACGTCACCTCGGTGGTGGTATCAGTGCTGGCGCGGATGGTGTTCGATTACGCCATCTGGTCGCGCACCGAGGCGCAGCGCCCAATCCTGCTGGTCTGCGAGGAAGCCCATCGCTACGTTCCCAAGGATGACAGCGCCAAGGGCCAGGCGGTGCGCAAGATCCTCGAGCGCATCGCCAAGGAAGGCCGAAAGTACGGCGTCTCGCTCGGTCTCATCACTCAGCGTCCGTCGGACCTCGCCGAAGGCGTGCTGTCGCAGTGCGGCACGATCATCGCGATGCGGCTCAACAACGAACGCGATCAGGCCTGCGTGCGCGCCGCCATGCCCGAAGGCGCGCGCGGCTTCCTCGACGCCATTCCGGCGCTGCGCAACCGCGAATGCATCGTCTGCGGCGAAGGCGTCGCGATCCCGATCCGCGTCCGTTTCGACGACCTCGAGCCCGAAAAGCGCCCCGCTTCATCCGATCCGAGTTTCGCCGAATTGTGGCGCCAGACCGGCGACGAGGCCGGAATCATCGACCGCACCATCAAGCGCTGGCGCGGCCACGGCCGCTAAATGCGGCGGGACGGCGAGCGACCATCCGGCATGGAACGATCAGGCGTCAGCCGCGCGGTCCCCAGTGGACCCGCACCGCGCTGCTTTCCCGCGGTCGACCTGATCCGGCTCGGCGCGGCCTTTCTCGTCGTATTGTACCACCTCGCTTTTCTGTCGCGGACCGGCGATCCGTCGCGCGCCGCGCTCGCGGCGATCGAACCGCTCGCCGCCAGCGGCTGGGTGGGGGTGCCGATCTTCTTCGTTATCTCGGGCTTCGTGATCGCCTGTTCGGCGCGTGGCAAGACCGCCCGGCAATTCATCACCGGGCGCGCGTCGCGGCTCTATCCGGCGGCGTGGGTCTGCGCCACGGTCACGATGCTGGTCGCCTTTCGGCCGGGGATCGGCCTCGACTATGTTCGAACATTGGCGCTGTGGCCGATTGGGCCATGGGTCAGCGGGGTGTATTGGACGCTGGCCGTCGAGATGGCATTTTACGCGCTTGTCGCGCTGGTGCTGGCGCAGCGCGGGTCGGCGGCGCTGCCCCGGCTGGCGGTCGCGATCGGCGGCGTGAGCACACTCTACTGGATCGTGCGGGTCGTCGCCGAAGCGCGCACCGGTTCGTCCGACTGGCTGTTCGGATCGCTCAATTATTTCGCCGGGCACCTGCTTCTGCTGCGCAGCGGTTGCATGTTCGCGCTCGGCATGTTGATCTGGGATGCTCTCGACACCGCCGATTATCGCCGCTGGCGCCTGATCGTCGCGTTTGGCATGTGCAGCTTCCTTTCAGTCTACGTCCGCGCCGCAACGCTGGCGACCGAAGCAGGCAGCGCGGCCGCGCCGTTGCTCGTGCCGCCATTGTTGTGGCTCGCTGCGGTGCTGATGCTGGCCGGCGCGGTGGTCTGGAATACGACCATCACGGCGCTGATCGGGCGTCACGGTGCGCTCGTGCGCATGCTCGGCCTGATGACCTATCCGTTATACCTGATCCATTCCGAGCTCGGCGCGGCGGTGCTCGCCCGAACGACCGCGTTTGGCCCCTGGCTCAGCCTGTTGGTTGCCGTCGTGGCGGTCCTGCTCGCGGCGGCGCTGGTGCTGCCCATTGAGGCGGCCATTCGGCGCAGCTTGCGGCGGACGTCTATCGCTTATGCATCCCCAGCAATTGCGCCAGCCGCGCCTTGAAGCGCGCCACCTCGGCGGGGTCGATTGCCGCCTGACTGACGAAGCGGACGCTGCGCGGGTCGACCGCCACCCCGCCGCGATAGGTTTCGTAATGGAGGTGGGGACCGGTCGATAGCCCGGTGGTCCCGACATAGCCGATCAGCTGGCCCTGGCGCACGGCGCTGCCCGGCGACACCAATATCCGGCTCATGTGGCTATAGCTCGTCGCAATTTCGTTGCCGTGGGCGATGCGGACCTGCTGGCCATAGCCCCCGGCCCAGCCAGCGCGGCTGATCACGCCATCGGCCGAGGCGACGATCGGGCTGCCCCAGCGCGCACCGAAATCGATTCCCTTGTGCAGCCGGGCATAGCCGAGGATCGGGTGGCGCCGCAGCCCGAAGCCCGAAGTGATCCGCGCGCTTACCGGCCACGCCAGCGCGCTTGCCGAGACTTGCGACAGGCTCGCCGCGTCGTACCAGCCGGTGCGCCCGCTTACCGTCCATTTGAGCATCTCGATCGGCGCGCCGCCAAGGCGCTGCACGCCGGCATAAAGCAATGGCCCGCTGCGTTCCTCGCCAGTCGCGGCGCGGCGATGGGCGATGACCAGGTCGAAGCGGTCGTCGGGACCAAGGTCAGCGCCGACATCAAGCCGCGTCGCCAGCGCCTTGAGGTAATCGGCCGCGGCTTGCGGCGACACTCCGGATCCGCGCAGTGACCAATACAGACCGTCGCCGACGCGACCGCGGATTCGCCTGGGACGCTGGTCGACGAGAATGCGCGTGACTCGCGCGGCGAGCCCGGTCGGTCCGCGCTCGACGATGAGGTCGGTGTCGAACCCGGCACGAAGCGCGATCCGGTCGACGCTGCGGAAACCCGCGCCGTGGCGCTTGCCGAGCCGGATCGCGATTTGCGTCCCACCATCGAGCCCGCGCGGCGCGACGGCGTGGACCATCCGACCAATCGCGACGGCTTCGCCCGAACTTGCGCCGATGCGCATCAACAACGCCTCGATCCGGTCGCCCTCGCCGAGCCGCGCATCAAGCGCGATCTGTGCGCGTTCGGGGGCGGCGAGCAACGGCTCGACCCGCGCGCTGGCGGCCATTTGCCCCCCGCTGCGCCCGCCCATTGCGAGCGGCGCCACCCCGGCATCGCGATATTCGCGCGCCTCGGCCTCGCTCGGGCGATCGGCGGACGGCATGGTGAGCGGCTCGAACGTCGGGGCCATCACCCCCGTCGCGCTGCATAGCAGGCCGAGCGTCGCCGCCCCGCGCCACCATTTCGGCGACAGCGGCTCGGCGGCAAGATCGACCAACAGGCTGAAACGCTTCCGCCGCACCGCCGCCGGGCGCATGAAGCCGCGCGGCATCGCTGCCGACCCGCCGCCCTCCGCCATCATGTCGCGCCATTGATACACTTGGCCGTCCCTCTCTTGCTTCCTCTCTCCACCTTCATGGTTAAGAACCGGTTTCCGATCGATCGCCGCTTGCACTTCGCAAATCGCCTGCCACATTGTTCGTATGCCACGCACTTCCGACGGCATTGTCCGGGCGATCCTCGGCCCAACGAATACCGGCAAGACGCATCTGGCGATCGAGCGCATGTGCGCGCACTCGTCGGGCGTGATCGGCTTCCCGCTGCGCTTGCTCGCGCGCGAGGTCTACGACCGGGTGGTGGCGATCAAGGGCGTCGGCCAGGTGGCGTTGATCACTGGCGAGGAGCGCATCCTGCCGCAGGGCGCGCGCTATTTCCTGACCACCGCCGAATCGATGCCCGTCCCGAGCAACGCAGCGGGGGAGGGCAAGCGCGATTTTGCCTTCGCCGCGATCGACGAGGCGCAACTCGGCATCGATCCCGAGCGCGGCCATGTCTTCACCGATCGGCTGCTCCGCGCGAGGGGCCGTGAGGAGACGCTGATCCTCGGTTCGGCAACGCTCAAACCGCTGATCCGTCAATTGCTGCCGGAAGCCGAGATTGTCAGCCGGCCACGCTTCTCGACGTTGCGCTATGCCGGCGCGGCCAAGCTCGCGCGGCTCCCCCCGCGCAGCGCGATCGTCGCTTTCTCGGGCGAACAGGTTTACGCGCTGGCCGAGATGCTGCGCCGCTTCAAGGGCGGGGCGGCGGTGGTGATGGGCTCGCTGTCCCCGGCGACGCGCAATGCGCAAGTTGCGATGTTCCAGCGCGGCGAGGTCGATTACCTGGTCGCCACTGATGCCATCGGCATGGGGCTCAACATGGATGTCACCCATGTCGCGTTCGCCGGACTGCACAAGTTCGACGGACGCCGAGACCGCCGCCTGACAATCAGTGAAATGGCGCAGATCGCGGGCCGCGCCGGACGTCATCAAAAGGACGGCAGCTTCGGCACGCTGGGGCTTGGCGGCGACGGCGCACCCGAGTTCAGCGAGGAAGAGGTCGAAGCGATCGAAGACCACCGCTTTCGCCCGCTTGACCACCTCTACTGGCGCAGTGCCGACCTCGATTTCACTACCACCACCGACCTCATCGCCAGTCTCGAGACGCGCTCCGACGACCCATTGTTGCGCCCGGCCCCGCTGGCGATCGACCTCGCCGTATTGAAGCTGATTGCCGAGGATCCGTCGATCGCCGCGCAGCGCGAACGGCTGGCGCGCAAATTATGGGCGGTGTGCGGGCTGCCCGACTTCCGCAAGGTCGGGCCGATGCACCATGCGCGGATGGTCCGCCGATTGTTCAATTACATCGGCGAGGGCGGGCATATCCCGCACGAATGGTTTGCCGCCGAAGTGACTCGGCTCGACAATGTCGCGGGCGATATTGAGGCGCTCGCCGACCGCCTCGCCGGGATCCGCAGCTGGGCTTATATCGCGCAGCGTCCCGACTGGCTCGCCGATCCCGTCAAATGGGCCGAGCGCACCCGCGTCGTCGAGGGCCGATTGTCCGACGCGCTCCACGAGCGTCTGACCCAGCGCTTCGTCGACCGTCGCACCGCGGTGTTGGTGCGCGACATCGGCGCGCACGGCGCCGATGCGCTGCCCGTCACCGTCGCTGCCGATGGCGAAGTCAGCGTCGGACCCGAACCGATCGGCCACCTCACCGGATTTGAGTTCAAGGTCGACCCCACCGCGCGGTTGGCCGACAAACGCCTGTTGCTCGCCGCCGCCGAACGCCGGCTGGGCGACGAGCTCGACCGCCGCGCCGCCAGATTGTGCGACGCGCCCGACTGCGTTTTCTCGCTGATCAGCGAAGACGGTAACGGCGGGCTCGCCATTGCCTGGGAAGGGCCGGACAGTCCGAAGGACCAAAAGTCCGGTCCTCACATCCTTGCCCGCCTCGCGCCCGGCCGCGCGTTGCTTGAACCGGCGGTGCGCTCCGCGCGCGCGCTCGACCGATTGTCCGCCGAGCGCCGCGCGGCGCTGCGCGCGCGGCTTGAGG
>JALYRH010000066.1 GCA_030855425.1 Pseudomonadota bacterium
GATCGACGAAGGTGGCGTCGAGGTCGGGCATGAGGATCATGTCGCTCTCGTTGATCGCCTTCCAGCCCTCGATCGACGAGCCGTCAAACATGAAACCGTCGGTCAGCATATCCTCGTCGATGATCGAGGCGACCATGGTCAGATGTTGCCACTTGCCCTTGGGGTCGGTGAAGCGGAGGTCGACAAATTCGATTTCGCCATCCTCGATCTGCTTGAGGACTTTGGCTGCGGCGCTGACCATGACGGGCTCCTGTGAATGATGAAAGAATCACCCGCGCCCCCCGGCTGCGGCTTGGAACGTCTTTCCCGCGCGCCGGTCGCGGAGTCACGAGCACGGTGAAGATTTCACTTTCCTCAACCGCGAAGAGGCAGAAAATTTTTGTGGTCCAACGTCTCCGCTGTCACTGGCGGATCGGCGGAGGGCCGATGGCGCGCACCATGATGCGATCGCACTCCGCCCATGTCTTGGGAGCAAGCGCGACAGTTGTGCGCTTGCGCGGGGGCGCGGCCGGCGACACGCGCACAACCGTGATGCCTTGCTTGTCGAGCAGCTCGACGACCGAATTGGGGCCGTGGAAATGACCCGCACCCGCAGCAACCAGGGTTGTGCCGGGGGTTTTCAAGCGCAGCTTTAATTGATCGATCCACGCCGCGTTGCGCCGGTCGAGCAGGCGTTCGAGTAAAGCCGCGATCAGCACGCTGCCCTCCGCGCGCTGTCTGACATCGACGGGGCGGCCGGAGCCCAGTCATGGAACATTGCCATTCGCTGCTCAAGCGGTTTCGCCGAGCCGACACTGTCGATCGCGTCGTTGAGCATGTCGAGTTGTTGCGCTTCGCCAATCTCGGCGAGGCTCGCCAGGATCGGCTGAAATTCCTCGATCGCCGCGACCGGTTTGCCGGCCTTCTTGAATTCGCGGGTCAGGGTGGCATCGACTCCAGTCGTCATCGCCGGCGATCTTCTCGCTTGCGGGAGCGAGTCGATGGTCAAGGCAGCGAGCCATGTTGGCAAAAGGTCGATTTTAACGACGGCATCGTCGGGCAGCATCGCCGCCATTCCCATCCATTTGGCGCGTCGTTCCCCCGATAGCCGGTCGGCAACCGACAATCGCCGGCCATTGCTGGCGAAGGGGCCCATCTTCGACACGGCGGCGGCGAATGCGTTGGGATCGGTGGGCACGCCGCTCTCGGTGACGAGACTGCCGGCTTCAGCGATGATCTGTGCGAGCTGAGGGGTGCGCCACTCGAAGGCGACGGGAAGTCGGTGGACCGTGCCGAGCAGGTACAGCTTGGTGTCGTCGTCCTCGATCTTCCAGATGGCCGGCTGAGGGTCATAATCTTGACCGATAAAGGCACGGCGGCAGGCGTTGACGTCGCTGATGGCCCTGGCGATATCCGGGCGCATCCTGGTCGCCATCGGCGTGGTGACGATGATCGGCTCGGGTGGCGGTGGGGGAGGTGACGCTTGATAGGACAGAGCAGTCGCAAAGGTCGATGCGAAGAAGGCCAGGATCATCGATCGACTTTCAATTACGCAATTCGGCAAGGCCGACACTGGGTGCGCCGGACGTCACCGTCAATCGATACCGTGTTTAGAAGGCCCGCCGCTGCGCGGCGACGAGCATGCGCAGCAGCATCGCCACCGGGCGCGGGACGCCGACCTTGCCTTCGAGCCACAGGCTGACGGCCGAGCGGCTGACGCCGATCGCGGCGGCCAACTGACCTTGCGTGCGATAGCCCAATTTGCGCATGTGGCTGCGCAACTCTTCGGGGGGCATCGAGGCGATCAGGTCGGGCGAGGAAGGCGTAACGTTCATCATTCCCCTTAGCGTCATTGGAAGCGCAGCGGAGCATTCGAGCCGTGCGCTGCTTGATTGCGCGCCATTGTGCTCCGCCCAATCACGAACGGCTAGATCGCGTCCTCTCCCCGTTCGCCGGTTCGAATGCGGATCGCTTGCTCGATGGGGAGGACGAAAATCTTGCCGTCGCCGATTCGCCCGGTTCGCGCGCTGGTCTCGATCGCCTCGACGGCGCGCGCGACCTGTTCGTCCTCGACCACCACCTCGACTTTCACTTTGGGCAGAAAATCGACGACATATTCGGCGCCGCGATAAAGCTCGGTATGGCCCTTCTGGCGACCGAAGCCCTTGACCTCGGTGACTGTGATCCCGCTCACGCCGACCTCGTGCAAGGCGTCCTTCACGTCGTCGAGTTTGAACGGCTTGATGATCGCCTCGATCTTTTTCACTGGGCCGTCGCTCCTGTCCGCGGGCATTTCCAGCATCAATAACGACTGAACGTGAAAAAGCGCTGCCAAATGTCTGCCGCAATTGGTCGGCAAGGACTGTGTCATGAAAGCCATCATCCTTTCCGCAGGCCAGGGATCGCGCCTTGGATCGCTCACCCATGATCGGCCAAAGTGCCTGATCGAGTTCGCCGGGCGATCGTTGCTCGACCGCCAGCTCGATACGCTCGCCGCGACCGGCATCACCGAAGTGGTGGTGGTGACCGGCTTTCGCGATGACCAGATCGAGGCGTCGCTGGCCAGGCGCGGCGGAGCACTCAACGTGCGGACGGTGTTCAACCCATTTTACAAGGTGGCGGACAATCTCGGATCGCTGTTCGTCGCGCGCCACGAACTCGCGGGCGATGTGCTGGTTTGGAACGGCGACACGCTGGTCAGCGACGAACTTATGCGGCGCGTGGTCGGCAATCGCGAGCAGCCCGGGATTTGCGTCACGATCGATCGCAAGGACCGCTACGACAGCGACGACATGAAGGTCATCGCCGACGACGGCGGTCGATTGCGGGCGATCGGCAAGCGCATCAAGCAAGGGGTTAACGCCGAATCGATCGGCTTGATCGCTTTTCGCGGCGACGGCGCGGCGCGGTTCCGCACCGCGATCGAAAAAGCGATGCGCACTACCGAGGGGACGACGATCTGGTATCTGCGCGTGATCCACCATCTGGCGCAGAACGGCGAGGTGTGGACCTTCGACATCGCCGGCGAGCAATGGGGCGAAGTCGATTTTCCCGAAGACATGGCGAGCGCCGACGCATTGTGCGCCACATGGGATGGAGCGGTCGAGGACGAGCAGGTCAAGGCAGCCGCAGCCTGAACTTATTTTAACCCCGATCGCCGGGAGAAGATGTTCAGTAGGGCGGCTTGTCGAGGCCGCCGGGGCTTTTCGTGAAGACCTCATGCCCGGTCTCCGTGATGCCGATCGAATGTTCGAACTGCGCCGAGAGCGATCGGTCGCGGGTCACCGCGGTCCAGCCGTCATCGAGCAACTTGCAGTCGGCGCGGCCGATATTGATCATCGGTTCGACGGTGAAGAACATTCCTGGGCGAAGCTCGGGGCCGGTCCCGGGACGACCGGCATGGACGACTTCGGGAGTGTCGTGGAACAGCCGCCCGAGGCCATGGCCGCAAAAGTCGCGGACGATCCCGTAGCGATGCTTTTCGGCATGCGCCTGGATCGCGTGGCTGATGTCGCCGAGCCGGTTGCCGGGGCGCGCCTGATCGAGCCCGAGCATCAGGCATTCATACGTCACATCGACGAGCTTGCGCGCCTTGATCGAGACATCCCCGACGAGATACATCCGGCTCGAGTCGCCATGCCAGCCGTCGAGCAACGGGGTAACGTCGACGTTGACGATGTCGCCGTCCTTGAGCGGCTTGTCGCCGGGGATGCCGTGACACACGACATGATTGATCGAGGTGCAGCAGCTCTTGGTGTAGCCGCGATAGCCAAGCGTTGCTGGCGCTGCGCCGGCATCGAGCGTCATGCGGTGGACGATCGCGTCGATTTCGCTGGTGGTGACGCCGGGGGCGATTCGTGTCGCCAGCGCGTCGAGGATCGAGGCGGCGAGCGCCCCGGCGCGGCGCATCCCGGCGAATCCTTCGGCGCCATGAAGCTTGATCACATGGCTGCGCGCTTCAGTGCGGTCTTCGGGCGAAACATGGACATATTCGGTCATCGCCTCAAGATAGGGTAGCAGCCTCAATAAGTCGAACGGACGCGAAAATCGAACCGGGAGTGACGAGTGGCGAAGATCTGGACCGCGGCGCTGGTTGTGATTGGCGATGAGATATTGTCGGGGCGAACCCAGGACCGCAATATCGCGCAGCTCGCGACGTGGCTCAATGTCCAGGGCATCCGCCTGTCCGAAGTGCGCGTCGTGCCCGACGTCGAGGAGCGAATCGTCGCTGCGGTCAATGCGCTGCGTGTTACGCACGATTACCTATTCACCACCGGCGGGATCGGGCCGACGCATGACGACATCACTGTCGACAGCATCGCCGCGGCGCTCGGCGTGCCGGCGGTGGTCCATCCCCAGAGCCGCGCGATACTCGAGCGATATTATGCGAGCCGCGGTGGATTGACTGGGGCGCGACTGAGGATGGCGCGGGTGCCCGAAGGCGCCGAGTTGATCCTCAACCGCGTGTCGGGCGCGCCGGGAATCCGCATCGGCAACATCTTCATCATGGCCGGGGTGCCGCACATCACCGCAGGGATGCTCGACGGGCTGACCGGGACACTCGAGGGCGGGCGGCCGGTGGTGTCGCTGACGATCGGCGGGTTCGTCCCCGAAAGCGAAGTCGCCGACCTGCTGCGCGTCACCGAGCGGGCGCATGCCGGGGTGTCGATCGGCAGCTACCCCTTCTTCCGTGAGGGCCGCGTCGGATCTAACTTCGTCGTGCGTTCCGAGCAGGTGACGTTGGCGCAGGCGTGTATCGACGAACTGACCGCGGCGCTGACTGCCGCGGGTTTCGAGGTCGTCGCCGACGGGATCTAGCCGCCCGTAACGGCCCCGACATTGTCATCGCTGTTGCGGTCGATGTAGAAATTATACGGATCGATCCCGGCAAAGCTCGGCTTGACCTTGCTGTGCAGCGTGACCTTCTGGACCCCGCTCCGGATCGGCTCGCGCTCCATCACGACGACGTCATTGGCGGCGAAGGTGCCGAGCCCGGGGCGCGCGGTGAACAACCCGACCTCGATCGGCTCGGCAAGCGCGACCTTGGTCTCGGCGCCTTTGCCGTTGGCGTAAAACTTGTCTGCGGCGATGGTCAGCGTGGTGGTCCAGCCGGTCGCATCGCGGCGGGTCGACGCGTCGGTCAGCTTGAGGTCGTAAAGCGTGATCCGCTCGAACAGGTCGGTGATCAGTTGCTGCTGTTCGGGCCCGCGCGCTTCCTTGCGGAATTCGGCGATGAGGTCGGTCGAGCGCAGATAAGGCGCGCCCTTGAAACGATATTTGGCGACGAACCGCGCCAGCGCGCGATTGACCGCTTCCTCGCCAAGCCGTTCCTGCAGCAGGTACATTGCCAGGCTGCCCTTGCGGTAGTGGACATAGCCCTGATTCTCGACCCGCTGAAGCGCCAGTTCCTCGACCGCTTCGCCCTTGCGATTGCTCAGATAGCTGTCGAGCTCATATTTGAGGAAACGGCGGATCTGGTCGGGGCCATAAAGCTTTTTCATCACCATCAGCGCCGAATATTGGGCCAGTGTCTCGCTCGTCAGCGTGCCGCCCTGCATCGCCGCGCCGACCACCTGGTGTGCCCAATATTGGTGCGCGATTTCGTGCGCGATGACGTAGCTGGTGAAGTCGATCTTGGTCGGATCGTCGGTATTGGCGTTGAAGCCGATCGATTCCGAATAAGGCATCGTTCCGGCAAACGCCTGCGCGAAGCTGGCATAGCCGGGAAATTCGATGATCCGCGCATAGTCGAACTGATAGGGACCGAAATTGGCGCGGTAATAATCGAGCGACGCGCCCATCGCCTTGAGCATCTTGGGCACGTTCCAGTCGTGGCCGCGCTGATAATAGACCGACAGCTCGACGCCATTGTGGTCGCGCGTCGCGACCTGATAGTCGGACGACTGGATCGAGAAGAAATTAAGGATCGGGGCGGGGCTGACGAAACGCGCGGTGCGGCGGCCGTTTCGCGTGACGTCGGACACGCGTTTGCCCGGCGCGATTGGGGTCTGGTCGGCATCGGTCGTGACCCGGATGTCGGAGCGAACCCAGTCGGTGCCGATATAGTTGCGCTGCTGGGCTGCCCGATCCTCGAGCTTGGCCATTCGCAGTTCGGCGGGAAGCCCCTGGCGGCGGCGCTTGGTGCGGTCGCTGAGCAGCCCCTGGCGGCTCATCCCGATTTGCGGCGCGAACTGGAAGTTGTTGGCGAAGGTGCCATTTTCGATCACGTCGGTTTCAGGGCCATTGGCGCGAAACCCGCGGCGCCAGATTTGTGAGGTGAAGGCCAGGCTTGAGGTCGCGCCGGGCGCAAGCGGGGTATCGAAGCGGTAGATGCGATAGCCGAACCTGCTATCATTGCTGACCAGTCGCGCCCCCGCCAGATCGAGCTCGAGCCATTTGACGTCGCGATCGCCGACGCGGATGTGAACGTCGCGGATCGGCGCCTGGGTGTCGTTGCGAAGGTCATAGCGACCGTTGACGAGCAGCCGCCGCTCGCGCGGGAAAAGCTGGGCATCGAGCACGACTTTGGTCACCACCGGGCGCGGCATGGTTTCATATTTGAGATATTTGCGCTCGAGATCGGCGCTGAATTTCTCGGCCTCGTCGCTCGTTTCGTAGCGGTTGAGCTGCTTGATGTTGTGGTAGGCGAACGCCCCGGTCGCGGCCATTGCGACCGCCGCGACCCCGGCGATGGCGAGCGGTACGGGCCTGCCCTGACGATAAGCGCGGCGCGCGCGCACCTTGAGCCCCAGGTCGGTGCCGCGCGGCCACAGCAAATGCGCGATTACCGCGAGGATCAGCGCGAAGCAGGCCCAATAGGCCTGCAGCGTCAGCGCACCTTTCCAGAAGCTGCCCACGCCATTGAAATCGCTGAGCGGAACGCTGGGGCTCGCGGCGTAAGTGTAGAGCGGGTTGGAATAGCCCATGTTGCCAAGGAAGATCGTGCCAACGAACCAGATGAAGATCAGTCCCCAGCCGACATATTTGTTCGGACTAATCACTTGCATCACCACCGCGAGGACCGCGATCAGCAGCCCGTCGATCGCCGCCGGAATGATGAACCAGCCGACATATTGCAACAGCCCGAATTGCGGTGCGCCCTCGATCAGTTGATACATCAGCCCGGTGACCATCGCGGCGAGATTGACCACCAGCAGCACCACGAACAATGCGACAATCTTGGGCACGGTCATCACCCAGCTCGGCACCGGGGTCGAATCGATGATCTCGTTGAGCTTGCGGTCGCGCTCGCGCCACACCAACTCGCCGCCGTAGAACACCGCGATCATCAGCAGCACCACCGAGGCGCTGCCGCGCACGGTGTTGATCGTCGCCGCCAGGGTCGGATGCTCCGAAGTGCCGTACGTCGACTGGCCGAGCCACAGTCCGGCGGCGGTATTGCCGAGCGAAAACAGCGCAAGCACGATCAAGCCGGGGCTGGTCAGCACCTGCCGGACTTCGACCCGCAAGCGAGTGGAGAACTGGACCAGCCGCGAGGCGCGCGAGTCGCGCGCAACGACCCGTCCGCCGTCGAGCGTGGCCGGTATCGCGGCGAGCCGGCCGTCGCGCGCGTCACGCTTGGCGAGCTTGCGCAGGCGGCGCTTCGACGGCGCGCGCTCGGTCATCGAAAAACGCCACAGCGTAAGGCCGAGGAAGCCGACCGCGAGTGCGACCGCGAACAGGCGGTTGAACAGCAACAGCCCGCTCAGATCGACCAGCCGGCCGTTCATGTCGCTTTGCGTCCAATAGCGCGTTGCCTCGCGTAGCGCGCCATTGCCGAGCGGTTCGAAGCGAGCGAACGCCTCGCGATATTCGATGTTCTGGCCGGCGATCGAAATCGTGATGAGATAGCCCATGACGAGTACCACCGCGCCGATGTACGACGCCATCATCGAGCGCATCACCGTTGCCAGCGCGAACAGGATAGCGCTTGTCAGGAGGATGTTGGGCATCGCGAAGATCACGAAATTCCAGGCATAATAGCTAAATCGTTGCGGCCCGACGGTTTCCGGATCGACCCATGGCATCGCCGACCCAATCGCCATGCCGAGCGGCACCGCGAGATAGCCGAGCCAGGCGATGACCAGCCCGCCGAAGAAGCGCCCGAGCACGATCTGTGCCTTGGTCACAGTGGTCGCGCGGACAATCGGGGCGAAGCCACTGCTGTCGTCGCGGACGATCGCGTTGGCGACGAAGGCGGTGACGATGAACAAATAGAACAGCGTCAGCAAGGCGGTCGCCACGGCAATCGCGAAAGGCGAATTCTCGTTCACCGCGCCGGGGGTGCCGATGCTGACATTCTCGCTCGCGGTAAGCCCGAAGCCAAGCAGGAAGAAGATCGCGATCGCCACCCAGAACACCGGGTTCTTGAGCTGATAACGGATTTCGAAGCTGGTGATGCCAAGCAGCATAAGACCGGTCCTGCTCAGGCTGCGCGGCGCAGGGCGGAAAGGGTCGAGAAATAGACATCCTCGAGCCCGCCTTCGACCGGGCCGAACCCGTCGGGGCGCGTGTCGGACAGGATGTGAATGATCGTCTGACCCGCGAATAGGCGGGTCGAGATGATTTCGTGGCTCCCCTGATAGCGTTCGAGATCGCCGTGACCGATGGCTTTTTTCCACACCTTGCCGCGGGTCGAGGCGATAAGGTCGGCGGGCTTGCCCTCGAGCTGGAGTCGGCCATTGGCGAGCACCGCCATGCGCGGGCACAGGTCGGCGACATCGTCGACGATGTGGGTCGAAAGGATCACGACGACCCGGTCACCGATCCCCGCCAGCAGGTTGAGAAAGCGATTGCGCTCTTCCGGGTCGAGCCCGGCCGTCGGCTCATCGACAATGATCAGTTCGGGGTTGCCGATCAGCGCCTGGGCAATCCCGAAGCGCTGACGCATCCCGCCCGAAAAACCCGCGATCGCTTTGTCGCGGACATTCCACAAATTGGTCTGGTTGAGGAGCGTCTCGACCACGCTCTTGCGCTCACCCTTGCCGGTGATGCCCTTGAGCACCGCCATCTGGTCGAGCATCGCCGAAGCCGAAACGCGCGGATAGACGCCAAAATCCTGCGGCAGATAGCCGAGCGTGCGGCGCAGCCGTTCAGGGTCGGCGAGGACGTCGATCTCACCAAAGGTGATGCATCCTGCGGTTGGCGCCTGGAGCGTCGCGACGGTGCGCATCAAGGTCGATTTACCCGCGCCATTGGGGCCGAGCAGCCCGAACATGCCCTGTGGGATCGACAGGGTTACGTCGTCGAGCGCCACCGTGCCATTGGCATAAGTGTGCGACAGATTGGCGATTTCGAGCATGCAGTCCCCCCGGATTGTTGAGCGCTGGACTATGCGAGCATCGCCGATGCGACAAGGCGCCATTCGACCAGCGGACGAACGGCAGCCGTTGCCACGCGCCGCGCCGCGCGACAAAGGGGTGACGGCCGCGCGGGGGCGGCGGCGACGTGGGTTTTGAGTTGGGTCGAGGGTCGCGATGCACGCTTATAAGGAGGCCGTCGGGGGCGAATGGCGCCGGCCGAGCCTGCGCCAGCGCGTCGGCGTGCTTGGGTTGGTCATCCTGGTCGAACTGGCGGTGCTGCTGCTGGTACTGGCGTTTGGCGGTAGCCGGGTGCGCGAGCTGATCGCGCCCGTGTCGCCGATATCGATTATCTTCGTGCCCAATCCCGCGCCGACCCC
>JALYRH010000067.1 GCA_030855425.1 Pseudomonadota bacterium
GGGGCGCTCTGCAATCGCCGAGCGTCGGACTGTGCGGCGACAATTGCAAGAGGCCGGGGGAACGAGCGCGCCGGGCCGCGGTTCAAGCGGCATGAGCAAAAACCCTTCCGACGCGTCGTCCGGCGACCGCGGCCGCGATGCTTCCTCACCTTGGGCGATGCCGCTCGCCGCGTGGAAGGATATTCTCATCCGGACGTGGCGCGAATCGACCAAGGACAATGTCGGGTTGGTTGCCGCGGGGGTCGCTTTCTATGCTTTCCTCGCGCTCGTCCCGCTGATGGGGGCGACGGTGCTGACTTACGGCCTCGTGGCCAGCCCCGAAACCGTGCTCAAGAACATTACGTCGCTGACGAATGTGCTCCCGACCGAAGCCGCCAGCTTGATCGGCGAGCAATTGATGAACGTCGTGGAGACATCGAGCGACAAAAAGGGGCTTGGCCTGCTGATCGCGCTGGGCGTCGCTCTGTTCGGGGCGCGCAACGCCGCGGGCGCGATCATCACCGCGCTCAACATTGCCTATGACGAGGAGGAGAAAAGGGGCTTCATCAAGGTGACCTTGCTCGCTCTGGCGATCACCGTCGCCGCCGTGGCGTTCGCGATCATCGCTATTTTCGCCATCACCGCGCTTCGATTTCTCGCCAGCCTGATCCCGAACGCCCCGCCATTCGTGCTGCTGTTGATCCGTCTGATTACCGGCATTTTGATATTCGGCGGCGCGGCGGCGGCAGCTGCGACTCTGTATCGCTATGCGCCGTCGCGGGAGAAAGCGAAGTGGAGTTGGCTTACACCGGGCACTGCGCTGTCGGCGCTGGGGTGGCTGCTGCTCAGCCTGGCATTTGGTTTCTATGCCAGCCGCTTCGCTAATTACGGCGCCACTTATGGCTCGATCGCTGGCGTCATCGCGCTCCTCACTTGGACCTATTTATCGTGCTATATCTTCCTGTTCGGGGCCGAACTTAATAGCGAGTTCGAACATCAGACGGCTAACGACACGACCACCGGCGCGGCGCAACCGCTCGGCACGCGCGGCGCTTGGTCGGCCGATCATGTCGCCGATGGGGCGCATGACGAAGGCAAGGAAAGCGAGCCCGGCGACACGCCTGATCTGCAAACCGCGCCGACGCCGACGGTCAAGATCGAGGGCCAGGAGAGCGTGGGACATCCCTATGTCGTGTCCCGCGCCACCAACCGCGCCGCACGCATTGCCGGCGGAGCGAAGATCGGCATGGCCGCATCGGCACTATCGACAGTGGGACTGGGACTATTGCGTCGCAAGGGACAGGCAAAGGCCGGCGCGGCGCTGCTCGCGACCGCCGCCGGCCTGTCGCTGTTACGACGCCGGGATGACTGACCACCCAGGTCAGGCGGCGGGCAGCAACCTTTGCTCGCCCGCAAGACGGATCAGCGCCGACTGCAATTTTTCGAACGCGCGCACTTCGATCTGGCGGATCCGTTCGCGGCTGACACTGTAGACCTGGCTCAAATCCTCCAGCGTCTTGGGCTCGTCGGCCAGGCGCCGCTCGGTGAGGATGTGCTTCTCGCGGTCGTTGAGGCTGTCGAGCGCTTCGACCAGCAGGTCGTGGCGCACCTGGCGTTCCTCGTCGTCGGCGATGATCTCGTCCTGAAGCGGACCATTGTCGACCAGAAAGTCCTGCCACTGGCCTTCGCCATCGGTGTCGCGCAGCGGGGCGTTGAGCGAGGTATCGCCGCCCATGCCCATGCGGCGGTTCATGCTGATCACTTCGGCCTCGGTCACCCCAAGGTCGGTCGCGATCTTGGTGACGTGGGCGGGCTTCAGATCGCCTTCCTCGAAAGCATCGATCTGGTTCTTCATCCGTCGCAGGTTGAAGAACAATTTTTTCTGCGCCGCAGTGGTTCCCATCTTGACCAGCGACCAGCTGCGCAGGATGAATTCCTGGATCGAAGCGCGGATCCACCACATCGCATAAGTAGCAAGGCGGAACCCACGCTCAGGCTCGAACTTCTTGACGCCCTGCATCAGGCCGATGTTGCCTTCGGAAATGAGCTCGCTGACCGGCAGGCCGTAGCCGCGGTAGCCCATCGCGATCTTGGCGACGAGGCGCAGGTGCGAGTTGACGAGCCGCGCCGCGGCGTCAGTGTCGCCATGCTCGCGCCACTGGGTCGCAAGACGCTGTTCTTCCTCGAGCGCCAGGATCGGGAATTTCTTGATCTCGCTGAGATAACGGTTGAGTCCGGCCTCTCCGCCTGAAGCGGGGATCGATACCAACCGGGTCGATTTAACCATGATAATGTTCACTCCCTGGCCGGTGCGGGTCGCGCCCCACACCTAACCGTCCAAATCCTATACACCAAGCGCGCTGAACAGTTCCTGCATGTCCGATGGAAGGGCACTATCGAACGACAAACGACGCTTGGTCAGCGGATGAATGAATCCGAGGTGGGTGGCGTGAAGCGCCTGCCGCTCGAACCCGAGATCCTTGAGCAACTGGCGATGCTCCTTGCGCGTCCTCCCGTAAACCGGATCGCCCACCAGCGGATGGCCGATCGATGCCAGGTGGACCCGCACCTGATGGGTGCGACCGGTTTCGAGCCGGCATTCGATCAGCGCCGCGCCCTTGAGCACCGTCAGTCGCTTCCAGTACGTGACCGCGCGCTTGCCCTTGCCTCTCTCATGATCATTGGCGTCGACGATGGCGATTTTCTTGCGGTCGTGGGGCGAGCGGGCGAGGGGGGCGTCGATCTTCCCCTCCAACAGGCGCGGCACGTCGGATACGATGGCCAAATAGCGGCGCTCGATGCTGTGATCAGCGAACTGCCGCGCGAGGCCCTCATGGGCTAGGTCGTGCTTGGCGACGACGAGCAGCCCCGAGGTATTTTTGTCGATGCGGTGGACAATGCCGGGCCGCGCGACTCCGCCGATCCCGCTCAGGCTGCCGCCGCAGTGATGGAGCAGGGCGTTGACCATCGTGCCGTCGCGATTGCCCGCGGCCGGGTGGACCACCAGCCCGGCGGGCTTGTCGACCACGAGAAGATGCTCATCCTCATAGACGATGCCGAGCGCAATCGGTTGCGGTTCGTTATGCGCCGGCGCGGGATCGGGGACGGTCAGCGTGAACGCCTCGTCGCCCTTCACCTTGATCGCCGGATCGCGCACGGCGCTGCCATCGGCGCGGATCAGCGCGCCCGCCTTGGTCAAGACCTTGAGCCGCCCGCGCGACAGTGTCGGGAGCGTATCGGCCAGCGCGCGGTCGAGGCGCCATCCGGCGTGGCTCGGATCGAGCGCGATGTGAAACAAGGATTGCCCCCCGGCCATTGCTAGGCATGTGGGCAGGGCGCGCGATCGTTTCAATGGCGGCCTTGCACCGGACCGCGGGGTCGCGCATCACTAGGCCGATGAACGCCATCGATCTTGCAAGCCTGCTATGCAGCCGCCTGTGCCACGACCTCCTGTCGCCGGTTGGCGCGCTCAACAACGGGATCGAACTGCTCGCCGACGAGCAGGATCCCGAAATGCGCGAGCGATGCCTCGAACTGCTCGCCGAAAGCGCGCGGGCCAGCGCCAACAAACTGAAATTCTTTCGCCTCGCATTCGGAGCCGGCGGCGGCTTTGGCGACGATATCGACACGCGAGAGGCAAGGAGCGCGCTCGACGGGCTTTATGGTCCCGAACGAAACATCGAGCTTGGCTGGAGGGTGGCTGGCGACCGGCTACCCAAGGGCGCCGTCAAGTTGCTGCTCAACCTGGCGATGATCGCCGGCGATGCGCTGGTTCGCGGCGGACGGCTCGATGTCGGGGCAGAGCGAGGCGACGGCTCGATCGAAATGGTCATCCGTGCCGAAGGCCCGCGCGTGCTGGTCGATTCGACGCTGCGCGAGACGATCATCAAAGGGGCCAATGGGGCAAGCGTTGAACCGCGAGCGGCGGGCGCATGGCTCGCGCACGAACTGGCGGCCGAAGCGGGGGGGGCGATCCAGCTCAGCGATGCTTCGTCCGAACTGCTGGTCATCGGGGTCACGCTGCCGCTTGCGCGGGGCGGGCAAGGCTAACCGGGAATTAACTCCTTGGCGGCATAGAGGGACCGATCAACATCGGGGCTGCTTGACCACATGGACGACCTTATTGCCGACTTCGTATCCGAATGCCGGGAAATGCTCGAAGCGCTGGGTGGCGAGATCGTCGCATGGGAAGCAAGTCCCGACGACCGCGCCCGGCTCGACAGCATCTTTCGCTTTGTCCACACGGTGAAGGGCAATTGCGGCTTTTTCGACTTCCCGCGCCTGGAAGCGCTGAGCCATGCCGCCGAGGACGCGCTCGCCGATTGCCGCGCCGGGCGCCGCACCCCCGATCATGCACTGGTCAGCGCGGTGCTCGCGGTGATCGACCGGATCGGCGAAATGGTCGCCGCGATCGAAGCGGGCGAAGAATTTCCGGCGGGCGACGATCATTCGCTGATCGCCGGGCTAGAGCGCGGCGCCGAAGCGCCCGCCGCCGCGCCCGGTGCGCTCGAGGTCAGCCTCAAGCCGGCGAGCGCCGCGCCGCGCACGATTCGCCTGTCGGTCGAACTGCTCGACCGGGTGATGAGCGGCGTGTCCGACATGGTGCTGGCACGCAACGAGCTTGCCCGCCGTCTGCGCGAATCGAGTGGCGACGTGACCGTCGACGGCGCTTTCGAGCGCTTGAGCGGAATCATCGCCGAAATGCGCGACGCGATCACGCGCACGCGCATGCAGCGAATCGAAAATCTGTTCGTCGCCTTGCCACGCATGGTCCGCGATCTGTCGGGCGAGCTTGGCAAGCAGGTGCTGGTCGATATCGAAGGCGGCGACGTCGAACTCGATCGCGAGATGATCGAGATGATTCGCGATCCGCTGACCCACATCATCCGCAACGCGGTCGATCATGGCATCGAAACCCCCGCCGAGCGGTCGAAATCGGGCAAGCGCGAAATCGGTCTGCTGGCGGTGTCGGCGCGCCAGTCGGGCAATCAGATCCTGATCGACATCGTCGATGATGGCAAAGGCATCGACGGCACGCGGCTAGTCGAAAAGGCCGTCGCCAGCGGCACGCTGACCAAGGAGGAAGCCGCCGCGCTGACCCCACGCGAACAGCTGGCCTTGATCTTCGAAGCCGGGCTGTCGACCGCCCAGGCCGTCACCGCGATCAGCGGACGCGGCGTCGGCATGGACGTGGTCCGCTCCAACGTCGAGCGCATTGGCGGAATCGTCGAGGTCGATTCGACCATCGGCCGCGGCACCCGCATGACCCTGCGCGTCCCGCTGACGCTGACTATCATTCCCGCGCTGACGGTGTCGATCGGATCACAGCATTTCGCGATTCCGCGCGCCGCAATCGAGGAGATCGTCCGCGCCAACGGCTCAAGCGTCACGCTTGAGCGGATCGGCGGCGCCGGCATTGCCACGATTCGTGGCCGCCGCGTCCCCGAAATCAGCCTCGCCGACGTGCTCGGGCTCGACAGCAGCATGACCGACAGCGAACGCACCTTGGTCGTGCTCAAGCCAGCGGGGGGCGATCTGTTCGCGCTCGCGGTCGATCGCATCCACGACCATGAGGAACTGGTGGTCAAGCCGGCCGCGCCGGCGGTGATGGCGACCGGGCTGTATGCCGGTACCACCTTGGCCGACGACGGTAGCCCGATCCTGTTGTTCGACCCCGCCGGGCTCGCGGAAGTCGGCGGCATCAGGCTCGAGGCGCAGGAGCGCGTCAGCCGGGTCGTCGAAGGCGCCCAGCCGACCGCGGTGCCGGCCGCAATCCCCGTACTCCTGTTCCGCGGCCTCGACGGTGCGCGCCGCGCGATTCGGCTCGGTGTCGTGGATCGCATCGAAGAAGTACGCTGCGATGCCATTCGGCTCGGTGCGGGCCAGCTTCGGGTGCAACTCGGCGAGGCGATCCTACCGCTCGCCGGCGCCGCGGCCGACGCCAAGTTCGACGGCAAGGTCCGTCTGTTCCGCCTCAACGACGGCGCGCATGAGATCGGCTACGCCTTTGCCGAAGTCATCGACCTGATGACGATCGACCATGACGTCATTTCCGCCGAAGTCCCGGGGGAAGTCTCGGGCGTGACGCTGATCGGCGGCGAACCCGCCGAGCTGGTCGACGCCCATTGGCTGTTCGCCCGGCATCTCGGGGCCGCGGCGCGCCCAGGAGCACCGTTGGTGTGCCGCCTGGCGTCCGACGATCCGTGGATGCAGAACATGCTTCGCCCAATCGTCGAGGCGGCTGGCTACCTCGTCATCGGCGAAGGCGACGACCTGCTGCCCGATCTTGTCATCCAGTCCGAAGGTGCAGCGCCCCGCGCGAGTGGCTCGGCGCAGGTCCTGACGCTTGCCGCCGATCCCGATGCCGCCGACGGGAAGGCCAGGATTTACCGCTACGACCGCGCCGGGCTGATGCTCGCGCTCAAGTCCGCCGGCGCGGGGAGGGGTCAATGAACGAACTGCTGCTGATCGTGACGATCGCGGGAGGCCGCGTCGCCTTTCCCGCCGCCAAGGTTGAAAGCGTGGTCGAACTGGAGGCGCTGAGCCCGGTTCCGCGCGCCGCACCGCATATCGCGGGCCTGTCGGCGCTGCGCAGCCGCGTGCTGACGGTCATCGACTGCCAGCGCAGCCTGGAGCTCGGCTCGACCGACGTTAGCGGACTGCTCGAGGCCGCCGTGGTCGAGGTTGACGGCCACCATTATGCGCTGACCGTTGATGCGGTCGAGGATGTCGTCGAAGCCCTGTCCGAAACCCAGCCGGTACGCGCGGCAATGGCAGCGGGGTGGGAGCGCGTCGGCCTTGGCATGATCGAGACCGAGGAAGGTCCGCTGCTGCTGGTCGACATCGATGCCTTGATCGCCGGTCCGGCAAGCGATCGCGCCGCGGCTTAAGCCCTTGGTTACCCTTGTCAGCTAAACCCCTGAATCGAAGCGAGCATCAGAAAGCGTACAGTCCCATGAAGACCTGCCTTATCGTTGACGACAGCAAGGTGATCCGCAAGGTCGCCCGCCATATCCTCGAGACTCTCGAATTCCAGGTCGAGGAAGCCGGCGACGGTCGCGAAGCGCTCGAACGCTGCGAAGCAAGCATGCCCGACGTCGTCCTGCTCGACTGGAACATGCCCGTGATGAGCGGAATGGAATTCCTCAAACTGCTTCGCCAGCGCGGGCATGAGGATCAGCCCAAGGTCGTCTTCTGCACCACGGAAAACGACATGGCGCACATCCGCGCCGCGCTCGAGGCCGGCGCCGACGAATATGTGATGAAGCCGTTCGACCGCGAAACGCTGCACATCAAGTTGCAACTCGTCGGGGTCGCCTGAAGTCGCAACGATGAACCGCGCGTTTGCCTCGTCGCAGTCCGGCCATGTCGTCCGGTCCGTCCCGCCGCACGGCCAGCGCTTGCGCCTGATGATTGTCGACGATTCGATGGTCGCGCGCGCAGTGCTCACCCGAATGATCGAAAGCGACGGCGGATTCGAGATTGTCGCGGTCGCGGGAACCGCCGAAGATGCGATCGAAGCACTTGCCCAGGTTCGGGTTGACGTTATCCTGCTCGACCTCGAAATGCCCGGTGCGGGCGGGCTCAAGTCGATTCCCGACATCCTCAAGGCCGCACGTGGCGCACAAGTGCTGATCGTGTCGAGCCTTGCCGAAGAGGGCGCCGAGGACACCGTTGCCGCGCTTGCGCTCGGCGCGGCGGACACGCTGCCCAAGCCTGGCACCGGACGCTTCAACGGCCGCTTTTCCGAAGTTTTGCTGAGCAAGCTTCGGGCGCTCGGTCGCGCCGATTATGTCGTCGCGCCCGCCGCGCCCAATATGCCGCCGTCGCTGCGGCCTGTCATGCGCGGTCCGGCGATGGCCGATGCACCGCTCGGGCTGGTCGCGATCGGCGCCTCGACCGGCGGAATCCATGCCCTCGCCACGCTCTTCGAAGCCTTGCCCCCGCAGATCCATGTGCCAATCCTCGTCACCCAGCACCTTCCCGCGCCGTTCATGGCGGTGCTCGCGCGCCAGCTGACCGCGGCTTCTGGGCGGCTGGCGACCGTTGGCCAAGACGGGATGCGGCTCGTTCCCGACCAGATCGTGATTGCGCCGGGCGATTTTCACCTCAATCTCGACACCGCGCGTGATCGTCTCATCGTGCGCTTGTCGAACCAGAAAATGGCGTCGGGGTGCCTGCCGTCGGTCGATCCAATGCTGTCCACCGCTGCCGCGATCCTCGGGCCGCGCGCGCTCGGCATCATGCTCACTGGAATGGGGCGTGACGGCAGCGACGGCGCGGCCCGCCTGGTTGCGGCCGGAGGTTCGATTATCGCCCAAGATGAAGCCAGTTCAGCGGTGTGGGGCATGCCGCGAGTGATAGTCGAAGCGGGGCTCGCTTGCGCCGTGCTTCCACCAGCAAAAATTGCGCGCCGCATCGCGCTTCGTGCCGAGGAGGCATTGTGCAGGTAAGCGATAGCTCGATCCGAATTCTCGCTGGCCTGCTCGAAGCGCGTACTGGACAACAATTGACGATGAGCCGTCGCTGGCGGATCGAGACCGCGCTGTCGTCGCTGTTGCGGGAACGCGGCATCGCCACGCTCGACGAACTAATCACCATCCTCGTCATGGGCAAGGAGCCGTCGCTGTCGCAGCGCGTGGTCGAGGCGTTGCTCAACAATGAAACCTATTTCTTTCGCGACCGCACGCCGTTCGACCAGTTGAGCCGCACCGCGCTCCCCGCGCTGGCCGAGCGCCGCCGCGATTCGAGGCGCATCCGCATCTGGTCGGCGGGATGTTCGACTGGACAGGAAATCTATTCGCTCGCGATGCTGTTCGCCGAGGATCCCGTGCGCTGGCATGGCTGGACAATCGACCTCCTCGGCAGCGACGTCAGCGAGGTCGCGGTCGATCGCGCGCGCGCCGGGCTCTATACCCAGTTCGAGGCCCAGCGCGGGCTCGCCGTGACCCAGATGATCCGCTGGTTCAGCGAAGGCGAGGATGGCTGGAGGGTAGCCGAGAGTCTGCGTCGCAACGTCCGGTTCCAGGTCCACAACATCCTTGAAACGCCGCCGCATCCCGGTCAGTTCGACATCGTTTTGTGCCGCAACGTGCTGCTTTATCTTAACGGGGACAAGAAGCGCGCGGCGTTCGATCGACTGGCTTCGGCACTGACGTCCGACGGCTGGCTAATGCTCGGGGCAGGAGAGACGGTGATCGGCCAGACCGGAAAACTAGTCGCCGACCGCGACTGGCGCGGGCTCTATCGCCTTGCTGGCAACGACGTCGACGAACGCCGCGCAGCGTTGCGCTGACGCCAGGGACTTGACCCGACTCCGCTTGCCATGCGCCATGCGGCAATGACGATTACCGACTGCCCATCGCCCAATCACAATGAGCGAACCCTGCCGGTGTCGATGATCGTACTCCATTATACCGGCATGCCCGATGCCGC
>JALYRH010000068.1 GCA_030855425.1 Pseudomonadota bacterium
GCGCAGGCGGCTCGCAAGCGGGCGTGGAAAGCGTCAGTGTCTTCCTGTTCAGGCAAAGCGGGGTTCAAGTCGGCGCCGCCGCCGAACCAGCGGCGGGTGGTGGTGAGGAAGCGGCAATTCATGTGCACCGCGGGGACGTGCGGGTTGGTCATGTGCGCGACGAGGCTGACCCCCGTCGCGAAAAAGCGCGGGTCCTCCTCGGCGCCGGGGATCGAGGCGGCGAATTCTGGGCTGAAGCGGCCGCCGACGGTTGAGACGTTGACCCCGACCTTCTCGAACACTGCGCCGTTCATCTGCCCGCGCACCCCGCCCCCCCCGGGCGAGCCGTCGGCTTCGGCGCGGTTCCACGGGATGAAGGTGAAGGCGGCGTCGCTCCCCGCCTCGCGCTCGATCGCCTCAAACGATGCGCAGATGCGGGTGCGAAGCGCCTCGAACCAGTCGCGCGCGGCCTGTTGCTGATCGTCGAGCGGAGTCATTCGGGCAATCCTCCCGTCTGGCGAAGCGCTTCGCCCAAGCCGATCGCGGCGGACGTCGCAAGGTTGAATGAGCGCACGTCGGCGCGGATCGGAATGCGGACGCGCGCCTCGCACCGCGCGGCGAGATCATCGGGAACTCCGCTGCTCTCCTGCCCGAACAGCAGGATGTCGCTCGCGCGGAACGCGAAATCGTAGGATGAGTGGGCCACCTTGGTGGTGAACAGCACGATCCGGGCGTCGGCAACAGTGGCGAGAAAAGCATTGGCATCAGGGTAGCGCGTGACCTCGACGTGGTCGATGTAGTCCATCGCGGTACGGCGAACGCGCTTGTCGTCCCAGGTAAAACCCATCGGCTCGATCAGGTCGAGCGCGATTCCGAAGCACGCGCCAAGCCGCATCACCGCGCCGACGTTACCGGCAATTTCGGGTTGATAAAGAGCGATACGCATGGCGCGGCGATAGTCCGGGTCGCGTTCGTCGCACAACTGCGCATTTGCCCATTTGCAAGCACGGGGCGAGGCGCTATCAGGCGCGCCAATCGCTCCGGGACCAAGCCGGGGACGATCTCGTTTATGTATCGATGCCGCCGGCATCGCACGCACTTCATGTTGCAAGGTTGAGCATGGCCACGCTGGAAGAACTTCAAGGCGCGAACGGACCTGATGACGGAGTCCGCCGTCGCGACTTCATCAATATCGCTGCGGTGAGCTTTGCCGGGGTCGGCGCCGCCGCAGTCGTCATCCCGCTGGTCCGCCAGATGAGCCCGTCGGCCGATGTGCTCGCGCTCGCCTCGACCGAAGTCGACATTTCCAAAATTGCATCGGGGCAGGCGATCAAGACCAGCTGGCGCAAGCAGCCGGTGTTCGTGCGCAACCTCACCGCGCCCGAAATCGCGGCGGCGAAAAAGGTTTCGCTGAGCGAGTTGCGCGATCCGGAGAGCCTCGCCGAGCGAACCAAGCCGGGCAAGGAGAATTGGCTCATCACGCTTGGGGTCTGCACCCATTTGGGCTGCGTCCCGCTGGGCACGGGAGAAGGCGAGAATCGCGGCGAGTTTGGCGGTTATTTCTGTCCCTGCCACGGATCGCATTACGACACGGCGGCACGCATCCGCAAAGGTCCCGCGCCGACCAATTTGCTGGTCCCCGAATATGCCTTCACGTCCGACACCGTCGTGACCATCGGCTAAGGAAAGACGACGACATGAGCTTTGCCTGGGCCACTCCATACGAACCCAAGACCGATCTTGGCCGGTGGTTTGACGACCGCCTGCCGCTGCCGCGGCTTGTTCACGGTGCCGTCGGCGGCGGCTATCCGGTCCCGCGCAATCTCAATTATGCGTGGAACTTCGGGGTTCTGGCGGGGATCTTCCTGACCATCCAGATCGTCACCGGGATCGTGCTGGCGATGCATTATTACGCCTCGGCCGATGGCGCCTTCAATTCGGTCGAGCATATCATGCGCGACGTCAACGCCGGCTGGATGCTGCGCTACGCCCACGCCAACGGCGCCAGCTTCTTCTTCATCGCCGTCTATATCCACATCTTCCGTGGGCTGTTCTACGGTTCGTACAAGGCGCCGCGCGAGCTGATCTGGATGCTCGGGCTGGTAATTTATCTGCTGATGATGGCGACTGCGTTCATGGGCTATGTCCTGCCATGGGGGCAGATGAGCTATTGGGGGGCGCAGGTCATCACGGGCTTCTTTTCGGCGATCCCGGTCATCGGCGAGCCGATCCGCGTGTGGCTGCTTGGCGGGTTTGTTCCCGACCAGGCGGCACTGACTCGCTTCTTCTCGCTCCATTATCTGATGCCGTTCGTGATCGCCGGCGTGGTCATCCTCCACATCTGGTCGCTGCATATTCCCGGATCGTCGAACCCGACCGGAGTGGATGTGAAGACCGAAAAAGACACGCTGCCGTTCCACCCGTTTTATACCGCCAAGGATGGATGGTTCGTCGGCTTGTTCCTCACCCTATATTGCGCGGTCCTGTTCTTCGCGCCCAATGCGCTTGGCCATCCCGACAATTATATCCCCGCGAACCCGCTTGCGACCCCGGCACACATCGTCCCCGAATGGTATTTTCTGCCGTTTTACGCCATTCTGAAAGCATTCACCGTCGATCTGATCGTCCCGGCCAAATTGTGGGGCGTGGTGGCGATGTTCGCATCGATCCTGCTGTTGTTCTTTCTGTCGTGGCTGGACCGCTCGCCGGTTCGTTCGGGCCATTATCGCCCGGTGTTCAAGAAGTTCTATGTGCTTCTGGTGATCGACGTACTGGTGCTTGGCTGGGCCGGTGGCTCGACGGCGACCCCGATGGTGGTCGCGATCAGCCAGATTGCGACAGCGTATTATTTCGCGCACTTCCTGATCATCCTGCCGCTGATCGCCAAGTTCGAGCGGCCGCTGCCATTGCCGTCGTCGATTACCGCGTCGGTGCTGCACGGGGAACAGGAAGAAAGTGCTCCGTACGGGCTCGCCAAGAGCGCACCCGCGGCAGCCGAATAAGGGACCAATAAGCAATGATCCGCAAAATCGGTCCGATCGTCGGCCTGGGCTTCGTCCTCATCCTGCTCATTTCATTATTCTCGGGGCTGAAGTCCTATTTCCAGGAACCGCCCGCCGCGACCGCGGAGGAGGAATTCCACCGCCACCCGAAGGAACTGCACCTTGCGTCGGATGGCCCACTCGGCCACTTCGACCGGCAGCAGCTTCAGCGTGGCTTCCAAGTCTACAAGGAAGTGTGCGCGGCATGCCATGGGCTTAGCCTGGTGGCGTTCCGTGACCTTGCCGCGCTCGGCTATGAAGAAGCCGAGGTCAAGGCGATCGCCAATCAATGGGCGATCGAGGTGCCGTCAATAAATCCCGATACGGGTGAGGCGGCAACTCGCAAGGCGGTCCCGGCGGATCGCTTCCCGGACCCCTATGCCAACGAAACCGCGGCGCGCGCGGCGAACAACAATGCACTCCCGCCCGATCTTTCGCTAATCACCAAAGCGCGCCACGACGGCTCGGCCTATGTTCATTCATTGCTCACCGGTTATGCGCGGCAGCCTGCCGAGCTGCTCAAGAAGTTCCCGTCGGTGAAAACCCCGCCAGGGCTTTACTACAATCCCTATTTCGCCAATTTGAACATCGCGATGCCGCCGCCGTTCGTTGGCGACGGCCAGGTGACCTATGCTGACGGCACCGCGCCGACGGTCGAGCAAATGTCGACCGACGTTTCGGCATTCCTGACCTGGACCGCCGAGCCCAAGCTCGAAAACCGGCACCGCTATGGGCTCACCGTGATGATCTTCCTGATCTTCGCGACCATCTTGGGGTATCTGAGTTACCGCAACATCTGGGCCGACGCGAAGCGCAAGGTCGCGATCAAGGGGCCGCTCGACCCCGACAATATGGCGCGTCGCGAAGAGATAAAGGACGACGAGGGCATCGCCGGCTGACCGCACGCCCTTGGCGGACGCGGTGAACGACGTATTAATGGTTCACGCCGGGTTCAAGCGCAGGGTGCGAATGCCGTAGTTTGTCTGAAAATCACGTCGGAGAGTTGCGATGTATGCATTCCGGATCCGCTCGGCCCTGTTGGTGGCTGTGGCGTCGCTTGGCCTTGGCGCCTGCACGACGGGCTATGGCTATAACAGCATAGGCATTGGCGTCGGCAGCGCTGGCTATTACGATCCCTATTATGGCGGGTACGGCTCATATGGAGGGTATCAATCGAGCGGTCTCGGCTATTCCGGTCATGGCTATTCCGGCTACGGCAATGCGGGACATGGTTACGGCTATCCGTCGGGCGGTTGGTATAACGATTTCTATTATCCGGGCAGCGGCTATTACGTTTATTCTCGCGCGGGCAGCCGTCATCGTTGGAACGACGGCCAGCGAAGTTATTGGGAATCACGCCGCAACCGACGCGAGGACCGACGTGAGGTCGGCGTCAACCGTCGCGATTATCGCCAGGACGTTGGCGCCGCGCGTGGCGAGTTGCGCGAGGATCGGCGGCAAATCCGGGAGCAGGTGCAGGCGGGAACGATCGACCGCGCGACCGCTCGCCAAAACCGTCGCACCGCGCGTCGCGAGTTCGAGCAGACCCGGCGTGGCGAACGGCGCGAGCTCCGCCGCGAGAATCGTCGCGATCGCCGCGATTAGGGTCGGTTAGTCACGGGGCGCCGGCTCGCACGCCAGGCCGGCACCCATTGCACGGTTTGTCATGAGCGGCGCAGCGGGACTACGGGCCGGTGCGATCTACCTGACCGAAGCTATACGACAGGCCTGCGCCGCATCAGGACAATCGAGGTGTAGCGCATGACCGGCACACCGTCCTGATTGGTGACGAGGGTTTCAGTCCGGATGCTGCCGATGTCGGGCTTCGAGCGTGACGGTGTCTTGTCGACGATGCGGCCGCTGACCTGCAGCCGGTCGCCTGGATAGACCGGCTTGAGCCAGCGCAGCTCGTCGATCCCGGGCGACCCGAGCCCGGCCTGCCGCTCCTTCGAGATATGGTCGACGATCACGCGCATCGCCATCGCCGCGGTGTGCCAGCCCGACGCGGCAAGCCGCCCGAAATGGGTCTTGGCGGCTTCGGCGTCGCTGAGGTGAAACGGCTGCGGGTCGAATTTGCGCGCGAACTCGAGCACCTCCTCGCGCGTCACGTCATAATAGCCGAATGTCGTTTCCGCTCCGACCACGAGGTCATCGAAATAGATCATGGCTCGTCCTGTTCGAAGTTGTCGCAATTGGTGCCGATCATCACCCTCCCGGTCGAAGCCAGCTTGCCGTCTATCGGATAGTTGGTAGCGTTATTGGCGCGATGCCGACAAGCCTGCCCTTCGAGCGGTGGTCGGCCGTAAGGGAGTGGTGAGCATGACTAATCTGAAGATGATTTGGTGCGGGGTGGCGCTGGGCGCGCTGTTCGCGGCGCAACCCGCGCTGGCGCAGTCGAACGACGTCGCACAAATTATCGACGAAGGGATGAATCGTGGCCAGGTGATGCTCACCGCGCATGAATTGGTCGACGGGATCGGCGCGCGGCTGACCAATTCGCCGTCGATGCGCCGTGCTGAAGCTTGGGCGCTGGGCAAATTCTCGAGCTATGGCCTCGCCAATCCGCGGCGTGAGGCGTTTCGTTTCGGCCGCGGGTGGGAGATCGTCTCGGCGAGCGCGACCATGCTTGGGCCGCGGCCGATGCCGCTCGACATGATTCCGGTGGCGTGGACTCCCGGCACCAACGGCGCGCTGCGCGCCCCGATCGTCGTCGCGCCAATCAGCAAGATCGAGCATTTCGACGCTTATCGCGGCAAGCTATCGGGCAAGATCGTGATGATCAACCTGCCCGGCGAAGGCAGCGAGCAGACCAAGCCGGGGTTCGTGCGCTACGACGCCGCGGCGCTCAAGGCTCATGACGATTTCGACCAGCCGCAATATGATCCCGAAGCGGTGGCGCGGCGTCCGTTCCGCGCCGATTTCCCGCTCAAGCTCGACGCCTTCCTCAAGGCCGAGGGCGCGCTGGCGTGGGTACGCGTTTCGCGCCGCGACGGCGGTCTGCTCCACGGCGAGGGCTATACCTATGCCATCGGCAAGACCCCGGTGCTGCCCGGGATCGAGTTGTCGGCCGAGGATTATCGCCGCCTGGCTCGCTTCGCCAAGACCGGACCGGCGCCGACGCTCGAGATCAACAGCAATGTCCGGTTCGACGACAGCGACGCCAATGGATACAACATCATCGCCGACCTTCCCGGCAGCGATCCCACGGCGGGTTATGTCATGGCCGGGGCGCATATGGACAGCTGGGTCGCGGGCGACGGTGCGGTCGACAATGGGGCGGGCACGGCGGTGGTGGTCGAGGCCGCGCGCATCCTCAGCCGAATCGGCGTTCGTCCGAAGCGGACGATCCGCTTCGCCTTATGGTCGGGCGAGGAACAAGGTCTGATCGGGTCGCTCGGCTATATCGAAAAGCATCTCGCCAGCCGACCGATGAACCCCAGCGCCAGCGTCGACGAGAATTATGCACGCTGGGCGACCAGCTACCCGATCACGCGGCGTGCGGGCTACGGCGATCTCAAGGCCTATTTCAACATGGACAATGGATCGGGCAAGCTGCGCGGAATTTATGCCGAGAACAATAATGGCGCGGAACCGCTGTTGCGTTCGTGGCTCGATCCATTTGAATCAATGGGCGCAGGGACGGTCGTCGCGGGCCGCACCGGGGGAACCGACCACGTCTATCTCCAGTCGATCGGGGTTCCCGGATTCCAGTTTATCCAGGACCCGCTCGATTATGGCACACGGCTCCACCATTCGAGCGCCGACACGCTCGATCATATGAAGCCCGAGGATATGCGCCAGGCGGCGGTGGTCATGGCCGGCGTGCTGCTCGCCGCGGCGAACAGTGACAAGGAATTGCCGCGCCCGCCGCTTCCCGGGCAGCCCAATGCCACCGACCCGTTCAAATATGACTATCCCCCCGAACGGCAATAGGGTGGGGCGGGCGGTCGTCGGGACCGCCCGTTGGCTCAGACGTTGAACTTGAAATGGAGCACGTCGCCGTCCGCGACGATATATTCCTTGCCTTCCTGGCGCAGCTTGCCCGCGTCGCGTGCTCCGCTCTCGCCATTCAGCGTGATATAATCAGGGTAAGCGATGGTTTCGGCGCGGATGAAGCCGCGCTCGAAATCCGAATGGATTTCGCCAGCGGCTTGCGGCGCCTTCGAGCCGACCTCGACGGTCCAGGCGCGCGCTTCCTTGGGGCCGACGGTGAAAAAGGTGATGAGGTGGAGCAAATCATAGCCCGCGCGGATGACCCGCGCGAGGCCGGTCTCGGCAAGTCCCATCTCGGCCAGGAAGGCGAGCCGTTCGTCCATCTCCATGCCCACCAGATCGCTCTCGATCGCGGCCGAGACGACCACCGCATTGGCGCCCTCGGCCTTGGCCTTGGCGAACACTTGCGCCGATAGCTCATTGCCGGCCGCGGCATCGTCTTCGTCGACATTGCAAACGTAGAGCACGGGCTTGGCGGTGATCAACTGGGCCAAAGCGAAGTGGCGTGCTTCTTCCTCATCCTTGGGGACGGTCAGCCGCGCGGGCTTGCCTTCGCGAAGGAGTTCGAGCGCCTGGCCCAGAACCGACGCGGCAATTTTCGCTTCCTTGTCGCCCTGCTGGCCCTTCTTGAGCAGATTTGGGACGCGTTTTTCGAGGCTTTCGAGGTCGGACAGGAGCAGTTCGGTCTCGACCACGTCGGCGTCGGCGATCGGATCGACCTTGTTCGCGACATGCTGGATATCGTCATTCTCGAAGCAGCGCAGGACATGGACGATCGCGTCAACCTCGCGGATGTTGCCGAGAAACTGGTTGCCGAGCCCTTCGCCCTGCGACGCGCCTTTGACCAGCCCGGCGATGTCGACGAAGCCGAGTTGGGTCGGAATGATCTTGGCCGATTTGGCGATCGCGGCGAGCTTGTCGAGGCGTGGATCGGGGACGGCGACCTGCCCGACATTGGGCTCGATCGTGCAGAACGGATAATTGGCCGCCTGCGCCGCCTGGGTTTCGGTCAGCGCGTTGAAAAGCGTCGATTTGCCGACATTGGGCAAGCCGACGATGCCGCATTTGAAACCCATGAAATTGACTACCTTTGCGAGGGGAAGGCGACCCCTAACCGCTCGGTCTCACGGATGCCAGCACAAGCAGCGAAACTGACCCGCGAGCCAGGCCATACCCTTCCCGCCGTCCTTGCAGCAATTTGCATCCGATAAGGATGAGTTCGCAAGCGCATGGTGACCCGGCTCGGGCAGGACGGAGCAATGAGGTCATGGCCGGTGCTGATCCGCCCGAGTGTGCTCGGGCTTGCTTATTTCGTCGCGGCGTCGCTCGCGGTGTCGCTGACCCGCTACGACGGCGGAGTGGCGTTCCTGTGGGTCGCATCGTCCCTCTTGATCGCCGAGTTGATGAGACGCCCGCGGCGCCAGTGGGTTCCGCCGATCGCGGGGTGCGCGATCGGCAACTTTCTCGCGACCGGACTGTTCGGGTTGGGCTGGGCGGCGGCGGGGCCGTTCGTCGCGATAAATATCATCGAAGCGACCGTGGCGGCATGGACGTTGCGACGCTTCGGTCGCTCGCTGCAGCCGCTCGGTTCGTTGAACTGGCTGACGCATTTCGTCGCCTCGGTGGCGATCGTGGCGCCGCTGGTCGCTGCAGGGCTCGCCACAGCGGCGATGGTGGCGCTCGGCAAGCCGCCGGGGTCGGTCTTCATGAACTTTTACGCTGGTCATGCGCTGGGCAACATTGTCTTCACGCCGCTGGCATTGCTGTTCAATCGCGACAGCTTCGCGAGGACGTTGAAGGCGGCGCGCCGGCGCACGGCAGGGGAAAGCGCGTCGCTGTTGCTGCTCGTTCTAGTGACTTGTCTGATCGTCTTTCGGCAGACGCATCTGCCACTGCTGTTCCTGCCGATCCTGCCGATCATCCTGGTAATTTTTCGGATCGGCCGCGGCGGTGCGGCGGTATCCATCGCATTGTTGGCGGTTATCGGCGGCAGGGCGACGAGCGCCGGGCTCGGGCCGTTCCATCTCAATGGCTTGTCGATGGGAGCCGAGCTGCAATTCTTCCAATTCTACCTCGCGGCAACCGTGTTGACGGTGCTTCCGATCGTTGTCGACTTGCAGAATCGTTCGCGCCTGCACCGCGACATCCGGCGGAGCGAAGAACGCTATCGCCTGATGGCAGAGCATTCGTCCGACATTCTGTTTCATCTCGATGCCGATGGACGGATACGCTACGTCTCGCCATCTGTGTTGCAGCTTGGCGGACATGATTCATCGGCGCTGATCGGGCGCAACTGCCGCACTCTGATCGCGCCCGAGCACCTCGAGCGGGTGCGCGAAGCGCATGCCGAAACGCTGGCCAAGCCTGGCGAGACGCAGACCTATGATT
>JALYRH010000010.1 GCA_030855425.1 Pseudomonadota bacterium
GCGGCTTGACCGCACCGTGATCGAGCAACTTGCGACGCTCGGGCTCAGGCCAGCCGACATCGGAATTGTCGGGATCAGCCACATGCATGGCGATCATGTCGGGCAGGCGAAGGAGTTCCCCGCCGCCAAGCTGCTGATCGGCAAAAAGGATCTCGAGCTGAGCAAGGGCAAGCAGGATCCGTTCGGCCCTTGGCGCGCGGCGGACGCCAAGGTGCAAACGATGGAGGGCACCGACATCGACGTTTATGGCGATGGCAGCGTGATCGCGATGAACCTGCCCGGACATACCCCGGGGCACATGGCGCTGCTGGTGCGCCTCGCGAGCGGCCCGGTCCTGCTGACCGGCGATCTGTATCATAGCGAGGAAGCGCGGGTGAAGCGCGGGATCCCTCCGTTCAACACCAGCCGCGCTGACACGCTCGCCTCGATCGACCGGTTCGAGCGGATCGCGAAGAATTTGGGGGCCCGGGTCATCATCCAGCATGAGCCCGCCGACATTGCCAAGCTGCCCGCGTTTCCGGCGGCGGCGCGATGAAAACGCTGCTGAGCATTGTCCCCGGCGGCCCCGAGCGGCTTGAACTGAGCGAGGTGCCCGATCCGGTCGCGGGGCCCGGCGAGCTGCTGGTCCGCGTCCGCGCGGCGGCGATCAATTATCCCGACGTGCTGATCATCGCGGACAAATATCAGATGCGCCCGCCGCGCCCGTTCGCGCCGGGCGGCGAAATCGCCGGCGAAATCGAGGCGGTCGGCGATGGCGTTACCGGTTGGCAGGTTGGCGACCGGTTGATCGCGGTGCCCGGATTTGGCGGGCTGGCCGAGAAGATCGTGATTGCCGCCAACAGTGCGTTCGCGCTTCCCGCCAATCGCAGCTTTGTCGACGGTGCGGCACTGCTGTTGACCTATGCCACCTCGATCCACGCATTGTACGACCGTGGAAAGCTTGCGGATAAACAAACATTGCTTGTGCTTGGTGCGGCGGGCGGGGTCGGGCTCGCCGCGATCGAGCTCGGCAAGGCGCGCGGCGCGCGGGTGATCGCTGCAGTGTCTTCCGACGAAAAAGCGCAGGCCGCGCGCGACGCGGGGGCCGATGTGGCGATCGTCTATCCGCGCGGGCCGTTCGACAAGGACGGCTCAAAGGCGCTCGCCGCGCAATTCAAGCAAGCGGTGGGGCCGAACGGCGCCGACGTCATCTACGACCCGGTTGGTGGCGACTATGCCGAGCCGGCGTTGCGCTCGATCGCGTGGGAGGGGCGTTATCTGGTGGTCGGCTTTCCCGCCGGAATTCCCAAGCTCCCGCTCAACCTCACCTTGCTCAAGAGCTGCGACGTGTGCGGGGTGTTCTGGGGAGCGTTCGCGACGCGCGATCCGGCGGCCAACGCGGCGCATGTCGCGACGCTGTTCCGATTGTGGGACGAGGGCAGGATCAGCCCGCGGGTCAGCGCGACTTATCCGCTCGACCGCGGCGGCGACGCGATTGCCGCGCTCGCCGCGCGAAGCGTCATCGGCAAGCTCGTTGTGACGCTCGACTGATGGCCAAGATCGACCGCCTCGAACGGCTTGACCAGCGCCGCGCCGACCTTGAACTCGAATATCGCGAGACGCTGACCGCCACGCTCGAGCGAACGCTGGGTGGCAAACCCGGACTGTTCAATCACCGCGCCGACAAACGCGAGCAGGCGGCGGTCGCGCCGGTGATCGGCGAGCTGCGCGAACTGGGCGACGCGATTGACGCGATCCGCGCGCAGTTGATGGTCGAGCCGTTCGCGCTTCACCGCGATTTCTTCGACGCCCGCGGGCCGGTCGCGCCGAGCGCGGTGGGCGAACCCAAGCAGGCGAGGCAATGGCTTGATCGGCTCGAACTCGAGCGGTTGGCGTCCGGACCGCGCTGAGGCTTCGCGCGTTGCCTCGGTGTGCGTCACGCCCTATCTGTGATCAAACCATGATTGAGGATGCCGACAGATGACCCAGTTCGACGATCGCGAGCGCGCGTTCGAGGCCAAGTTTGCCCGCGACGAAGAAATGCAGTTCCGCGTGCTTGCGCGCCGCAACCGCCTGCTCGGTGAATGGGCGGCGGGGCTGATGGGGCTGACCGCGGCCGAATCCGAGGCTTATGCCAAGGAAGTGATCCAGGCTGACTTCGAGGAAGCCGGCGACGAGGACGTGATTCGCAAATTGCTCGGCGACCTGACCAGTGCGGGGGTCGACATCGACGAAGGCAAGATCCGCGCCACGCTCGATCATAAAGTGGTCGAGGCGCGCCGCCAATTGATGGAAGCGCACTCCTGATGGCGATGGCCGCGGCCGAGATCGAGGCGCTAATTGTCGCGGGAATCCCCGATGCACGCGTCGAAATCACCGATTTGCGCGGCGATGGCGACCATTATGCCGCGCGCGTGATCGCGCCGAGCTTCGCCGGGATGAGTCGCGTGCGCCAGCACCAGGCGGTCTATGCCGCGCTCGGCGGGCGCATGGGGGGCGAACTTCACGCGCTGCAATTGACCACCGCCATACCTTCGGGAGACCATCAGTGACCGACGCCGACACCAGCCCAGCCAAGGAGCGCATCGACGCGCTCGTTAACGCCAATGACATCGTCCTGTTCATGAAAGGTACGCCATTATTCCCGCAATGCGGCTTTTCGAGCCGCGCGATCGCGATCCTCGATCACCTCGAGGCGCCATATGAGACGGTCGACGTGCTCGCCGACCAGGAGGTTCGCCAGGGGATCAAGGCCTATTCGGACTGGCCGACGATCCCCCAGCTTTACGTGAAGGGAGAATTCGTCGGCGGGTCGGACATCATGATGGAAATGTTCGAGAGCGGCGAATTGAAGCAGTTGGTCGCGGGTGAAGACGAAGCGCACCCGTCATGACAAAAAAGGGGCGGCGCGCGGGACCAGAAAACCGCTGCGCCGCCCCTCTGATTTGGTTTGTGGAACCAAGTGGACATAATTATTATTGCAACCGCTGTGCCAAACAGAAAAAGGCTTAGTAAACTGCGAAAAATATTCTATTTCCTGTTTCTCGCTTTAGCGGCATCGTCAAAAAAACCGACACTTCGGCGACGATCGCGCGGGCGCGGAACGACCAAGCGCTCGGTGGGGTGATCGGTGATGGCGAGCGACATTCCCGCTGGCCGTCGCGGCGAACTCGCGACTTATTGCGACCTGACCCAAAGCTGGTCGGCCAAGGGCGGCGGGGTCGGCACTTATATCCGGCACAAGCGCCGCCATATCATCGACCATAGCCCGCATCGCCATGTGTTGATCATCCCGGGCGCGACCGACAGCACGCTGGTCGAGGAGCAGGGTCGCGCGATCACGATCACGATTGCCTCGCCGCGAGTCCCCGGAAGCCCCAATTATCGCCTGCTGCTGCGCAACCGCGCGGTGCGCGCCGCGCTCGCGCGCTTTCGTCCCGACCTGATCGAATGCCAGGACGCCTATAATTTGCCGTGGGCGGCGCTGATGCATCGCCGGGCCTATCCGGCCACCGCGCTGGTCGCGGCTTATTGTACCGACTTTCCGACGGTGTATGTCGAGCGCGCCGTCGGCAAATGGCTTGGCCCCGCGCTTGGCGCCGGTGCGGCGCGTCTGTCCTACGCTTATGCCGCCAATCTTTACCGTCGGTTCGATGCCGTTTTCGCAATGAGCGAGAATGGCGGCGCGGCCAAGCTCCGCGCGCTCGGGGCTGGTCAAGTGGATGTCGTCCCGCTCGGGGTCGAGCTTGGCGAATTCAGTCCGGACAAGCGCTGCCCCGGGCTGCGCGCTTCGCTTGGCCTCGCCGACGATGAGCCGCTGATCATCTACGCCGGCCGGCTCGACAATGAGAAACGCGCCGGGGTGATTGCCGAGGCGTTCTTGCGCCTGCCGCCCGAGCTTCGCGCGTTCCTCGTGCTGATCGGTGACGGGCCGATGCGCGCGCCGCTGGCCAATCGGCTCGCGGGGAAGCGCGCCTTGCTCCCCGGCTTTGTCGCCGACCGCATCGAACTGGCCCAATGGCTCGCCAGCGCCGACCTTTACGCCACCGCTATGGCGGACGAGACGTTCGGCATTTCGGTGATCGAGGCGCAGGCGTCGGGCCTGCCCGTGGTCGGGGTAGCGGCGGGGGCGATGGTCGACCGGATCACGCCGGGAATCGGCCGCATCGGGCCGATCGACGATGCCGCCGCGATGGCGCGCAATCTTGCCGAGATATGGGCGGGCGACCCCCGCGAGATGGGTCAAGCGGCGTGGCGCCATGCGCAGCGCTATAGCTGGCGCGAGAGCATGGACGCACTGTTCGGCGAGCTTTATCCGCGTGCCCTCACCGCCGCAGCGTTGCGCCGGTCCGCCACGAGCATGACGAACAATCTAATCAAAGCCTGAACCTTTGTTCATTGGCGGTTCAGCTTTACGACTACAAATGTAAACGTATGGACAAGGTCAAGATCAGCGAAGCCGAAATGGAGCTGCTCCAGCTGCTATGGGACCGCTCGCCGTTGACCGCGGCGCAGCTCGTCGAACTCGCCCCGGAGAAACGCAAGTGGCAGCCCGCAACGGTGAAAACCTTGCTCGCGCGGCTGGTTGCCAAGGGTGCGATCCGCGCCGACGTCGATGGTCGGCGCTTCCTATATTCCCCCGCGATCGAGCGTGACGCGCTGGCCGTGGAACAGGCCGGGCGGCTGGTCGATCGTATGTTTGGCGGGCGAGTTTCACCGCTCGTTGCCCAACTCGCCGAGCAGCGCGACCTGTCGGCTGATGATCTGGACGAATTAGAAGCCTTGATCAGGAATCTCAGATCATGACGCAGTGGGCGGCGGAGATGCTGGTCGCGACGACGGTGCTGATTGCGCTCGTACTGCTGCTGCGCCGATTGGTGGCGAGGTATTTCGGCGCTCGCGCGGCATTCGCCTTGTGGCTTGCTCCGCTGCTGCGGTTTCTGTTTCCGTCGTTCGCGCAACCGATCGAAGCGCCGCAGCTTTGGATCGACAGCGGCGCCACGGCGGCAGCGACGATCGCCCCGGTCAGTGCGGCGGTCCCGCTTGGCGCGATTGTCCTGATTGTGTGGATTGGCGGAGGCGCGCTGTTCCTGGCGATCCATGTCATTGCCTATTGCCGCTTCGTCGCTACTGCGCTGGTGGGTGCGACGGAACTGAACGAACCGGGGATCGGCGCGGGGATCGACGGGGTCGCCATCCTCGCCAGCGATGCCGTCACCGGACCGGCGGCGAGTGGCCTGCTGACCCAGCGGATCTTCGTGCCGCGCGATTTTGCCGCCGCTTTCTCGCCCGAGGAGCGCTTCCTCGCGCTGTCGCACGAAGTGCTCCACCATCGGCGTGGTGACCTGTGGGCGGGCGCCGCGGCGTTGGCATGCCTGGCGCTGCACTGGTTCAATCCGTTGGCGCATGTCGCGCACCGCGCCTTTCGCCGCGACCTCGAAGCGGCGTGCGATGCCGACCTCCTTGCCCGCGTCGGCACGTCGATGCGCCAGACCTACGCCCGCACCATCCTGCGCTGCGTCGCGCGCCCGGTGCCCCACCCGATCTGCGCCCTGACTGAAACCGACGAATTGAAAGGACGAATCATCATGTTGAATCACGATCACGGCCGCGTCGCCCGCTCCTTCGGCAAAGCGATTGCCGTCGGCATCACCGCCGTCGGATTGCTGTTCGCGATACCGGCCGGGGCGGCGCCGAACGCTCCCGCCTTGCCGGAATCGTTCGTCAAGATTGTCCGCGTGGACAGCTCCGGCACCGCATCGGCTACCATTCCGGAGTATGTGCAGAAGTGCGCCGATCGCGCCAATTCTGCGGTTGCCGGAAACACTGCGGTCCGCGCCAATCAGCCCATTCGGTTCCTGCAGTGCGACAAGTCCGGCGCTAAGGTGGCGCTCAGCGCCGCTGCCCTCGAAAAGGCGCTTGGCCGGATCGAGGACAATCAGGAGCTCCCGGCCGCCAAGAAGGCGCAGATCGTGGCGGCGCTCAAGGCTCAGATCGCAGCCGTCAACGCCGGCAACTGAAGCATGGCAGGAGGGGGGATGAGCGGTTTGCCATCCCCCCACATCGCCTCGAGTCCGGGGTAGCGTGGAACGCCTCATCATGGCACAGCCGTGCCGTGGATGCCCCTTACGATCTGCTTGAACCGCTCGAGCCGGGCATCGCGCGATTGCTCGCGCGCAATCCCTCGCCGTTCACGCATAGCGGAACCCAGACGTTCCTTGCGGGTGAACGCGAAGCAGTGGTGATCGATCCCGGTCCCGACCTTGCCGAGCATGTCGCGGCGATCATCGCGGCGCTGGGCGGGCGGCGGCTGGTGGCGATCGCCTGCACCCATACCCACCGCGACCATAGCCCGGCGAGCCGAGCGCTCGCCGCCGCCACCGGAGCGCCGATCATCGGCTGCGCGCCGCTGTCACTGGCGAGCGTCGGGCCGAGAGCGGACGCGAGCTTCGACGGCGACTATCGCCCCGACCGCATTTTGGGCGACGGCGAGGCGTTGAGCATCGACGGCGAACCGCTGATTGCGGTGGCGACGCCGGGGCACACGTCGAACCATCTGTGCTTTGCCTATCGCGGCGCCTTGTTCACCGGCGACCATGTGATGGGCTGGTCGACCACGGTGGTGGTGCCCCCCGACGGCGACATGGGGGCGTATATGGCGAGCCTCGACAGGTTGCGCGCGCGCGATGACCGCATCTATTATCCGGCGCACGGACCAGCGGTGACGAAGCCGCAGCAATTGGTGCGCGGGATGATCGGCCACCGCATGCAGCGCGAGCGGCAGATTTTGAAGCGGCTCGGCGAAGGCGATCGGGCGGTGCACGAGATTGTCGCCGCGGCCTATCCGGGGCTTGATCCGCGGCTGGTGCCGGCGGCGGGCGGATCAGTCACCGCGCATTTGCTGGACCTTGTGCGGCGCGGGATGGTTGAACGTAGGGATGATCAATGGCTAATACTCTGACCCCGCCGCGCAAGTCGCTGATTGCCATGCTCATCGGGCTGGCGCTTGTCGTCGCGCTGGCTGCGGCGTTCCTGTGGAATCGCGAGCAGCAGCGCCAACGCGAGGAAGAACTCGCGCAGGCGCAAGGACTGGTAAAAGTGCTGTCGGCGACCTTCGCGCGGCAGAATGCGCTCAAGGTCGGGGAAGTGACGGGCATGTTCGACGTGACCTCGATCGACCCCGGCCGGTTCGATTTCCTGCGCTCGGCGCAGACGGTGAAATTGCCTTACTCGATCGACTATACAGTCGACCTGTCGAAGATGACCCCGGACCAATATCGTTGGGATCGCGACAGCCGCACGCTGGTGGTCGAAGCGCCAAACGTGGTCGTCGGCCGGCCCAACATCGACGAATCGCAACGCCGGACCATTGCTACGCAAGGAGTGTTCGTGTCCCGCCGCGCCGCCGACAATCTGAGCCGCCGTGCGGCCGGGCAAGCCAATCGCGCCGCGATCGCCGAGGCGAACAAGCCGATCCACATCAATCGGGCGCGCGAAAATGCGCGCGACGTGATCGCGTCGATGCTTACCAATCCGCTGCAAGTGTCCGGCATCGACAACGTCAACGTCGTCGTCCGCTTCCCGCAGGATGGGACACCCGCGACCGAACGCTGGGACGTCAGCCCGTCAATCGCCGAAGTGATCGCCAACCGCCGTTGACCCGTCGACCGATCGCGGCGCACTACGATATATGACCAAGGACATTCGATGACCGCTCCCACGACGCGCCTCAAGGGCCTCGACCTGCTCGCCGAGATCAAGCGATTGAAGAAGGAGCGCAACGCGGTCATTCTCGCCCATTATTATCAGAAACCCGAAATCCAGGATCTGGCCGATTTCGTCGGCGACAGCCTTGACCTGTCGCGCAAGGCGGCGGCGACCGATGCCGAGGTGATCGCGTTCTGCGGGGTGCGCTTCATGGCCGAGACGGCGAAGATATTGTCGCCGGAAAAGGTCGTCATCCTGCCCGACATGGACGCCGGATGCAGCCTTGAGGATTCATGCCCGCCCGACCAGTTCGCGGCATTTCGCGCGGCGCACCCCGACCATATCGCGCTGACCTACATCAATTGCTCGGCAGCGGTGAAGGCATTGTCCGACATCATCGTCACTTCGTCGTCGGCCGATATCATCCTCCAGCAAATACCGAAGGACCAGAAGATCATCTTCGGCCCCGACCGTCACCTTGGCGGCTATTTGGCGCGGCGCACCGGGCGCGACATGCTGCTGTGGCCGGGCATCTGCATCGTCCACCAGGCCTTTTCCGAGACCGAATTGCTTAAACTGAAGGCGCAGCATCCGGGCGCGCCGGTCGCGGCGCACCCCGAATGCCCGCCGCACATCGTCGACCATGCCGACCTCGTCGGGTCGACCAAGGCGATCCTCGACTTCGCGCTGACCAGTCCTGCGCAGACGATCATCGTCGCGACCGAGCCGCACATCATCCACCAGATGGAGAAAGCCGCGCCGCACAAAACCTTTATCGGCGCGCCCGGCGGCGACGGCAATTGCAACTGCAACATGTGCCCGTACATGGCGCTTAACACGCTCGAAAAACTCTATGTGGCGCTGCGCGATTTGACCCCGCGGATAGAGCTTAGCGACGAGGTCATGGCCAAGGCGCGCGTGCCGCTCGAACGGATGCTCGAAATGGCGGGGCGCACGGTCGGGCAGGGCGACGTCGGGCGGCCGGTCATTTCGGGGGACTAAAGATTCGCGCCGGTTGCGAGGGGGACAGGCGAATGTTTCTCTTCCCAGCATTACGGGCTGCGATCCGGGAGCAATCATGACCATCGTCCATTACCGCGATGACGAGCCCGAGGACGCCGATTTGCGGCCTCCGGAGCTGAGCTACTGGAAATTGTTCCTTCGTTTCCTGCGGTTCGGATCAATGGCGTTCGGAGGCCCAGTCGCCCAGATAGCGATGATCCGGCACGAGCTCGTCGACAAGGAAAAGTGGATTGGCAGCGGCAGCTTCAATAAACTGCTGGCCGTGATGCAAGTGTTACCGGGACCCGAGGCGCACGAGCTTTGTGTGCATCTGGGCATCCGGGCAAAAGGTCGCATCGGCGGTTTGCTGGCCGGAGCGGGTTTCATGCTCCCTGGATTTATTCTGATGCTCGCTCTTGCATGGCTCTACACGCGCCTCAGCATCGAGGGCACGATATTGGGCGCACTGTTTCTTGGCGCTCAGGCGGCCGTTCTGGCGATCATCGTCAGGGCGATCCATCGGATCGGCGAGCATATCCTGCTCGACCTTCGGCTTTGGGCCACGGCTTTGGCCTCCGCCGCCGCGTCGTTGATCGGGGTAAGCTTCTGGATTGTTCTTCCAGCCGCCGGTGCAGCTTACGCCTTTGCTTCGGCACGGCGATACAAAATGATGGTCGTTGTGCTGACGATCGCCGGGCTCCTCGCCACGCTGCCGTTCATGACCGGCGGTGAAGTGGCGAGCGCCACCGCCATGATGGAGGACAGTGCGCCGAGCACCCTGGCGTTGTTCTGGGCTGGACTGAAAGGTGGCTTGCTCACCTTCGGCGGTGCCTACACGGCCATCCCGTTCATCCGGAACGACACAGTCGGGCGGGGCTGGATGTCCGACGCCGAGTTTCTCGACGGGGTGGCGCTTTCAAATGTGCTGCCGGCACCCCTGGTTATCTTCGCCACCTTTGTCGGGTGGATCAGTGGAGGAGCAGCGGGCGCTTTGGCGATGACAGCGGGGATGTTCCTTCCCGCTTTCGCCTTTTCACTCATCCTTTACGAGCGACTGGAGGCGATCGCTGAGCACAAGCGCTTGCAAATGGTCCTGAACGGAGTGGCGGCGGCAGTGGTCGGGTTGATCGCTGTAACCCTGATTGACCTTGCGCGCACGGCGGTGTCTCGAACGCCCCACCTGAGCGCGAGCATTATCATCTTCGCGGTCGCGCTGGCGGTCATGATTTGGTGGAAGAGCAAACTCAGCACGCCCGTGGTGCTTGCGCTCGGAGCCGCGGCTGGGGCCGTGGCGCTTCGATAGGCCACAGCTCTGCTCCGGGTCGAAAGCAGGCATCGTTATTCGGAATTGACTCAGCGAGAAGGCGTGACGTCGATCACCGCGGTTTCGGGATGGTGCTTGTCGAGGTGGCGCTTGATGATCCGGAGGTTGCGGGTGTTTGATTTGAAGAAGAAATCGGGGACCGCGCCGACCCATGGGATCAACCCGAGCAGGAAGTCGGTCCCGACATTCCCGCTCATCCGCGTCATCGCCCATTTGGACATTTGCAGGTTGCGTGCTTCCCAGATCATGTAGCTGCCCAGCGCCGCGCCGGCGACCCCGCCGACCACCGGGATGAGGTTGAGCATCACGTCGAGCCCGATTTTCTGTTTGGTGCCGGGAATATTGAAAGCGCTCTCGAGGAGATGCTCGAGCCCTTCGACGCGCTGGCGCACGCCGCGCGGGCTGCAATCGAACATCGCCACCTTGGGGTCGATCACGGTCAAAATCCTCGAGTAGCGCGCTGCATTATCGCGGCGAGCGGATGGCGGGCGGAGCGATTGTCCTGATAGCCGGCGGCGCGACTGCCGACGAGCGACCAGCGCACCGGCGCGGCGAGCGCGATGAACAATGTCGCCTCGTCCATCAGCGCCGCCGCCTGGCCGAGCAATAGGCCACGCTGGGCGGCGTCCGGCGCAGCGCGCGCCTGGTCGAGGAGCGCGTCGGCTTCGGCGCTGCAGATTGCGGTCAGCGCGCAGCGGAACTGACGCAGGAACCAGGCCGGGGAGGAGGACGGCGCCACGGCATCGATCCACTTGAGGTCGGCGTCGTCATCGGGCCCGACGCGCTCAACGCCGATCCCGATTGCGCCCCAATCGGCGAACAGGCGCTTGAACAACAAGTCGCCGCCGGGTCCTTCGGGAAGCGCGACGCTGAGCCGTGGCCGCTCGGTGTCGCCGAATAATCGCTCGGCCTCGACTTGCAGGCGCGCGCGGCGACCGGCGATCGGCGCGGCAACCCACGCCGGCTGGACCGGGTCGGGCAGGACGTCAAGGCCCGCCTGGAGCAAGGTCGAGCGCGGGGCGAGTCCGGGAACGGCGAGCGCGGCGACGAGCGCGTTGCGGTCGATGGCTTGGCTCAGCAGGCGCCGCACGTCGGGTTCGGAAAGCGGTCCCTCGGCGCGCGTGGGGACGAGCCCGAACAAGCCGCTGGCGGGATCAAAATGGAGCGCGCCGCGCGGCAGGCTGGCGCGCTGGACGAGCGGCAGATCGTTGAGCGACCCGCCGAGCACGAGGTCGAGATCACCGTTGGCGAAGGAGGTGATAGCGGTCGCGGCGGACACCACCCGGAGCGTCATGTCCTCGCGCTCACCGGGATCGCCGTCGACCCCGGGCGGGCGCCGGGTCAGCTTGAGAACGGTACGATCGGTCGCCTCTTCCGCCGCGTCCTTCGCCGGCGCGACAAGCGCGAACGGCCCGCTGCCGAGCCCTTCGCGGATCAGGGCAAATTCGGGCTGGGCGAGGAGCTCGAGCAGATTGGGCCGCGGCGAGGCGAGGCGGATCTCGATGACCCGGTCGGTCATGGCGACGACATCCTCGACCGCGCCGAGCGCCTCGCGCGTGGCGCTGCCGCGCGTTGCCGCGAACTGCCGCTTGAGCAGCCTGGCGACATCGCGCGCCATGATCTTGCGTCCGTCGGGCCATTCGCCGGCGGCGAGGCGGAAAATATATGACAGGCCGTCGTCGCTGACGTTCCAGCGCTCGGCAAGGCCGGGCTCGACCTGGCCGTCGCTGCCGAATCGCACCAATCCCTGGGCGAGATTGAGCCGGAGGACGGCCTGCGCTTCGCTCGCCCGAGTGAGCAGCGGATCACCAAGGGTAAACGGCGCGGTCCCGATCACCGCGACGTCGAACGCATCGGACTCGCTTTTGCGGCACGCGCCGAGCATCAGCGCAGCGCCGGCAAACGCCAGCCACAGGCCGCTTCGCAAGGAGGGGTGACGACGCGTCATCGGCGCCGACCTTAAGCGAAATGCCGGGTTCATCAACCACTGGATATTGCCGCCCAACTGTTTTACTGGAGTAAGGCAGTAGGTCGAGGGTCAAGTGAACGAAGCGACGGGTATCTGGCAACGCGGCGGGCGCAATGTCGAGCAGATCGACGATCCGTTCACGCCCCAGCCCCCGCCGCCGGGCGAGCCCCCCGCGCCGCTTCCCCGGCGTCGTCAGTGGATCAAGATCGCGCTGTACGCGACGTTCGTGTTCCTGGTGCTGATCATCGGCTGGCTGGTGATCAGCGCTCCGTTGGGCCGCGCGCTTGAGCCGCTCGACGATCCGGCGATGCTGTTGTTGAGCGAGGAAGGGCGCCCGATCGCGCGGCGCGGCGCGATGAAGGAGGCACCGGTCGAGGCGGCGAGGCTCGATCCGCTCACCCCGGCGGCGTTCATCGCGATCGAGGACCGGCGGTTCCGCTCGCACTGGGGGATCGATCCGCGCGCGATCGGTCGTGCGTTGGTCGCCAATGTCTCGGCCGGCGGGGTGCGGCAGGGCGGCTCGACGCTGACCCAGCAGCTCGCCAAGACCAGCTTCCTCTCGTCGGACCGCTCGTACAAGCGAAAGGCGCAGGAGGTGATCATCGCCTTCTGGCTCGAGGCGTGGCTGACCAAGGACGAGATATTGTCGCGTTATTTGTCGTCAGTCTATTTCGGCGACGGGGTCTATGGGCTGCGCGCGGCGTCGCGCCACTATTTCAACCGTGATCCGCACAAATTGTCGCTCGCCCAGTCGGCGATGCTCGCCGGGATGGTTCAGGCCCCGTCGCGGCTGGCGCCGACCCGCAACCTCAAGGGGGCGCAGAAACGCAGCCGACTGGTGTTGCAGGAAATGGCCGACACCGGCGCGATTAGCCAGGCGCGGGCGCGCGCCACCATCTCGGCGCGGCCCGTGACGCGGCCGCGCAAGATCCCGACCGGGACCTATTTCGCCGACTGGGTCGCGCCCACCGCGCTGCGCTCGTTCGAGGCCGATTACGGCGAGGTCAAGGTGCCGACCACGCTCGATGCCGATCTTCAGCGGCTGGCGGTGCGCGCCATTTCGAACGCCGGGATCGGCACGGCGCAGGCGGCGCTGGTGGCGATGCGCCCCGATGGCCGCGTGGTGGCGATGGTCGGCGGCAAAAGTTACAAGGGATCGCCCTATAATCGCGCGACGCAGGCGCGGCGCCAGCCGGGATCGGCGTTCAAGCTGTTCGTCTATCTCGCCGCGCTACGCGCGGGTTATTCGCCCGACGACATGATCGAGGACACGCCGATCACGATCGACGGCTGGACCCCGCGCAACAGCGACGGCGTCTATCGCGGGACGATCACGCTGCGCGAGGCGTTCGCTCGATCGAGCAATGTCGCCGCGGTGCGATTGTCCGAGCGGGTCGGGCGCGACAATGTCATCCGCGCCGCGCGCGACCTCGGCATTCGCTCGCCGTTGAGCAACAATCCGAGCCTCGCGCTGGGCTCGTCGAGCGTCAGCCTGATCGAACTGACCGCGGCTTATGCCGCGGTCGCCGGCGGGCGTTACCCGGTGCGCGCGCGCGGACTGCCACTGAATCGCGCAGTGCAGGATCGGGGAATGGCCACATGGTTCGCCGCCGGCGGATCGCTCGATCGGCGCCGCGACTGGACGCCGATGCTCGACCTTTTATGGACCGCAGCCAATGATGGAACCGGCCGCCGCGCCGCGCTCCGGGTTCCGACCTTCGGCAAGACCGGAACGACGCAGGACAATCGGGATGCGATCTTCATCGGCTTTGCGGGCGACCTCGTCGTCGGAATATGGGTGGGACACGACGACAACCGGTCGCTCGGCAAGGTCAGTGGCGGGACCGCGCCGGCGTCGATCTGGCGCGCCTTTACCGGCCCGGCGATCGCGATCGATCATCAACCGAAGGTCGTGCTGCCCTATCGCCCGCCGGAGCCGCGCCTGCCCGAACCGCGCCGGAGCCCGATTCCCGATGATTGGAACGACCAGGGCCGCGCGATCGAGCAAATGATCGATACTGCGCGCGAACTAATCGAAAGCTTCGCCGAGCAATGAGATTTCGTCCTTAGAATGGTTGGTTAACGTGAGTTAACCGGTGGTTTTAACTGCTTCTCAACATTCCGGACCTAATTCTGCATTCAACCGGGGCTTGGACGCAACCGGTTGGGGCATGTGGAGCCCTGATGTGGAACCGAATTAGGAGACCAGAAATGGCGAATTTTCTCAAGCTGATCAAGAATAACAAGGGTGCCACCGCGATTGAATACGGCCTTATCGCCGCGCTCATCGCCGTCGCCGCGATCACCGCGATGACCAGCATCGGTTCGAAGCTCGGCTCGACCTTCAACAACGTCTCGTCGAACCTTGGCTAAGACCAACCGCACGGTTGAACGGAAACGGCGGCGTCGCGAGACGCCGCCGTTTTCATGTTCGGCGCGAGACTAGCGGCGCTTTGATCGATTCCGGGTCATCGGGTCCGGCTTGAGCGGGGGTTTCCAGCCCGGCGGCGCAATTGGCTTCTGGCGGCTAGTGCCAAGCCCCATCGCGCCCGGCTGCTGACGCTTCAATTGCGCGGTGTCGGCGGCCATTGCCTCGTCGAGCGTCGCGCCGCCGCGCACCAGGGCGATCAGGTCGCGCAAGCGGCGCGCTTCCTCGAAATCGAGTGCCGCCGCCGCCTTGTCCATGCGGATCTGAAGATCGGTGACGGCATCCATGGCGAGTTCAACGCGCAACGCCGGATTCGGTCGCTGATAATTTCCCCACGCAGGAAAGCTTGCGCTAAAGCGGCGCGATGAACGACAATCTCACCGCGCATCGCCCGTCCTTCGTCACGCATCTCGAATGTTCGCTCACCGGCGAACATTATCGCGCGGACGAACTCCACAATCTGTCGCGTGCCGGACGGCCATTGCTCGTCCGCTACGACCTCGACGCGATCGGGAAGGCGTTGAGTCGCGACGCGCTCGCGGCACGGGCGACCGATATGTGGCGGTGGCGCGAGCTGCTTCCGGTGCGACGCACCGAGAGCATCGTATCGCTCGGCGAAATCGAAACCCCGCTGATCGCGATCCCGCGTTCGGGCGGAGCGAACGTGCTGGTCAAGGACGAAGGCCGCCTCCCGACCGGGTCGTTCAAGGCGCGCGGGCTGGTGATGGCGGTGGCGATGGCGCGCGAACTGGGGGTCAAGCGCATCGCGATGCCGACCAACGGCAACGCCGGCGCCGCGCTCGCGGCTTATGCCTCGCGTTGCGGGATCGAGACGATCATCTTCGCGCCCGAGGAAACGCCCGAGGTCAATATTCGCGAAATCGCCGCGCAGGGCGCGCGCGTGTATCGCGTCAATGGCCAGATCGACGAGTGCGGCGCGCTCGTCGGCCGCGGCGCCAAGGAAGGTCTCTGGTTCGACTTTTCAACCTTAAAGGAACCGTATCGGATCGAAGGCAAGAAGACCATGGGGCTCGAGCTGGCGGCGCAGCTGGGATGGGAATTGCCCGACGCGATTTTCTATCCGACCGGCGGCGGAACCGGGCTGATCGGGATGTGGAAAGCGTTCGACGAGTTGGAAGCGCTCGGCTGGATCGGGTCGAAGCGGCCGCGGATGTACGCCGTCCAAGCATCGGGCTGCGCGCCGATCGTGCGCGCGTTCGAGGCCGGCGAGGAACATGCCGAGCGATGGGAAGGGGCGGCGACGATCGCTGCGGGGATCCGCGTTCCAAAGGCGATTGGCGACTTCCTCATCCTGCGTGCGGTGCGCGCGTCGGGCGGGGCGGCGCTGGCGGTCGGCGATCCGGCGATCCTGGCGGCGGTCGGCGATGCCGCGAAGAACGACGGATTATTGCTGTGCCCCGAGGGCGGCGCGACGCTCACCGCTTACACCCAGGCGGTGCGCGACGGGCTGGTCGATGAAGACGAGCGGGTCGTGCTGTTCAATTGCGCGACCGGGCTCAAATATCCCATGCCGCCCGCGGGCGAGCATCTCGATCTCGGTCAGCCAATCGATCTCGCCCGGCTTTGAGCGCAAGTCGGGGCAGGGACAGTCCCATGGCGAGAAAGGCCATCGCGACGGGGTCGAGCGGCACGGCTTGGGGCATGATCGGATACTCTCTTCATCCGAGCTACGCCGCGACCGCGCTCACGGATGCAGCGCTCATGCCAAGCGTTTCGGCGAGGATTTCGTACGACTTGATCCGCGCCTGGTGGTGGAAGATCTGCGACGTGATCATCAGTTCGTCGGCGCCGGTGCGCGCGACGAACGCCTCGGTCGCCGACTTGACCGTGGCCGGCGCGCCGATCGCCGAGCAGCCCAGCACCGATTTGAGCATTGCCCGAAACTCGAGCGGCAGGGTCTTGGCGTAGCCCGCGAGCGGCGGCTTGAGCTTGCCCGGGGTGCCCGAACGCAACGCGACGAACGCCTGCATCAGCGAAGTAGCGAGCAATGCGCCCTCTTCGTCGCTGTCGGCGGCGAATACATTGAAGCCGAGCATGACATAGGGCCGGGCGAGCTGCGCCGAGGGCCTGAAGCGCGCGCGGTAAAGCGCGATCGCGTCCATCATCATCTGGGGCGCGAAGTGCGAGGCGAAGGCGTAGGGCAGACCGAGCTCGGCGGCGAGTTCGGCGCCGTAGGTGCTCGAGCCCAGGATCCACAGCGGAAGGTCGAGTCCCTCACCGGGGACGGCGATGACCCGCTGGCCGGGTTCGGCGGGGCGGAAGTAGCCCTGCAGCTCAAGCACGTCGCGCGGGAATTGGCTGATGTCGGCCGACAGGTTGCGGCGCATCGCGTGAGCCGCTGCCTGGTCGGTCCCCGGAGCGCGGCCGAGGCCGAGGTCGATCCGGCCCGGGAACAATGCCTCGAGCGTGCCGAACTGTTCGGCGACCTGGAGCGGCGAATGGTTGGGCAACATGATCCCGCCCGCGCCGATGCGGATGCGCGACGTGCCGCCCGCGACATGGCACAAGGCGACCGCCGTCGCGGCGCTGGCGATGCCGGGCATCGAATGATGTTCCGCCATCCAGAAGCGGCGGTAACCGAGCCGCTCGCCGGCCTGCGCGAGGCGGCGCGCATTGTCGAGCGCGGTGCCAGCGTCGCTGCCCTCGGCAATGGGGGCCAGGTCAAGGATCGATAGAGCGGTCATCGCGCTCATCTAGGAAGAGGTGCGCGCGATTGCGATAGCGGCGGTCGGGAGCACGGCGGTTACCGGACAGCCCGTCAATCTGTATTATCAGGCCGCTGCGATTCATGCGGATCAAATCGTGGAGCCACTCTATCGAGCCCGCGTCGAGAGCTGACGGCCGCCGATTTTGCACACGGACTTGAACCAACCGGGCGTCGCATATCAGCAGCGGACGGACGCGTGGGAACCATTTGCGCACCGTCGCATTTGCATTTCAGCGTTCATATCGAGACGCTGTTCCCGATACGACCTGGCATCGGCGAGCGAAGAGCCTCATTGTAGAAAAGGGAAAAGCCGTGGCGGCCATCAATGACCGAGCTTACCCGAGCGGGATACATCCGGTCCATGCGGTGTTGCTCGCGAGCATAATCCCACTCTTTCTCGGCGCCCTGCTTGCCGACTGGGCTTATTCAGCGAGCTATCAGGTGCAGTGGACCAACTTCGCCTCGTGGCTGATCGCGGGCGGTTTGGTGTTCGCCGGCTTCGCGCTGCTGTGGTCGGTAGTCGAGGCGCTCCGGGCAGATGCGCCGAAGGGGCGCGGCAAATGGCTCGCCGTCGGGCTGCTCGCGGCGACCTTCTTCCTCGCCTTCATCAATGCGCTGATCCACGCCCAGGATGGTTGGGCGGCGATGCCCGCTGGGCTGGTTCTTTCGGTAATTGTCTTGCTACTCGCCTTGGCCGCGACGTGGGCCGGTTTCTCGCGTCACCAGTCGGGAGCGGAACGATGAACATGCGAACTTTGATGCTGGCCGCGACGTTTCTCGTCGCCGGCTGCGACCGCGATGCCGAACCCAAGCAGTTCGGCCCGAACCCGGTCCTGCCCGAGCCGCAACGTGGTCTGATCCCGAGCATGACGATCGCCGATCCGGCGGGCTGGGGTGAGCGGCGGCCGACGGTGCCGGCGGGCTATACCATTACCCCGATCGCGACCGACCTGAAAATTCCGCGTCAGACACTCATTCTCCCGAACGGGGACATCCTCGTCGCAGAGGGCATGGGCGGGGGCGCGCCGGCGCTCAAGCCGAAAGACCTGATCGCCGGAATCATCAAGAAAAAGGGTACCAGTTCGGTCAAGGGCGGCGACCGTCTGACACTGCTGCGCGATGCCGATGGCGACGGGACGTATGAAGGCCGGGCGATCTTCGCCGAGAAATTGAACGCGCCTTATGGCCTGGCGTTAATCGGCAATCGCCTGTTCGTCGCCAACCAGGATGCGCTGGTGCGGTTCGACTATGTGCCGGGCCAAATCCGCGCGAGCGGGCCGCCAGTCACGGTGACGCCGCTTCCTGCCGAGATAAACCATCATTGGACCAAGGCGCTGACCGCCAGCAACGACGGCCGGTTCCTCTATGTCGGGATCGGTTCCAACAGCAATATCGCCGAGCGCGGCCTGGAGGTGGAAGGGAATCGAGCGAGGGTGTGGGAAGTGGACTCGCAGACAGGTGCGTCCCGCCCCTACGCCACGGGGCTGCGCAATCCGACTGCGCTCGCTATCCAGCCCGGCATCGGCCAGTTGTGGGCGGTGGTGAACGAGCGTGACGAGCTTGGCCCCAACCTCGTCCCCGACTATCTGACATCGGTCCGCCCCGGCGCATTTTACGGCTGGCCCTATGCATATTGGGGTCCCAATGTAGACACACGTGTCCGCCCGCAGGATCTGCAGAAGGTGCGAGCCACGGTCCGGCCGGATTATGGGCTACAATCGCACACCGCGCCGCTTGGCCTTTCCTTTTCGACGCCCGCGATGGGGGCAGGATTCGCGCAGGGGGCGTTCATCGGCATGCATGGCAGTTGGAACCGCGACAAGCCCGTCGGCTACAAGGTCGTCTTCGTGCCGTTCCGCGGCGGACGGCCGGCGGGGCTGCCGATCGATTTCGTCACCGGGTTCCAGGCCGACGGCAAAACCATGGGCCGCCCGGTCGGGGTGACGGTGGATCCCCGAGGGGCGCTGATCGTTGCCGATGATCTGTCCAACACGATCTGGCGGGTCGCGCCGGCGAGGCGTCCGGCGGCCGGTCAGACCGCGCAGGCTGGTTAAGGCGGGGTGCAGTTCGGCGGCTGGTCGTAAATACGCCGGTCTGGCTTTCGGAGCTTGGCGGGTAGCAGATCACGCGATCACCGCTCCTCGACCATGATGCTCGACAGCAGATTGTCCTGTTTCAGCACAACCTGCCGAGATCTTACGGCGATCAGCTTTCCGATGTTGCCACGGGCGTATTCTTGCGCGGCGCTTCATAGGTTGCCCAATCGGCATCGCCGGGCACCGCAGGCGGCGGTCCCGCGATGCTCTCGACCTCGTTCGGCGCACGCGCGCGCAGCCGATGAAGATGAACCTTGGCAACCATGTTGGCCGAGATTGGCGCCGTGATGATCAGGAACAGCGAGATCAGCAGTTCATGCGCGGACCAGACGCCCTGATCGAGTTGAAAGAACAGAACCGATCCGATCAGCATTCCGCCCAGGCCAAGCGTCGTCGCCTTGGTCGGCCCGTGCAGCCGCTCCATGAGCGTGGGCAGGCGCACCAGCCCCCAGCTGCCGATCAGGGCAAAGGCCGATCCGATCACGATCAACAAACTGGTCAGGATTTCTGCGATCATTCCCATCGCCATCACTCCACGATGTCGCCGCGCAGCATGAACTTGCAATATGCGACTGTTCCGACAAATCCGACCATCGCCAACAGCAGGGCCGCTTCGAAATATGTGTCGTTCGATTTGGCGATGCCGATCAGGACGATGACCGCGATCGAATTGATCACCATCGTGTCGAGCGCGATGATCCGGTCGCCTGCCGCCGGGCCGCGCAGCAGGCGCCACAGGTTCAGCCCCAGAGCGAGGGCAAGGCAGCCAAAGCCGAAGATGATCGCCATCCCGATCATGAGAAGATCGTCTTCAACCGCGCTTCGTAGCGCGACTTGATGCGGACAATGTCGGCTTCGGGGTCGGCTGCGTCGAGCGCATGGACCAGCAAATGGTGCCCGCAGGCAGAAACGTCGGCGGAGACCGTGCCGGGGGTCAGGCTGATCGTGCCCGCGAGCACGGTGATTGCCTCCGGCGTGTCGAGTTCGATCGGGATCACCAGCCAGCGTGACCTGAGGTCGCGGTTGCGGCGAAACAGGATCAGCTTCGCCACCGCAAAGTTCGCGACGACGATGTCCCACAAGACGATCGCGACATAGACGAACGCAGCGCGGAAGTTGACTTCGGGCCGGCCGGGCCAGAACGGAGCGGTGTAGATTGGCAACACGATGGCGACCACCGTGCCGATGAGCAGGCCGCCGAACGTGAGGCTGTTGGCCATCAACAGCCAGACGATCACCAGCAAAGCCGAAAGTCCGGGATGCGGGATCAGCCGGCGCATGTCACTGCCCTCCCAGAACGGCGCGCGCGGTCACGGCGGGATCAAGTATCTGCGCGGCGGTCGCTTCGGTGAACATAGTCGCCCATCCGGCCCCGGTCGACCATGCCGCGAGCAGGAAAATGGCGATGATCGGCGCGATCATGTCCCTGCGTCCCAGCGCGAAGGGCTTGGCGCCGGTGGTCATGGCGTTTTCCTTCCAGAAGATCGCGCTGCCGGTTCGCGCGAAACCGATGATGCCGATCAATGTGGTGCCAAGGATCACGGCCCACGCCCATACCCATCCCGCAAGTCCCGAGACCGATTCAAGAATCAGCAGCTTGCCGATGAAGCCTGACAGGGGGGGCAAGCCGGTCGCGGCAATCGCCGCCGACACGAACAGCAGCCCGACGATCTGGCGCTGGCAAAAGGCCGGACCCGGGCTGGCATTGTCGGAAAAGCTTGCGCGGCGGCGTGCGACAACATCGGCGATCAGGAACAGCGCGGCGCCCGCGAGTGTCGAATGGACCAGATAATAGAGTGCTGCGGCAAGCGCGCCCTGATTCCACGCGGCGACCGCGATCATCAGCGTGCCGGTCGACCCGATCACCGCAAAGGCGGCCTGTTCAGACAGGCGCCGCGCAACGAACACTCCGGCAAAGCCGACGATCGCGGTCAGCATCGCGGCCGGCATCAGATAAGGGGCAGGCGCCCAGGCGGCGGATCCCGCATCCGCGCCGAAAACCTGCGGCACGACGCGGATGATCGAATAGACCCCGACCTTGGTCATCAGCGCGAACAGCGCAGCGACAGCCGGCGTGGTTACCGCATAGGTGCGCGGCAACCAGAGATGCAGCGGGACGAGCGCCGCCTTCAACGCGAACACGCTGACCAGCAGCAGTGCGGCGACGCGCAGCATTCCCTGATCGTCGGGTCCGATCGCCGCCACACGCAGTCCCATGTCGGCCATGTTGAGCGTTCCGGTCAGCGCGTAGAGCAGCCCGAGTGCGACCAGGAACAGCGACGAGCCGACGATATTGACGATGACATATTGCAGGCCGGCCTTCAGCCGTGCCGGCCCCTGGCCATGCAACATCAGGCCGTAGGAGGCGATCAGCAGCACTTCGAAGAACACGAACAGGTTGAACAGATCCCCCGTCAGGAAGGCGCCGTTCAGCCCCAGCAGCTGAAACTGGAACAATGGGTGGAAATGCCAGCCCCTACGATCCGAGCGAGTCACGACCGCGTGGATCATCGCGATCAGCGAAATTGTTGCGGTCAGTGCCAACATGATCGCCGCCAGCCGGTCGAGTACCAGCACGATCCCGAACGGTGCGGGCCAGCCCCCGACCTCATAGGTGCGGATTGTGCCGTCGCCCGTGGCCGCCAGCAGCACCAGCGCCGTGACGAGCAGGGCCACGCACGACGCAAGAGATATGGCCACGCCGAACAGCCGTCTGCGCCGCATTACGAGCAGCGCGATGGGCGCGGCGAGCGCCGGAATGACAATCGGCGCGATAGGGAGATGCGCGGTCAGGCTCATCGGCTCGCCGCAACGTCATCGTCCGACGGTGGCTCAACGCCATCGACCTGATCGCTGCCCGTCTCCAGAAACGTGCGAAGCGCCAGCACCAGGGCAAAGGCGGTCATGCCGAACGTGATGACGATCGCGGTCAGCACGAGCGCCTGCGGTAGGGGGTCGGCATATTCGCTCACTGTTTTCGACCAGATCGGCGGGCGATTGACCGTCAGCCGTCCGGAGGCGAACAAGAACAGGTTCACCGCGTAAGAGAAAAGCGTCAACCCGAGCACGACCTGAAACGTCCTTCCCCGCAGAGCGAGATAGATGCCACCCGCGACCAGCACCCCGATCGCGCTCGCGACGAGAAATTCGAGCGTCATGACTCGCCTTCCTCTTTTTCTCGAGAGCTGGCGTGGGCCCGCGCGGCGCGCTGGGCGATGTGGCTTAGCTGTGCAAGCGCCAGCATCACCGCTCCGAGCACAACCGCGAACACACCGACGTCGAACAGCAGTGCGGTCGCGAGCTCGAATTCGCCGACCAGCGGCAGCGTAAAATAATCAAACGCGCTGGAAAGAAAATTTGCGCCGAAGAGCAGGGAACCAAGTCCCGTCGCCATTGCCACCAGAACTCCGAACGCAATCAGGAAATGCTCGCCGATCCGACGCCTCTCATCGGTCCAGTCGAAGCCCGAAGCGAGATATTGCAGCAGGAAGGCGATCGCCACGACCAGCGCCGCGATGAAACCGCCCCCCGGCTGGTTGTGGCCGCGCAGGAAGAGGTAGATGCCGGCCGCCAAGGTCAGCGGAAGAAGAAGGCGCGTCGCCATCACGAACATGACGGGATGACGCTCGGGCGAATGCGGCATATCTTCTTGCCACGTCCGCAACCGCGCACCCGCCGCACCACGAGCGGTGGTGTCGAGCAGGGCGTAGATCGCCAGACCAGCAATCCCCAGCACGACGATTTCGCCCAGTGTGTCGAGTGCGCGAAAGTCGACCAAAGTGACGTTGACGACATTGGTGCCGCCGCCGCCCGAGTAGCTGTTGGCAAGGTGATAGGTTGAGATCGGGTCGTTCGGATCGCGGGTAAGCATTGCCCAGGCTGCCCCTCCGACGCCGAGGCCACCGATGATCGCCAGCGTCGCATCTCGCGCCCGGTGGAGAGGGCTGGACAGGAGCGGGGGGCCCTTCGGCAACAGGTTCAGCGCGAGGAGGAGGAGGAGGATCGTCACCACCTCGACCGAAATCTGCGTGAGCGCGAGATCGGGTGCTGAAAGGTGAACGAAGAACAACGCGATCACCAAACCGATCACGCTGATGTAAATAAGCGAGCGGAACCGCCGGCGCTGCTGGACCAGCACCGCGCCAGTCGCCGCAACCAGCAATATCCAGGCAACAATGTCGACCGCTGACGCCGGAATTCCATTGCGTTCGCCGGTCAGGCTGCCGCCGCCGGCCACGGCGCCTTCCGCAATGAGAAACACGATCACCGCGAAGCTGACGAACAGCATGCGCTGCAGCGACGGGATATGGATAGCGACGATCAATCTCCGAAGGCGAGAGTCCGCTGCGCTCATCACGCGTTCGAACAGCGCCTTGGCGTCGAGGTGGCGGACGCGATCGTAACCGGAAAGGAGCGCGGTGTGACGCCACAACAGCAGCGCGCCCACCGCGACCGCAGCCATGCTCATGCCGAGGGCCGGGTTGACGCCATGCCACAGCGACAGGCCCAGGTCGGGCGCGGGCCCGCCGATCACTGCGCTCGCCACCACCGTCACCAGCGGCCCGGCGATCAGCATCGGGACGAGGCCCAGCAGAACCGCAATCACGACGAGCAAGGCGGGCGGTGCCCACATCGCGAAGCCGGGATCATGCGCCGCGGCATGCGGCCCTGGATCGCGGGCTTTTCCGAAAAACAGATACGCGGCAAAGCGCAGCGAATAGCCCACTGACAGCGTGGCCGCGACCGTCGCCACGACCGGTATCAGCCAGGGCACTCCGAACAGGGTGACGTGCAGCGTTTCGTCGAGCATCATTTCCTTGGAAATGAAGCCCCCGAGTGGGGGCAGGCCCGCCATCGACGCCGCCGCAAGCGTCGCGATCAGCGCGGTGATGGGCATGACTTTCGCCAAGCCTCCCAGACGGCGAATGTCGCGCGTGCCGCTCTCGTGATCGATGCTGCCCGCCGACATGAACAAAGCAGCCTTGAACGCGGCATGGTTCAGGACGTGGAGCATTGCTCCGACAACTGCCATCTCCAGCGAAAAGCCGAGCAACATGACGAGCAGCCCCAACTGGCTGATGGTCGAATAAGCGAGAATCGATTTTAGGTCATGGCGGAACAGCGCGACCCAGGCGCCGAACGTCATCGTGACGAGACCGACGCTAGTGACGATGATCGTGTAGAGTTCGGTCCCCGCCAGCGCCGGCCACAACCGCGCGAGCAGGAAGACGCCGGCCTTCACCATCGTCGCCGAATGGAGATATGCGCTGACCGGCGTCGGCGCGGCCATCGCGTGCGGCAACCAGAAATGAAACGGAAACTGCGCCGACTTGGTGAAACAGCCGATCAGGATCAGGATCAGGATCACGGGGTAATAAGGCGACGCCTTGATCACTTCGCCGCTCGCCAGGATCGTCATCAGGTCGAAGGAGCCGGCCGTGACGCCCAGCAACATCATCCCCGCGACCAAGACCAGTCCACCGCCACCCGTGATCGCCAGCGCCATCCGGGCGCCGGCGCGTGAGTCCGCCTTGTCGCGCCAGAAACCGATCAGGAGGAACGACGAAAGACTGGTCAGTTCCCAGAAGATCACCAGCAACAGGACATTGCCCGACAGCACGATTCCCAGCATCGCGCCCTGGAACAGCATCAGGCTGGCGAAAAAACGACCGGTTGCTTCATCGGGTGCCAGATAGCTGTGGGCGAAGATGACGATTAGCACGCCGATGCCCAAGATCAGTCCTGCGAACATCAATCCGAGCGGGTCGATCATCAACGAGAAGTCGAGGCCGATCGACGGAACCCATGCAATTCCCGCTGCCAACACCTCGCCGTTCAGCACTGCCGGCGCGGCCAGTGCGATTAACAGCAAGCCCAACCCACTCGCGACCGCCGCTATGCCGGTATGCCAGGCACGACCGTGCGCGCTGATCAAGGCGATCAGCAGCGCGGCGGTGAAGGGGAGCGCGATAAGCGTATAAAGAGTCAATGGGATCGCCATTGGCTGACCGCGGTGATCCTTTCTGAAAAATACGCATCCGTGGCGGCAAATAAGCCGCTTTGAACACCTCGCGGAAGCAGGCGGACGCCTGCGTTGCGAGTTGATGGGCTCAACGCGCTGTAGACGGCACTTCGCACCAAAAAACAATTGAAACCGCTAGCGGGCGATCCGTTACCACCAGCATTGCCAGCCGCGAGTTGATGACTTTGGGCATCGGCAAACGGTGCACCGCTTAACCCACTGTCGCAGATTAAGGGTCGAGGCGGGCTGCGAGACCGCGGCAAATCAAAAAGCCCGCGTTTCCGCGGGCTTTCTTATTCGGACGGTGGTGGAGCCGAGGGGGATCGAACCCCTGACCTCTGCAATGCCATTGCAGCGCTCTCCCAGCTGAGCTACGGCCCCGTCCCGGTTAGCCCATCAAAACACTGTTTTGATTGGAACCCGTTCGACGCGCCCTTTAAGCGAAACCATTCGCTGTGCAAACGTAAATTTCCGTGTCTGCAGCGCTTAATTCTCGTCTTCGTCGCTGGCGCCCGGGACGCCAAGATTTTCTTCGCCGGTGGCAAGGTCGACTTCGTCGTCGGCGCTTGGCTCTTCATCCTCGTCGGGCGCCAGGTCCTCGGCACCGAGATCCTCGTCAGCCTTGGCCTTGTCGGGCTGCGCGATTTCGAACGGCAAAGGCTGTTTCGACTTGAGCACGGGATCGGGCGACCAGGCGTGACTGCATTCGATGCAGGTCACCGGATCGTCCTTGCCAAGGTCGTAAAAGCGGGTCGAGCATTTGGGGCAGCTGCGCTTGGCGCCCCATTCGGGTTTGACCATCGGGCCATATCTCCATGAGTGAAATCCGGGCGAACAGGGGCCACCCGGCGATTGGGGCGCGCCTTGCCATAGGCCAAGCGGCCTGTCAAAGCGCCGGGCCTGTCATGACCGCTCCTTCCTCCTCCTCGCCGCCGCGCCTTGCGCGACGAATCGTGATCGCGGTCGATGGCCCCGCGGCGAGCGGCAAGGGAACGATCGCGCGGGCCTTGGCTGCACATTTCGGACTGCCGCATATGGACACCGGCATGCTGTACCGCGCCGTCGCGGTCAGCCTCAACCGCTTCGGCGGCGATCCCGGCAATGAGTTTGAAGCGGTGCGTGCGGTCGCCGGACTGGCGCAGGTCGGTGTCGACGATCCCGACTTGCGCAGCGAATTCGCGGGCTCGGTGGCGAGCCGCATTTCGGCCTATCCCGGCGTTCGTTCGGCGCTGATCGAGCGCCAGCGCGAGTTCGCGCGCCAGGATGGCGGGGCAGTGCTCGACGGGCGCGACGTCGGCACGATTATCGCGCCGCAAGCGACCGCCAAGCTGTACGTCACCGCCAGCGCCGAAGTGCGCGCGAAGCGCCGTCTGAGCGAGCTCGAGGTGCGCGGCGCGGGGGCGCATTATGAAGACGTGCTGATCGACATCAAGGCCCGCGACGAGCGCGACGCGGGGCGGGCCGAAGCGCCCTTGACGAAGGCCGCCGACGCCGACCTGCTCGATACCAGCGAACTCGCGGTCGAAGCGGCAATTGCCAAGGCGATCGCGTTGGTCGAAGCGAAACTGGCGGCGATGGCGCGGTAAGTCGGACGCCTCACGCTCGCCGAGCGCCTCGCATCCTTGCCTCTCGCCCCCCTCTGCGCTATGCGCACGCCCGTCCGGCGGGCTTGGCTCGGGGGCGGCTCGCTCTTCTTGCGCGCGTGCGGCAATGGGGCTGGACAGCTCCTCTTCCGCTTCGCTTAGGCCTGAGCGAGGCGTTTCCTGGTCAAATCCGATGGGCGCTTCGGGGGCATGGTGCGTCCGGGGCAGTCAGGGTTTCACCAAAGTCCGCTCGACGGAAGCCGACCATGTTGGTCCGGCCAGCGGCCGAAACGCTTATATTGGAAGACAATTTTCTATGGCCACTACGGCATTTCCGAGCCGCGACGATTTCGCGGCGATGCTCAATGAATCACTTGGCGGCGAGAATGAGGCCTTCGAGGGCCGCGTCGTCAAGGGGATCGTCACCGGGATCGAGAATGACCTCGCGGTGATCGACGTCGGGTTGAAGAGCGAAGGCCGCGTTCCGTTGCGCGAATTTGCCATGCCCGGCCAGAAGTCCGACCTCAAGATCGGCGACGAAGTCGAAGTCTATGTCGACCGCGTCGAGAACGCCCAGGGCGAAGCAATGCTCAGCCGCGACCGCGCCCGCCGCGAAGCCGCGTGGGACAAGCTCGAAAAGGAATTCGAAAAGGGCGAGCGCGTCGACGGCACGATCTTCGGCCGGGTCAAGGGCGGCTTCACCGTCGACCTTGGCGGCGCCGTTGCCTTCCTCCCCGGCAGCCAGGTCGATATCCGCCCGGTGCGTGATGTCGGGCCGCTGATGGACCTGCTCCAGCCGTTCGTGATCCTCAAGATGGACCGCCGCCGCGGCAACATCGTCGTGTCGCGCCGCGCAATCCTCGAGGAAACCCGCGCCGAGCAGCGTTCGGGCCTGATCCTCAGCCTCGAAGAGAATCAGGTGATCGAGGGCGTGGTCAAGAATATCACGGATTATGGTGCGTTCGTCGACCTCGGCGGGATCGACGGCCTGCTCCACGTCACCGACATCAGCTACAAGCGCGTCGGCCATCCGTCCGAAGTGATCAACATCGGCGACACGGTCAAGGTGCAGATCATCCGCATCAACCGCGAAACCCAGCGCATCTCGCTCGGCATGAAGCAGCTTGAGAGCGATCCCTGGGCCGGCGCTTCGGCAAAATATCCGATCGAGGGCAACTTTACCGGACGCGTTACCAATATCACCGAATATGGTGCGTTCGTCGAACTGGAGCCGGGCATCGAAGGCCTGGTCCATGTCAGCGAGATGAGCTGGACCAAGAAGAACGTCCATCCGGGCAAGATCGTCAGCACGAGCCAGGAGGTCGAGGTCAAGATCCTCGAGGTCGACGAGGAGAAGCGCCGCATTTCGCTTGGCCTCAAGCAGGCGCAGTCGAACCCGTGGGCCGACTTCGCCGACAAGCATCCGATCGGCACCCAGGTCGCCGGCGAAGTCAAGAATTCAACCGAATTCGGGCTGTTCATCGGGCTCGACGGTGACGTCGACGGCATGGTCCATATGTCGGACATCGCGTGGGGCGTGTCGGGCGAGGAAGCCTTGGCGCTGCATCACAAGGGCGAGAGCGTGACCGCGGTGGTGCTCGACGTCGATGTTGAAAAGGAGCGCATCTCGCTCGGCATGAAGCAGCTCGAGCGCGGCGGGGTCGCCGTTGGCGGCGCCGCGGCGAGCGGCTCGGGCGGCGCGAACAAGGGCGAAACGGTCACCGTGACCGTGCTCGAAGTGCGCGACGGCGGGCTCGAAGTGCAGAT
>JALYRH010000069.1:0-6359 GCA_030855425.1 Pseudomonadota bacterium
TCGCACGCGCCAAGGACAAGGACGATCCGTTCCGCCTGATGGGCTTCGGCCACCGCGTGTATAAGAATTTCGATCCGCGCGCCAAGGTAATGAAGGCTACCGCCGACGAAGTGCTCAAGGAATTGGGCAAGACCGACCCGGTGCTTGAGGTCGCCAAGGAACTGGAGCGGATCGCCCTCAACGATAGCTACTTCATCGAGAAGAAACTCTATCCCAACGTCGATTTCTATTCGGGCGTGATCCTCAATGCGATCGGTTTTCCGACCGAAATGTTCACCGTGCTGTTTGCGCTGGCGCGGACTGTCGGATGGGTCGCGCAGTGGAACGAGATGATCTCGGATCCCGAGCAGAAGATCGGTCGTCCGCGCCAGCTTTACGTCGGCCCGACCCAGCGCGACTATACTGCGGTCGGCGAGCGCTAGCGCTTCTGACTAGAGAGCGGGAGGGCCGCGTCCCCACCCGAACGCTCATGTAATATTCTTGAATAGCCGGGCGGGGTGCGGGCGTGACTGACTGAATACCGCCCGATAGTTCTGGCCTCAGGCAGTCGGCAGGATCAAGGTGAAACGCGCGCCTTCGCCCGGCGCGCTTTCGAGCCGGATGTCGCCTCCCATCGATCGCGCCAGCCGCCGTGATATGGCGAGCCCAAGCCCGCTGCCATCGGACGCAGTACCGACGCGCTCATAACGGTCGAAGATGCGCTGCTGGTCGACGCGGTCGATCCCCGGCCCCTGATCGGCAATCGTCACCCGGCTTTCGTGCGCATCGGCGTCGAACACCACCGCTACCGTCCCCCCGTCGGGCGAATGGCGCACGGCGTTGCCAAGAATATTGACCAGAACCTGGACTACGGCACGTGCCTCGCCCTCGGCAGGGCATGGCGCGGCAAACCGTTCGATTTCGATCGAAATGTGGCGCGGTTCGGCGATCGGCTGGACGAGCCCGACCGCTTCGCGGGCGAGCGCCGCCAGATCGATCCGCTGCGCTGCCGCTTTCCCGCTTTGCCCCATTGATCGGATGACCGAGAGCAAATGGCGTCCCGCGGCGGCAATGTCGCTGGCGTAGGTTGCATAGTCAGAACGCAGCGGACCGTCGCCGCGCTCGACAATATGGTCGGCGGCGGAAATGATTCGCGCCAGCGGGGAGCGTAACGCGTCATCGAGCGAATCCTCGAACGCTGGCTCTGCGCGCTCCATGGACGCCTCGCTCTCGCCGTCGCGCCGCACGCGCGCATGAAAGCCGGCAAAGCGGCCGTGCTCGTCGAACAATGGATCGGCGTCGATCGTCAGCTCGACCCCGCCGTTGCGCGGCGCCGCGCGCTGACCTTCGAGCGCGGCTTGCGTGGCGAGCGCGCCGAGCAACGGCAGCGCACCATCGGCTTCCTCGATCAACCGGAACAGGCTGGTCAGCGGATCGCCCGGAACGGCGTTCGGGTCGACTCCCAGCAGGCTGGCGAGCGAGGGCGAGACGTCGACCATGTTCAACGCCGCATCGGTCTCGAATTCGAGCGATTCGCGTTCGCCGCGATGATCGTGGACGTCGGCCGAGCCAACCAATGCGAGGCGCGGCGCCGACATCGGCCGGGCGACCCAGCGTTCGATCGTCAATCGAACTTCGTTCGCGTCCTCGCCTGCGCCTGATACCGGCTCGGCGCGAACGAACAGGTCGATGTCGTGATGGCTGTCGGCAGTGTTTACCGTACGCGATAACGGCACGCCGAGCGACGCTGCGGCGCGGGCGAGCGCGGCAAGCTGGGGCAGTGCGACCGCGCGTCCCAGCCGCGACCCGGCCTCGACTTGGAGCCGCTCGAGCGCCGCGTCGGCCTCGACCAGCCGGCCGTGACAATCGACACGGCCGCTGATCGGGACGGGTTCAGTCGATCGGCTGGCCATCGCCGCCTCCCAGCTGCCCTACTCCGTCGCGGTAGGCGGCAGGCAAGCGCCACCAGCGCCGCGCGGCATCGACTTCACTATCGGCGAGCCGGTCGAAGCATGCGATCGCGCTGTCCGGTTCGCCCCACAGCAACGGTTCTGTCAAAGCCGCGACCATTGCCGCTGCGGCGGGCCGACCGATCCCGGCGATCCGCGCCAGCAGCATCGCATGGCGCGCGCCATCGTTTACCAGCAGCATCCATGCCGTAACGGGCGACACTCCGGCGCGCACCGCGCACAGTGCGGTGAGCAAGGCGGCATCGCCTTCGGCCGCCAGTCCGGCAACCAATTCGTCATCGGCGCCGCGTGCCTCGACCAGCGCTGCGGCGAGGCTCATCGCGCGCAATTCAATCCGGCGGCTTTCGTCGTGCCGATCGATCAAGCGCGCCGCGGCTTCGGCCAACGCTTCGTCGATCGCCACCGGTCCGCCCGAGATGCCATGGCGCAGCGCCGCGGCGACGAAGTGAACGAGGCGCCGCGCTTCGCGCCGGGGGATATCGTCATATTCGAGGCCGAGCCGCCCGAAGCGGTCGCGCCGCCGACCGCGCGCGACGGCGAGCGCCATTGCCGCGCTCGCAATCGCTCCATCGCTGTCGCCCACCAGCCTCTCGACCGAACCGCCCTCGCCGGGTCCGCGCGACGTACGGCAAGCGGCGGCAATGAGCTGCTCGTCGGCGTGGCGCAGGAGCAGCTGAATCAAGAGGGATTGGTCGAGCGCGCCGCTTTTCCACAAGCGCGCGACGATATGGTCGCGGTCTTGTTCGGTTCGGGCCAACACGTCAGGCGGAAGCCCGATCCGGAGTTCGTCGGCGAGCTGTTCGATCATGCCGACGAGCATTGCCGACATCAGCGCCCGTTCCTGCTCGGTCAGCCGCGCACGATCGTCGAGAAACAGATCCTGCCGGACAATCGGCAGCCGGTCGCTTCCCGCGGCCCTCGCAGGTTCGACACGGTGGTCGGCCGCTTCGGCGGCGATCGGCCATTCGACGGGCATCATCGAACCCCGTTAGACGATTGGAGTTAATGCCGCGTCAATCGCGCGCGACGCGATGATGGACATGCTGCGCGACGAAGAAGCTTGTCGCCGCATAGAGCGCAACCACCGCGAGGTAGAGATTCCACCACCCGCCAAGCGCGAACGGGATCGCCAGCCAGATGCCCGCTCGGCGCGAAAACAGGTAGAGCGCGCCGGGCGGCTCGTTGCCGCTGCGCTCGATCCGCAATGCTTCGGCAAAGCCAATGGCGGCAAGCGCCGCGGCCATTGCTCCCCACCCGCCGCCGTGGCGCGCCTCGAACCAGCCAAGGCCGAGCAACGCCAGCCCCGCCGCGGGCCATAGCATCCGGTTGGCGGGTAGATTGGGGCTCAGCGGCCGCAGGCGCAGCAAGGCAATGCGCCGCGCGACAAGGTCGAGTGGGGTCGAAAGCAGCAATGCCACCAGCCCCTGCCACAACCAGCCGCGGGTGAACGCCAGCGCCGCGGCGACCGTCAGCGCCACGGCAAGGCGTACCAGCCATTCGGGGCGCAGCCTGGTTTCCATCAGGCGCTCGGTCGCGAGTTCCTCGACCAGCGGCAGGATGAACCGGCTGACCCAGTCGGTTCGCGCGCCGCGCGACGCGAGTAGCAGGCGCCGCTGATACCCCGCCATCGCGTCGCCGTGGGCAAGAAATGGTCCTGCCCCCTCGCCGCTTGCCGCGGGCGCTAGCCGCGCACCGGACTGCACCGCCCGGCGCAGCAGCGTCGATTGCAGATCCCAGTCGCCGATCATCGCCGCCGTCGCCCCGATCAGCTCCGCCGGCAATCGCGCCAGCCCTGCCCAACGGTGGGTCGCGTCAATCCGCTCGAAGCCCTCATGTTCGTCATCGTCAGGAACGGTCAGGATCAGCGCTCCCTCGGCTCCGCCGACACCCGCATCGAAGTCGCCGAGCCGCCCGACGTCCTGCATGTCCGGGGCGATGCCGTCGGCGAGCAGGACGACATCAGTCCCGGCTTCGAACCGGCTCGCCGCTTCGGCCGCGTCGCTCACCGCAATCACGGCAATGCCCTCACTGCGCAGTCGTTCGAACGCATCGTTGAGCGCGACCGGGACGCGCTCGACCAACACCAGCAGCGGCGCGGCGCCAAGCGCGGCGAGACAGCGCGCCTGATATTCGATCAGCGTCTGACCGGCGAGTGGAAGCAGCGCCCGAAGCCCGCCCGAATCATCCTCCTGATACGCCCCGATCAGCGCGCCAAGCGCCATAGTCTGTTGCCCCAACCCGCTGTGTCCGCCCCCGAACGCACCATCATAGGGCAGGCGCGCGCGTCATTTCCACCCCACGCCGACGCATAATCGCTTTGCACCCTCAACAAAGGTGGTAAACCCACTGTTATGACCGCTTATCCGCATTACGCCGAGCGAGACCCCGACGCTCTTCCCGCCATCGATTCGGTCGAACACGGGTACGAGCCCGGGGGCGAGCCAGCGATCGGATCGTTCGATGACGTGGCGTGGCAGGAGCGCCGCGACGAACAACGCGGCGCCGGCGGGCGGCAAGTGCTTGGCTGGACGCTGGCCCTGCTCGCCGCACTGTGGCTCGGCTACACCGCCTGGTCGGCAGGGCGCGCGCTCGCCGCCGCGCCGCTCGGCAGCCCGGCGTTCGCGCAATGGGTCGCAATCGCTGCCGGGCCGCTGGCCCTGCTCGGGCTGACATGGCTGATATTCGGGCGCACGCGGCGCAAGGAAGCCGAACACTTCACCCGCTCGGTGATCGCCATGCGCACCGAGGCGCGCGCGCTCGAAGACGTGCTCGCGGCATTGTCGCGCCAGATCGACCATAATCACACCGCGCTGGGCAATATGGCGGGCAGCCTGATGGGGCTTGGCGACGAAACCGCGACCCGGATCGCCGCAGTCACCGCCGAACTTGGCAAGCGCTCGACCGAACTGGCGGCGCACAGCGCTTCATTCGACCGTGCGACCGACAACGCGCGCACCGACATTGGCGTGATGATGAGCGACTTGCCGCAGGCCGAACAGCAGGCCTTGCGCATGGCGGAGGCGTTGCGCGCCGCAGGGGCGCATTCGATCGAGCAGGCCGCCGCCTTCGAGTCCGCGGTCGAAGCCCTGGCCCGGCAGACCAATCACTCCGATACGACGATCCAGGACGCCGCCTCGCGCCTTGTCCAGCATTTGACGCAGGTCGAAAGCGCCGGCGCCGCAGCCGCGCTTCGAGTCCACGAGGCGGGCGAGGTCACCAATGCCGGAATCGACGCCCTGCTTATTCGCGCCGCTGACTCGCTGTCCGAAATTCGCACTGGTATCGACGCCTCGGCAGCGAGCGTGTCGGCCCTGCTCGACCAGGCGCAGGCCGGGCTCGGACGCGCCGGAATCGACGCCAGCCAGGCCTTGTCGCAGCGGCTGACCAGCGCTGGCGCGTCGCTCGACGGGCTGACCTCGCGCATTGCCGAGCAGGAACGCGCCTCGCAACGGCTCGTCGCCGACCTCGACCACGGCCTGCAAGCGCTGGATGACCGCTTCGCGCGGCTCGCCGAGCAGGGCGACGAGCGCGCGGGACGTCTATCGAGCCATGTCGGCCGACTGCGCGCCGATATCGAGTTGCTCGGGGGAGATACTGGAGCGCAGGATCAGGCGCTGCTTGCGCTAGGCGATCGCACCGCGGCGCTTCGCGACGGAGTTACCGCGCTGTCGCTGGCGGTGGCGCAGGAGCTAGGCGGGGCATTTGGCGAGGCTGAGGCGGGCGCCTCGCGTCTGCTCGCCGCGACCGACCAGGCGCGTCCTTCGATCGAGTGGATGCAGGGCGCCGCCAACGACACCGCCCAGCAGTTCATTGTCGGCCAGCAAGCGCTCGAGGCAAGTGAACAGAAGCTTGGCGCGATGCTGTCCGCGGTCGATCATGGCGTGGCCGGGGCGGAGGCGCGGCTGGGTGAGCTTCACGCCGCGATTGCGGAAGCCAATGACGACGCCATGCGACTGTCGAATGAAACCGGGCCGGCACTGATCACGGCGCTTGGCCAAGTGCGCGAGGCCGGCGCCCATGCCGCCGAACGCGCGCGCACCGCAATTGCCGAAATCATTCCCGAATCGGCATCGCAACTCGGCAAGGCGGCGCGCGCCGCGCTTGAAAAAGCGGTGCGGGAAGCGGTCGAGGAACGGCTCGCCGAAGTCGACCGCGTCGCGACGCAGGCGGTCGAATCTGCACGCCATGCCAGCAATCGCCTGACGCAGCAGATGCTGTCGATCGGGCAGAGCGCGGTCGCGCTCGAAGCCCATCTCGAACAGAGCCGTGAGGCGCAGCGCAAGGACGATGGCGAGGATTTCGCGCGCCGTGTCTCGCTGCTGATGGACTCGATGCATTCAGCGGCGATCGACGTGCAGAAAATACTGTCCGACGAAGTCGACGAGAAGGCCTGGGGCGCTTATTTGAAGG
>JALYRH010000069.1:6369-9280 GCA_030855425.1 Pseudomonadota bacterium
GTGTTCACGCGGCGCGCGGTCAAGCTCATCGGCGGCGCCGAGACACGCTCGATCGCCGCGCATTACGACAGCGACCCGGAATTCCATCAGTCGGTCAATCGCTACGTCCACGACTTCGAGGCGATGCTGCGCCGCGTGCTGGCCGAGCGCGATGGCGGGATGATGGCGGTCACGCTGATGAGCGCCGACATGGGCAAGCTTTATGCCGCGCTCGCGCAAGGTATCGAACGCCGGCGCTAGTTGATAGCGAAGCCGAAAACGCTTCAGTTGAAATAATCGAGATCGTCGACAGTCAGCCACTGGTAATGCCAATTGGCGTAGTAAAGCGCGAACATCGCCGCGCCCAACACCGCCGCGCGCATCATGTGACGCTTGAAATCAAAGCGATGCGGGGCGCTGTCGGCTTGGCCGGGAACCTTGGCGGCGCCGACTTCCTCATCGGTGCGGACCCCGAATGGCAACATCAGGAACGCCGCCGACACCCAGAACAGGAAATAGATTGCAACGATCGAGCCCAAGCTCATCTGGGCAGGCTCAGCACCGTCACATCGACCATCGGCTTCTTGCCGGTCCACAAGGTCGCGCAGCGCCGCACCGCGAGCCGCACCGCGTCGAGCATCTTGTCTTCGGCCGCGCCGGGTGAATAAGCCCGAGCGGCGGCGTCGGTGGCATCGGCGAGGAAGTCGTCGCGATCCTCCTCGACCGGAACCCCGAACGGGCGAATCAACGGATTGCCGACCAACTGGCCGCGGTCGTCGACCGCCAGCGCGACGGTGATCAACCCATTGAGCCCCATCTTGCGGCGATCGTTGATCGTTGACCCGTCGGCGGACAGGATGACATCGCCATCGAGCACCAGCCGCCCGACCCGCGCGTCGCCAACCTTTTTCGGTCCCTTGGGCGCAAGCCGGATGATGTCGCCATTTTCCTGTAGCGCCGCCTTGGGAATGCCCTGCGACAGTGCAAACCGCGCCTGCTCGCGCAGGTGGCGTGCTTCGCCATGAACCGGGACGAGGATTTGCGGCCGCATATAGCCGTACATCGCGGCCAGTTCGGGCCGTCCCGGGTGGCCCGAAACATGGACATGCGCCTGGCGCTCGGTGACCGTCAGCACGCCAAGCTCGCTCAGCGCATTCATGATCCGCCCAATGGCGACTTCATTGCCGGGAATCTGCTTCGACGAGAAGATCACGGTGTCGCCGTCGACCAGCTTCAATTCATGGTTGCCGAATGCCACGCGGCCCAATGCGGCGCGCACCTCCCCCTGCCCGCCGGTGGCGACGATCAGCACTTCGCTGCGTGGCAGTCGCATCGCTTCGTCGAAGCGGACCACCTCGGGAAAATCGCGTAGATAGCCGGTCGCCCGCGCGACCTTGAGGATGCGGTCGAGGCTCCGTCCGGCAACGCATAATTTGCGCCCCGCCTCAACCGCCACCCGGCCGATCGTCTCGAGCCGCGCGGCGTTGGAGGCGAATGTCGTCACCAGCACGCGGCCCTTGGCCTTGCGGACCTGCTCGAGCAACCCGGGATGGACCGAGCTTTCGCTGCCCGAGGCCGTCTCCTGGAACGCGTTGGTCGAATCGCACACCATGGCCAATATGCCGCCGTCGCCTATCCTGGTCAGCGTCTCGGCCGAACTCGGATGGCCGAGCACCGGGGCATCGTCGAGCTTCCAGTCACCGGTATGGAATACCTTGCCGAGCGGCGTCTCGATCAGCAGGCCATTGCCTTCGGGAATCGAGTGGGCGAGCGGCACATAAGTCACGCGGAACGGGTCGAGGTCGATTGACCCGCCGCGCTCGATGATCTTCAACTTGACCTTGCCGGTCAGCCCTTCTTCCTCAAGCTTGCCAGCGATCAGCCCGGCGGTGAATGGAGTCGCGTAAATCGGCACGTTCAGGTCGGCGGCCATGTAGGGCAAGGCGCCAATATGATCTTCATGACCATGGGTGATGACGATCCCGATTAGGTCCTTGCGGCGCTGCTCGATGAATTCAAGGTCCGGCAGAATCAGGTCGATCCCCGGATATTCGGGATCGGCGAAGGTCAGCCCGCAATCGGCCATGAGCCACTTGCCACGGCAACCGTACAGGTTGACGTTCATGCCGATTTCGCCCGATCCACCAAGCGCGACGAACAGCAGTTCCTCGCCCGGAGTCATTGCGGCGATCCGGCGCAATATAGAGCAAGCCCCTGAATGGTGAGGTCGGGTTCGATGGCGTCGAACACTTCGGTATGCTGGTCGAACAAGATGGCGAGACCTCCGGTGGCAATGACAGTGACGGGACGGCCGATTTCGACCTTCAAGCGCGCGACCAGCCCCTCGATCAACGCGACATATCCCCAATAGACGCCGATCAGCATCTGGCTTTCGGTGGTGCGCCCGATGACGCTGTCGCCGTCGGGCGTGCTGATCGCGATACGCGGCAACTTCGCGGCCGCGCCGACCAGCGCGTCAAGGCTGAGATTGATCCCCGGAGCAATAATTCCGCCTTTGTAAGCGCCTGAAAAATCGGCCACGTCGAACGTCGTCGCGGTGCCGAAATCGATCACGATCAGGTCTCCGGCATGGCGGGCATGTGCGGCCATGACGTTAAGCGCGCGGTCGGCGCCGACGCTCGCCGGCTCCACCACGTCGAGCGCGATCGGCCATCCCCCTGCCCCGGCGACGACCGGCTCCTGTCCGAAATATTTTTGCGAGAGCACGGTGAGGTTGTGGAGCGCGCGCGGGACGACGGTGGCGATCGCGACGCGCGCAACGTCGCCCTTGGCATAGCCCTCGAGCGCCAGCAATTGGTGAAGCCACACCGCATATTCGTCGGCGGTTCGGCGCGGGTCGGTCGCGATCCGCCACCGCGCGCAAATCTCCCCGCCGTGAGCGACCAGCGCGAAGACGACATTGGTGTTTCCG
>JALYRH010000070.1 GCA_030855425.1 Pseudomonadota bacterium
GGCTGACCGGGCGCAAGATCATTGTCGACACTTACGGCGGGGCAGCCCCGCACGGCGGCGGTGCGTTCAGCGGCAAGGACCCGACCAAGGTCGATCGCTCGGCAGCTTATGCCGCGCGCTATCTCGCCAAGAACATCGTCGCGGCGGGTTTCGCCACCCGCTGCACCATCCAGCTCGCTTATGCGATTGGGGTGAGCGAGCCCTTGTCGCTCTACGTCGATACGCACGGCACCGGCACCGTCGGCGATGACGCGCTCGAAACCGCGATCGATTCGATCGCCGCCTTGGGCAAGCTTACGCCGCGCGGTATCCGCATTCATCTTGGCCTCAACAAGCCGATCTACGCGCGCACTGCGGCTTACGGCCACTTCGGACGCGAGCCCGAGGGCGATTTCTTCCCATGGGAAAAGACCGACTTGGGCGACGATTTGAAGGCCGCGCTGGCGTAAACTTTAATTGAGTAGGCGTCGCTTATCAGGGGGCGACTACTTAACTTATGCCAGCGTGCGCACCTTGGGCGCGCGGTCCCAGGGGCGTTTGGGAGCGTCCTTGGCGAACCGATCGAGGCTGACCACGCCGGTCGGGGTCGACTCCCGACTCTTAATCGTGCGGCGGAATCAGCAAGCGCGCTAGCCCAACGACAACCAGGCCGATCGCAGCCCCGACCACGACGTCGGACATGTAATGGTTGCGGCTCGGCACTTGCGCCGCGCCGACCGCCACCGAAGCTGCCGCAAGCGGTATGAAGGCGCGCGGATAATCGGCGGCGATGGCGCCCGCGACGGCGACAATCCCCGCGCTGTGCCCCGACGGCATCGAGCGCAGCCGACCGTCGTGGCTGTTGCCCTGCTCCAACCGATACGCCTTTTCGCCGAGCGCGCCGGGGCGGGTGCGATCGATGCTGTTCTTGCCCGCCAGCTTGGCGATCGTCGACAGCGAGTGCGCGGTGAGCATCCTGAGGCCCGTGCGCCGCAGTCGGTCATTGCCACCGGCTAGCCCCGCCGCGACGACGGCGAGCGAGACAGCGACGAGCGGCGGCTGGTCGCCGAGTTCGGCAAAGCCCCGCGTCCATCGTCCGATCGGGCGGTCCTCGTTGAGCGCGACCGCGCGCGTGACAGCGAGGTCGGTGCGTTCGACCTGTTGAAGTATGCGACTGGCGCGAAATTTTGTCTTGGTCATGAGCCGCTCAACGTCCCGCGGTCGCGCGAGTGCCCCGTAAAGCGTTGCGGCGCGGTACGCATGGCATTACGCGGCGCGGCGATGACCCCGCCCGATCCGACTACGCTCAACCGCCTCTACGGCCGCTCGACCGGGCACAAGCTGCGCGCCCAACAGGCAGCGCTGGTCGAAACGCTGTTGCCGCAGATATCGCTTCCCGCCGAAGGCGAAATCACGGCGCTTCGTCTGTTCGGCGGCGAACGGCCGCTCCACCTCGAAATCGGTTTCGGCGCGGGCGAGCACCTTGCGTTTCGCGCCGACCTGCTGCCCGATCATGGCTTCATTGGCTGCGAGCCCTTCCTCAATGGAGTCGCGGTCGCGTTGACCCACATTCGCGACCAGGGCCTCGCCAATGTCCGGCTCGATACGGGCGACGCGCTCGACGTGCTCCACCGCATCCCCAATGGCGGACTCGGCTTCGTCTATCTGCTCCACCCCGATCCGTGGCCGAAGAACCGCCATGCCAAACGGCGGATGATCAACGACGGTCCGCTCGACCTCATCGCCGCCAAGCTCAAGCCAGGAGGCGAGTTTCGCATGGCGACGGACCATCCGGTTTATTTGGACTATGCGCTGATGGTGATGCAGCGCCACCGTCACCAGTTCGACTGGCTGGTCGAGGGGCCGAAGGACTGGCTAACCTATCCTAGTGGGTGGCGCGAGACGCGCTACGCCGCCAAGGCGCGCCGCGAAGGCCGCACCCCACACCAGTTCCGCTATCGGCGCACTTCCTAGGCGGCTTTGCCCTCGTCGAAGAAGTCGACGTTACCATCGTCGAGATCGTAGCGCGCGCCAATTACCCGCAACCGCCCGGACTTGATCCGATCAAGCACCATCGGCTCCGAAAATTGGCGCAGCCGCCCGACCGTCCGGCTGACATTGGCGCGCACCGAGGCGTCGAGCAAATCCTTCGCGCCCGCGCGCTTCGCGGCGAGCACTGCCGGAACGATCGGTTCGACCATTCGCCCGATGCTTCCGGGGTAGGTCGCGCCCTGCTCGACCACGGCGACCGCAGCGGCGACCGCACCGCAGCGCTCATGGCCCATCACGACAACCAGCGGGACATTGAGTTCGGCGACTGCATATTCGAGACTGCCCATCGCCGTCGTATCGATCGTGTTGCCCGCGTTGCGGATGATGAACAATTCGCCCAGTCCGCGCCCAAACAGTAGCTCGGGCGGCACCCGGCTGTCCGAGCAGGATACCAGCACCGCGATCGGATATTGGGCCTTGGCGATTTCCAACCGTCGCATCCCTCTGCGGTCCGGTTCAACCGCGCGACCAGCAAGAAACTGGCGGTTCCCTTCCTTGAGTGCAGCGAGTGCCTGGTTCGGCGTCAGCGACGGGGGCGCCGGATTGGCGGTTCCGGGCGGAGGTGCCGCCATGGCGCGCGTGGCGATCCCCAAAGACGCCGTTGCGGCAACACCGCCGAGCAAGTTGCGGCGCGAAAACCCTTCATCGTCAATCATCAATTGTCCTTCTTAGCCGATTTTAACGGTTCCAGTCTCAGCAGCCGGCCGCTGCTCTTGCCGTCTTCCAACAGGAAGACGCTTCCTCCCGGGCCTTGTTCCACCGCGCGGATACGCGCCGCCATTGGCCACTCGTCGGCCTTGGTGGCCCGGTCGCCTTCGATGTCGACGCGGATCAGCGCCTCGCGCGACAGAGCCGGGACCAATGCATCGCCCTTCCACTGCGGGAACCGATCGCCCGTATAGATCAGCAATCCGCCGGGAGAAATCGATCGCGTCCAACTGACCTTGGGTGCTTCGAAGCCGTCTCCCGCTTTGTGATCGGGAATGTCGCCGCCATCATATTTGCTGCCGTTCGAGGCGCGCGGCCAGCCATAGTTGCGCCCCGGCTGAATGAGATTGATTTCGTCGCCGCCCTTGGGGCCCATTTCGGCGCCCCACAGCCGTCCGTCGGGGGCGAACGACAGGCCGAGCACATTACGGTGCCCGAGCGTCCAGAACGTCGCCGCGACCCCGCCCTTGGCGGCCCACGGGTTGCCCGGCGCCGGAGCGCCCTCGGGGGTAAGCCGAAGTATCTTGCCCAGATTACCATCGACCGCCTGCGCGGGATCGAACTTCTGGCGGTCGCCCGAACTCAGGTAGAGCAGGCCGTCTCGGCCGAAGGCGATGCGGTGCGAGAAATGGCCGTTGCCCGAAACTTTCGGCGACTGCCGCCAGATCGTCTTGAAGCCCGTCAGGCGCGGCGCGCCTTGGCCCAATTCGAGCGTGCCATAGCCCAGCGCCGCGCCACTCCCGCCCGAGCCCTGCTCGATAAAGCTCAGATAGACGCGGCGATTGGCGGCGAATTCGGGATGAAGGACGACGTCGCCAAGCCCGCCCTGTCCGGCGACATGGACCGCGGGGACGCCGGAAACCGCTTGGCGCTGCCCGCTGGCGGTATCGACCAGCCACAATTTGCCCTCTTTTTCAGACAGTAGTGCCATCTTGGTCAAGCTCGCCCCGCTTCCGGGAAGGAAGGCGATAGCCCATGGGGTCGAGAATTTGGCGACTTCATGGACCGTGAACGGAGGTCCTGACGTTGGTGCTGCCTTAGTCGCCGCTTGTCCGCATGCCGCGGTCGCGACGCTCAGCAGCAGGCCGGCTTGCCACCATCGGCGCATCGGCGCACGCTGGGCGCCTTGTTGCAGGAAAAATTCGTTTGCCATCTGCTCGTCTCCTGTCGGTCGCAACCGCGCTCCCGTCCTTCACCATCACTCAGTCAGAAGCCAAATCCGCGGCGAAGGCAATGTTCCGAGGCCGCGCTGCTTTGTTCGACCGGCTGGCCGGGGTGTTCGACAATGCGTTGATCGATCAGCGCCAGACCGTCGCGCCGATCGACTGGTATTGCCAACCGCACGGCTGGGCCGAGCGCACCGCGCTGTATGTCTCGGCGACCGAGGAGATGTTCATCGACGCCGCGACTAAGGCGATCGCGTCGGCGGGGCTTCGGCCCGATCAGATCGATGGGCTGGTATTCGCCTCGACCACGGGCATATCGACCCCCAGCATCGACGCCCGCGTTGCCCCCGGACTCGGCCTGCGCCCCGACGTGCGCCGAGTGCCATTATTCGGGCTCGGTTGTGCCGGCGGTGTTACCGGTCTGGCCACTACGGCGCGGCTGGCGTTCGCGGAGCCGGGTAGCCGCTGGCTGTTCGTCACCGTCGAGACCTGCTCGATCTCGATCCGGCTGGACAGCGACGACCCGGCGGCGATCGTCGCCACGGCGCTGTTCGGCGATGGCGCCGCGGCCGCAGTGGTGTCGAGCGCCTCCAATCCGGACGAAGGCGACGCCCTCGCCACCATCACCGCCGCGGGCGAGAAACTGTGGCCTGACACGCTCGGTATCATGGGCTGGCGGGTCGAGGACCCGGGGCTCGCGGTGATCTTCGACCGCGCCATCCCGCCGTTCGTCACCGGCGAACTGGCCGCGGCTGTCGACGGCATTCTCGACCGAATGTCGCTGAGTCGCACCGACATCGATCGCTTTTGCTGCCATCCCGGCGGTACCAAGGTCGTGGATGCGATCGAGACCGCGCTCGCGCTCGGCGGCGGGAGCCTCGACCTTGAACGGCTGATACTCCGCAAGCATGGTAATATGAGCGCTCCGACAGTGATGTTCGTGCTTGAGGCGCTGCTGGCGCGCGGGCTCCCCGAGCGGGTGATGATGACCGCGTTCGGCCCGGGCTTCACCTGCGCCGGGCTGGTGCTCGAGCAATGATCCCGCAAATGACCCCATGGTGGCCGCACATCGCAATCCTCGGCTTCGTCACCGCGCAGCGGCTCGTCGAACTGCCGATCGCCAGGGCCAACACCAGACGCCTGATCGCCGCCGGCGGCCATGAAGTCGCACCGGGACATTATCCGCTGATCGTCGCGGTCCATGCCGCTTGGCTCGCTTCCTTGTGGTGGTTCGCCCCCGGTCGCCCGATCGACCTCGTCCTGCTCGGCGGGTTCGCGCTGGTGGAGGTCATGCGCGTGTGGGTGCTCCAGTCGCTCGGGGACCGCTGGACGACGCGGATCATCGTCGTTCCGGGAGAGCGCCTTGTCGCGCGTGGCCCCTATCAATATGTCAGCCATCCCAATTATCTGGTGGTCGTCGCCGAGATCGCCTTGCTCCCTCTTGTGTTTGGTCTGTGGCAAGTCGCTTTGCTCTTCACCCTGCTCAACGCCGCCGTCCTGACCATCCGCATCCGCGCCGAGAATCGCGCTCTCGAAAGGCTCCGCTCATGAAATCGCTGTTCGGGTTCATCCTCCTCGCCACCGCCGGCTGCGCCACGTCGCCGGCCCCGCCCGATCGCGAATTTTTCGCTGACCTGTCGGCGCTCTGCGGCAAGGCGTACGCTGGCCGCGTGGTCAGCCCGCCGGCCGCCGCCGATGCGAGTTTTGTCGGCAAGCCCCTCGTGATGCATGTTCGCACCTGCTCCGCGGACAACATCCGCATCCCCTTCCATGTCGCTAGTGATCGCTCACGTACCTGGGTCATCACGCGCACTGCCGTCGGCTACCGCCTCAAGCATGATCATCGCCACGAGGACGGCAGCGAGGACAAGGTCACGCAATATGGCGGCGATTCGATCACGCCTCGCGGCGCCGCCCGCCAGTTGTTTCCTGCCGATGACTTCACCAAACAGCTGCTGGTGCGCGAAGGCAATGTCGCGGGCGCGGCCAACGTCTGGGCGGTCGAGGTCCATCCCGGTGGCATCTTCGCCTACGAATTGCGCCGTCCCGGTCGCTTGTTCCGAGTCGAGTTCGACCTCACCCGCCCCGTCGCCCCGCCGCCTCCGCCATGGGGCTCGCGTTAAGGCTCAAGGGCGACCACTCGCCGCTTGCGACTATCCCGCGATCCGCCTATATCGCCCTCACTCTCCTCGACATCGTCAAGACGTTGGGGCCGGGCCGGGGTCGGTCCGGCACTGAGAGAGTTTGATTTTCGGAGCCCGTTCTGACCGACACTCCTGCCGATACCGGCGCCATCGCCGCCCTGATCGAACCCGCCGTCACGGCGCTCGGGCTCGACCTTGTGCGCGTGGCGATGATCGGCGGCAAGTCCGACCCCACGCTCCAGGTGATGGCCGAGCAACCAGACACGCGCCAGCTGACGATCGACGATTGCGCCGCTTTGTCGCGCGCCATCTCGGAGATTTTCGACCCGCTGGAGGAAGCTGGACGCGACCCGATCGCGGGTCCCTATCGGCTCGAAGTAAGTTCGCCCGGGATCGACCGTCCCCTGACCCGCCGCGGCGACTTCGCCGATTGGGCCGGGCATGAAGCGCGCATCAAGTTCGCCGCGCCGGTCGACACCGCCAAGCAAGTCTCCGGGATCATCGAAGGCATCGACGGCGAGACGATCCGCATCACCACCCCCAAGGGCAAGCGGCTGGTCGAGTTCGCCAACATCGCCTCGGCCAAGCTGCTGCTGACCGACAAGCTCATTCAAGCCACCGCGCCGCTCAGCACCGAGGGCGTCGATTCTATCAAGACGGAAGGTTGATCTCCATGGCCACTACCGAAGCCACGACGCCCACGACCGGCAACCCCACCGCGAACCGCGCCGAGCTGCTCGCCATCGCCGACTCGGTCGCGCGCGAGAAGTTGATCGACAAGGGCATCGTCATCGAAGCGATGGAAGATGCGATCCAGCGCGCCGCCCGCGCCCGCTACGGCGCCGAGAATGACATTCGCGCCAAGCTCGACCAGGAAACCGGCGATCTGCGCTTGTGGCGCGTCGTCGAAGTGGTCGAGGAGGTCGAGGATTATTTCAAGCAGGTAGACTTGAAGGGCGCTCAGAAGCTCCAGAAGGACGCCGCCGTCGGCGACTTCATCGTCGATCCTTTGCCCCCGATCGAGTTCGGCCGGATCGCCGCGCAGGCCGCCAAGCAGGTCATCTTCCAGAAGGTCCGCGACGCCGAGCGCGAGCGCCAGCATGAGGAATTCAAGGACCGCGTCAGCGAAGTCATCACCGGCGTCGTCAAGCGCGTCGAGTTCGGCCACGTCGTCGTCGACCTTGGCCGCGCCGAGGGCGTGATCCGCCGCGACCAGCAGATCCCGCGCGAAATGGTCCGCGTCGGCGACCGCATCCGCTCGCTGATCATGTCGGTGCGCCGCGAAGCACGTGGCCCGCAGATTTTCCTGTCGCGTGCCCATCCTGACTTCATGAAAAAGCTGTTCGCGCAGGAAGTGCCCGAGATTTACGACGGCATCATCGAGATCAAGGCCGCCGCCCGCGACCCCGGTTCGCGCGCCAAGATCGGCGTGATCAGCTATGACAGCTCGATCGACCCGGTCGGCGCCTGCGTCGGCATGAAGGGGAGCCGCGTCCAGGCGGTCGTCCAGGAATTGCAGGGCGAAAAGATCGACATCATCCCGTGGAGCGAGGACACCGCGACCTTCGTCGTCAACGCGCTCCAGCCCGCGACCGTCGCCCGCGTCGTCATCGATGAGGAGGAAAGCCGCATCGAAGTCGTGGTCCCCGACGATCAGTTGAGCCTTGCCATCGGCCGCCGGGGCCAGAACGTGCGCCTCGCATCGCAGTTGACCGACAGCCAGATCGATATCCTGACCGAAGCCGACGCGAGCGAAAAGCGCCAGCGCGAGTTCGTCGAGCGCTCGACCATGTTCCAGACCGATCTCGACGTCGATGAGACCCTCGCCCAATTGCTCGTCGCCGAAGGCTTCACCAGCCTCGAGGAAGTTGCTTATGTCGAGATCGACGAAATTGCCTCGATCGAGGGTCTCGACGACGATATTGCCAGCGAGCTTCAGAATCGCGCCACCGAGGCGCTCGATCGCCGCGAGGGCGTGTCGCGCGAGGAACGCCGCGCGCTCGGTGTCGAGGATGCGCTGGCCGAATTGCCGCATCTCAACGAAGCGATGCTGGTCACGCTCGGCAAGGCGAAAATCCTGACGCTCGACGATCTCGCCGACCTCGCGACCGACGAGCTGATCCAGAAGAAGCGCGCCGAACCGCGCCGCCGCGCCGAAACCACCAGCCAGCGGACCGAAGACAAGGGCGGCGTGCTCGCCGATTATGGTCTCAGCGAAGAGCAGGGCAACGAGATCATCATGGCCGCCCGCGCTCACTGGTTCGAGGATGACGCCACGACTGGGGAGGACGATGTTGCGGAACCCTCAGAATGACACGCGCGGCGCTTTAATCGGTTCCCCCGCGCAGGCGGGGGTCCAGTCCAGCCAAGACTCTTTGCTCCCGTCGTCGCGGGCGCACCGTCCTGCCGTGTCCGAGCGAACCTGCATTCTCACCCGCCGCACCGCGCCGCGCGACGAACTCATCCGCCTCGCGCTCGGCCCCGATGGCCAGGTGGCGCCCGATGTGCGCGCCCGCGCCGATGGTCGCGGTGCGTGGATCGGCGTTGGCCGCGGCGCGCTTGAAGCGGCGCAGGCAAAGGGCAAGTTGAAGGGCGCGCTTGCCCGGGCGTTCAAGACAACGGCACTCAACATCCCGGTCGAGCTTGGTGAACGCGTCGAGGCAGCGCTGCGTCAGGCCGCGCTCGACCGGCTCGGGCTCGAAGCCCGCGGCGGAACCCTGCTCCACGGATTCGAGCGGGTCGAAACCGCGGCGCGGTCGGGCAAGGTCCATCTGCTGATCCACGCCGCCGACGCAGGCGGGGACGGCAATGCCAAACTTGACCAGGCGTGGCGAGTTGGGGGATCTGAAGCGCGCGGATACTCGCGGGGACTGGTTTTTCCCGTCGCTCGCACCATCTTGTCGATGGCACTGGGCCGGGAAAATGTGGTACATGTCGCCTTGACCGACGCTGCCGCCGCACGGCGCGTGGCCCATGCCATCGCCCGGTGGCAAGCTTTCATTGATCCCGATGCTGGGCTAGACGGCGCTCCCGAGAGGGAATCAGGCGCCGCCGGCTCGGGCTCGACCGACGATTTCGAAGACGAAGGAAATACATGACCGACCAGAGCGACAAGCCCAAGCTTGGTACCCGGCCGCCGCTGGGCCTCAAGCGCACGGTCGAGACCGGCAAGGTGAAGCAGAGCTTCAGCCACGGCCGCTCGAACAC
>JALYRH010000071.1 GCA_030855425.1 Pseudomonadota bacterium
GCGGACGGCTGACCCTATCGATGACCCATACGCTGACGTTCAAGGATGAGTTGACGATTGCGCCGGGTCTGCCCGCGCTGGACTATCTCGTTGGTGAGGCGCTCAACTCGAACGGCGGACGGCCGCGCCACCAGGTCGAGGTCGAGAGCGGCTATTATAACAATGGGCTTGGTGCGCGGCTCACCGCCGACTGGCGCAGCGCGACCCGAGTCGATGGCGGAACCGGCGAGGATCTGCGCTTTGCCAATTATGCGACCGTCGACCTGCGGCTGTTCGCCAACCTCGGCGAGCGCTTCGACCTCGTTTCGAAAAGCCCGTTCTTCCTCGGCAGTTCGGTGCGCTTCGAGGTCAAGAATATCTTCAACAGCCGTCCGCGCGTGCGCGGCGGCGACGGCGACATTCCATTCGCTTACCAGCCCGACCGGCTTGAGCCAATCGGGCGCACTGTCGGGATCAGCTTCCGCAAATTATTCCTGCCGAGGCGGCTGTTCCAGTTCGGCGGGGGTGGTGGACGGCAGGGCGGTGGTCGCCGCCCACCTCAATAAGAAAATGCCGCAATAGGAATTTTAGCCCTTCGCGGCGTCGGCGCGCGCAATTGATTCGAGCACGACGCGATGCGCTTCGGCGGCGCCACCCCAATGGCCGATGCGGACCCATTTCTCGGGCTCGAGATCCTTATAATGGGTGAAGAAATGCTCGATCTGCTGAAGGACGATCGGGGGCAGGTCGGTGCCTTCCATCACATCGGCATAATATGGACTGGTCTTGATTTCGGGGACGGCGAGCAGTTTCTCGTCACCCCCGGCCTCGTCCTCCAGGTACAGCACTGCGACTGGCCGCGCGCGAATCACCGATCCGGGGATCAGCGGCCAGCGAGTCATCACCAGGCAATCGAGCGGATCGCCATCGCCGCACAGGGTCTGCGGGACGAAGCCATAATTGGTTGGGTAGCGCATCGAGGTGTGAAGGATGCGGTCAACGAAGATCGCGCCCGACACCTTGTCGAATTCATATTTCACCGGTTCGCCGCCGATCGGGACTTCGATCAGGACGTTGACGCTGTGCGGCGGGTTCGAACCCGATGGGATGAGGTCAATGTTCATGATGCGGGCGCTCTAACCCGCTGACCGCCAAGGGCAAGCGCTTTAATATAGGCGAGACCCGCACCAGCCCGAACCCCCACCCGGCCTCCCAAAGCATAAACTGGATTGGGAGGCCGGGTGGGGGTGCGGGCTGGTGCCGCACTTCACAGCGAACCTCAGCGCGGCTTGAGCAGCAGGTCGAGCGGGCCTTCGCCGCGGCCGACCTTGACCAGCCGCGGGTAACGCAAGCCGCCGTTGTAGTTGACCAGCACTTCCCGCACCGTGTCGTCGCGCTTGATCGTCAGGCGAATGGGGCGCGTCATACCCTTGGCGGCGGTCACCGCGGCCTTGATGGCATCGCTGCTGAAGGTCTTGCCATCGACCGCGACGATCGTCTGGCCAATCGTGAGCTTCGATGCGAACGCCGGGCTGCCCCACTGAACGTTGGTGATCTTGCCGTCCTTGTCCGCCGACAGTCCGAGTGAATAGCTAAGGTCGGTACCGGTCGAGCGCTTCGCTGCGATCATCGTGGCGTTGTTGGGCGTGTCGGTGTAATCGAGCCGATAGCCGCTGCGCGTGAACCCGCCCAGCGGCGCTCGTGGCGACTTTTCGGTCAATCGCTGGGTCAGGAAACCTGCCCAATCGTAGCGATGGACCCCGTTCAGTGTCCGGACGATATCATCGAAGGTGTAAGGCAGTACGCCCCAATCGCCGTCGTTGACGCCAAAGAAGGCGCGCGCGAAATCGTCCATCCCCCGCCGATTGCCCGTGCCCTGGCGGATGATGGCGTCGGCCTCGAGCCACATCAGCATGCCTTCATTGTAATAGTCTTCCGACCGCTGCCAGCTTGTCCAGCCCTTGGGCCGGCGCGCTGAAATGATCGGGTCGTTGGTGGTGTCGTCAAGGCTGCGCCAGGTCTGTCCGGCGCGGTTGTCGAGACCGGCTGCGATGTTCGCCATCTTGTCGAGAATGTCGCTCTTCGACGACATGCCCGAGCGCGCTTCGAGCACGTGGCCCCAGAACTGCGTCTGGCCTTCATAGACCCACAGGAAGCTGTCGCGCATCGGCGTGCGGAAATCGGGTGTGAACAGATCGGCGCCGCGGCGATACTTGCCGTTCCAGCTGTGCACCAGCTCGTGCGGCAGCAGATTATGATCGGGCAGGCTGTTCTTCCAGTCGGTGAAGTATCCCGGATCATTCTGATTTTCCGAACTGCGGTGATGCTCGAGCCCGATCCCGCCCATGCGGTTGGTGATCGCGTGGAGGAAGTCATAATGGTCGAAATGCCGCGCGCCGAAGGTCTTGACCGTCTGCGTCACCAGATTGCGATGCTTCTGGAGCACGTCCGCCGGGATGACCAGTTCCTTGGGATCGTCGGCCACGGTGTTGAGTGTCACCCCCAGGCCAAGATCGTCCTTGCGGAAATATTTGCCCGCAAACACCGGCGAATCCTGCAACGTTTCATAGCTGACGGTTTGATAGGTGATCGTGTTGCCAGCTGCGGCAGCGCCAGCCACCGGCCGAAGCGCGGTCGCCGCCTGCCATCCCGCCGGATAGGTTACGCTGGCCGACACCGGAATGCGACGCGTGTAATAGCCCGCCGGGTACAGCGACACCATTTCGAACTGCAAATTGAGCATTTCGCGAGTCACCACCACGCGCCCCTGGTCGGGCTGGGTTGCGCTTACGAACTGAAACGACACGTCGAGCGCCGCCACACCGGCAGGAACATCGACGTGGAAGGCATGGATGTCGACCGGGTCGCGCTTCCACATCAGCTCCTGCCCGCCGGCGCGAATGACGAGGCCGGCAAGCTTCTCGAGTTCGCTGCGCGGGGCATGCTTGCCGGGAAGCCACTGCGGAAACAACAAGGTCATGCGCCCCGCCGCCGCGACCGGGATCGTCTGGCGGACGCGAAAGATGTGCTGGTCGATATCGGTCGCGTCGACCGCAAGCTGCATCGTCCCGGGATAAGCGACATCGCGCGCTACCGGGATCGTCGAGACGATCGGCAGTGGATGGGGCGCGCTATTCTGGGCCGCGGCGGGCACCGCGAGGATGAACGGAAGGGCGAACGAGAGCGCGAGCGCGCGATACTGGCTGGTCATATGGGGAGGCTAGCGCGCTCGTCGCGTCGTCGCTAGTGGCAGGCGCACCCTATGTCGAAATTCTCCACCCCTCAGCCCATACGTGGAATGCAGAGCCTGCTCGGCGAGGAAGCCGACCGCTTCCACGCCGTGATCGCCGCCTTCGACCGCGTGCGCCGCCTGTACGGCTTCAAGCGCGTCGAAGTGCCGGTGCTCGAACCGACCGCAGTATTCGCCCGGACGATCGGCGAGACGACCGATGTCGTGTCGAAGGAAATGTATTCGTTCGAGGATCGTTCGGGCGACGCCGTCACGCTCCGCCCTGAATTCACTGCCGGGATTGCCCGCGCTTACCTCAGCGAGGGCTGGCAGCAGTTCGCCCCGCTCAAGGTCGCCACCCATGGCCCCGCCTTCCGCTACGAACGCCCCCAGAAAGGCCGCTTCCGCCAGTTCCACCAGCTCGATGCCGAGGTAATCGGAGCCGCGGAGCCTCAGGCCGATGTAGAACTGCTCGCCTTCGGGGCGCAATTGCTCGCCGAACTCGGCATCGGCGGCGTGACGCTCAAGCTCAACACGCTCGGCGATGTCGCCAGCCGCGACGCCTGGCGGGCACAACTGGTAGAACATTTCGCCAGCCACCGCGCGAGCCTGTCAGAGGATAGCCAGGCGCGGCTCGACAAGAATCCGCTGCGCATCCTCGACAGCAAGGACCCGCGCGACCGTCCCTTTGCCGACAGCGCCCCGGCGATGGTGCTGACTCCCGAAGCCGAAGATTTCTTCGCCGCCGTCCGCGCCGGACTCGACGCAGCTGGCGTCGCGTACGAACTCGCCCCGCACCTCGTCCGCGGTCTCGATTACTACCGCCACACCGCGTTCGAATTCGTCACCGACCAGCTCGGCGCGCAAGGCACCGTCATCGCCGGCGGCCGCTATGACGGCCTGATCGAACAGCTCGGCGGCCCCCACACCCCCGCGGTCGGCTGGGCAGCCGGGATCGAGCGGCTCGGAATGCTGATCGACGCGCCGACGGTTGAACGGCTCGATGTCGTGGTCGTTTCCGAGGAGAACTCCCTGAACACAGCTGCTTACGCCGCCATGTCGGCCCTTCGGTTGGCAGGATTGAGCGGCGAAACGATTGCCAGTGGCAGTCCTCGCAAGCGCTTCGACAAAGCTTTGAAAATGAACCCTGTGCAGATTTATACACTGTCGAAACACAATGGTTCGCTTAGCCAAAGTCAACGAGGGTCAGGGGCCCAAACGGCAGATTTGGACCGTGTCAGTGCCATCGTCCAGCCAATCGTCAGCAAACACACATGAGCATCTCCCTCGACCGGATCGTCTCTATTGAGGCGAAGCGGCATGAATTGTCTGACGCCATGGCACAGGGCAATCTCGCGCCCGAGGAATTCGTCCGGCTGTCGAAGGAATATGCCCACATCGAGCCCGTCGCCGCCGCGGCGCGCGAGGTCCGCCGGCTGCGCGCCGAACGCGACAGCCTGACGGTAATGACCAAGGATGCCGACGAGGAATTGCGGGCCATCGCGGTCGAAGAATTGACCGTGATCGAGGTCGCCCTGCCACTCGCCGAGCGCGCCTTGGCCGTGCATTTGCTCCCGAAAGACAGCGCCGACGAACGCGCGGCAATGCTCGAAGTGCGCGCCGGGACCGGGGGCGATGAGGCCGCTTTATTCGCGGGCGATTTGATGCGCATGTATCAACGCTTCGCCGAGGAACGCGGGTGGAAGTTCGAACTGATCAATGCCTCGGCGTCCGGCGTCGGGGGCTATAAGGAAGCCGTCGCCTCGATCGCCGGCACCGGCGTGTTCGCGCGATTGAAGTTCGAAAGTGGGGTTCACCGTGTCCAGCGCGTCCCAGCGACCGAAAGCGGCGGGCGCATTCATACCAGCGCGGCGACCGTCGCAGTGCTCCCTGAGGCCGAGGAGGTCGATGTCCAGATCAACGACGCCGACCTCAGGATCGACGTCTATCGTTCGTCCGGGCCCGGCGGCCAATCGGTCAATACCACTGACAGCGCGGTGCGGATCACCCATTTGCCGACCGGGCTGGTGGTCATCCAACAGGACGAAAAATCGCAGCACAAGAATAAGGCCAAGGCGCTCAAGGTCCTGCGCACGCGGCTTTACGAACTCGAGCGCAGCCGCCTCGCCGACGAGCGCGCCGGAACGCGCCGGTCGATGGTCGGATCGGGCGACCGCTCGGAACGCATCCGCACCTACAATTTCCCGCAAGGCCGCGTCACCGACCACCGCATCAATCTCACGTTGCACAAATTGGACGCGATCCTCGAGGGTCCCGGCCTTGCCGAACTGACCGAGGCACTGATCGCCGAGGATGAAGCCGAGCGCCTGGCTGGTCTTGACGAGCAATGAGCCGGATCGCGCGCGCTTTGGCCCGCGCCACCGAACAATTTGGCGCGACGAGTGATACGCCGCGACTCGATGCGGAGCTGCTGATGGCCGCGGCGCTCGGCATCGGCCGCGACCGACTGATCCTTGATCCGCCCAATCTCGCTGCTCCCGACGCCTTTATCGCGATGGTCGAGCGGCGCCGCGCGGGCGAACCAGTCGCCTACATCACCGGGCAGCGGGCGTTCTGGACGGTCGACCTTGAGGTTGGCCCCGGCGCGCTCATCCCCAGGCCCGACAGCGAGACATTGATCGTCGCCGCGGTCGAACATTTTTCGGGTACCGCCGGACCGGCGCGGATCCTCGATCTCGGTACCGGGCCAGGCACATTGCTGCTCGCGGCGCTCGAGGAATGGCCCAAGGCGACAGGTATCGGGGTCGACGCGTCTCCGCTCGCCTTGGCTTACGCGCAGCGCAATGCGGAGCGCCTCGGGCTATCGGGCCGCGCCGCGCTGCAACTTGGCGACTGGACGAACGGCCTCAACGGCCGGTTCAACCTCATCCTATGCAATCCCCCTTATGTCGCGACCATGGCCGAGACAGGCCGCGGAGTGGCCGAGTACGAACCCGCGGAGGCCTTGTTCGCGGGAGCCGACGGGCTTGACGATTACCGCCGGCTGGCACCTGTGATCGGCGGCCTGCTCGCTACCGGCGGGATTGCAGCGATCGAGATTGGCCATGACCAGGCCGACAGTGCCGCGGCATTGTTCGCCGACGCCGGGCACGCGACCTTGCTCGCGCGCGACCTCGCCGGCCGACCGCGCGTGCTGCTGATCGCAGGCTGATCATAAGGATTTGCGAAAAGGCTTGGAATATTCGGGCTTGCGCTGTACATCCGGGCAAGGGACGGGGCCGCTTCTTCGACAATCGATGCGCTCCCCCAGCCCTGACCCCTGATGAAATCGCCGCGCTGACGCCCTGCGGGCGATAGACGGTTAGGGAGGGTCGGCTTGCGCAACTCTTGGCGTTGGTTGGCTGCCGGGACGGGGATCATTGCTTCGATGCAAGGAAAAATTCAACGGCATCCGCGAGTTTGCGGAGCCCGGTGCGACAGGGAACAAGACTCTTGATCAACAATCGTCAAGGCGGCCGCCGTCGCGGTCGCGGTGGACAGCGTCCTCAGGGTATTTCTGGCCGTCCGGATGGCAATCGCCAGGACAATCGGCAGCGCGGCAACGCCGCGCAACTGCTTGAGAAATACAAGGCGCTGGCGCGCGATTCGCAACTCGCCGGGGATCGCGTCCAGACCGAATATTACCTCCAGTTCGCAGACCATTACTTCCGCGTCCTCGAAGACGGCCGGTCGCGCTTCGAAGAACAGAATCAGCGCCGCCCCCGGGCCGGAGACGATGAGGAAGGCGACGAAGAAACAGTCAGCGCCGACGGCGAAACCGACGGCGATGAGGACAGCGAGGAGCAACGCCCTGCGCCGCGCCGGGACCGCAATCGTCAGGATGGCAATCGTCAAGATGGCAATCGACCAGAAGGCGAGCCGGCTGGCGAGCGTCCGCAACGCGCCGAGCGGCCCGACCGCCCAGATCGCAATGACCGGCCAGATCGCAATGACCGGCCAGAGCGCACCGAGCGTTCCGAGCCGCCGCAGCGTCAGGAACGCACCGAGCGTCCGGTGCGCCCGCGCCGCGATGCGCCGCCGCCGACGGCTGGCGAGGAGCGGATTCCGCTCGGCGTTCTGCCGCCCGCGATCGGGGTGAGCAACGATGATGGCGAGGTCGAGGCGCCGCGCCCGCGTCGCCGTGCCCGCAAGCCGCGCGAGGACGGTGACGCCGGCGACGACATCGCGCCCGCCGCCTAACCGATCGGATCTTCAACAAGTGCTGGCGGTGACGCGGGACACCTCTCTTAGGTCCGGCGTCCCAGACCATCGGCGCAGCCCGTTGCTGCAAAATGGCAGATCCTAGCGGCCGTGCATCATCGCACGTCGCGCTGGCGACCATGAATTTTGTTCGAAACGGCTTCTCGCATGGGCGAGGAAGCCATCTTCTTGCGTCGCAGGCTAAGCGATGCGGTTGACCGGCCGCGGGCGCGCTTGGTCGTCGATTGCGACGAAGGTGAACAGCCCCTCGGTAACCTTGACCTCGGTCGCCCCGCGATCGCGATTCGCGATTACCTCGATCTTGACCTTCATCGATGAACGGCCGACGCTTTCGACCTCGGCATAAACCGAAATGAGGTCGCGCAGGTGGATCGGCGCGAGGAACTCCATCCGGTCGATCGCAATTGTCGCGACCGGGCCGTCGGCGCGGCGCGAGGCGATGATACCCGCGGCAATATCCATTTGGCTGAGCACCCAGCCGCCGAAGATATGGCCGTTGGCGTTGATGTCGCTTGGGCCCGGAACGACCCGCAGAATTGCACCGCGGTGGGGTTCGTTCATTATTCGTCTCTTTCGGAAGGGGGAGCGCCCGCCTTGGCGTCATGGCCGCTGCTGTTGCTGAGGAAGATCAGAGTCATCAATGCCGTCCCGAGCAGGACGGTGAGCCCGATCCCGAGCGCGGTGGCGATGAGCATGTGAACGTGAAACTCGGGCTGACCGCGGGCGACGAGCGCCACCGCAAGCCCGGCGATGACGATCGAAAACGCCGCCGCCACGCGCATGATCCGCACGAAGCGTTGCCGGATCGAGCGCGCCGGAGCTGGGTCGGTTATGGCCATGCGCTTCCCTTTGGCGGTGGATCGTGACACCTTCAACCCATCGGCCACGTTGCACGGCACAGGAGGCGGACATGACGATCGCGGATATTCTCTCCACCAAGGGCGGCGAGGTGGCGTCGGTTCCCGCGGGCACGAGCGTGCGTGACGCGGTCGTTCTGCTCCGGGACCGCAAGATCGGCGCTGTGCCGGTGATCGACGGTGCCGCGATCGTCGGCATGTTCTCCGAACGCGATCTCGTGGGCTGTATCTGCGCCCATGGAGTAGACGCACTCTACATGGCGGTCGACGCCGGGATGAGTTCCCCCGCGTTGACGGTCGCTACCGGCACTCCGATCCTCGCCGCACTGTCGCTCATGACCAATCAACGAGTCCGCCATCTGCCGGTAGTAGAATCGGGCGAGATTCGGGGAATCATCTCGATCGGCGATCTGGTGAAACACCGGATCGAGCGGATCGAGGCTGAAGCCGAGGCTTTGCGGAGCTATATTCAAAGCGCCTGAAGCAACTGAGAATGTGGCTGGTTTCCGCCATTGTGCGAGCGTCCAAGACGATCGTGCGTCAGTTTTTTGAAAAAACCGGTTGACCGAATCAGGCATCCCCCATAGATGCCCTCTCACAGCAGCGGTGGCGGCCACTTCGGACCGCCTCTGCAGCGCGCCTCTTTTAGTCGGTCACACGACACCCGGACCAAA
>JALYRH010000072.1 GCA_030855425.1 Pseudomonadota bacterium
CACGCTCGCCGCTGCCGACGTCGACACCTACAAGGAGCTCGAGACGTTCATGAGCGTGTTCGAGCGGGTGCGCGGAAGTTATGTCGACGAGGTTGACGACCATACGCTGATCAAGGGCGCGATTGATGGCATGCTCGCCGCACTCGACCCGCATTCGTCCTACCTCGAAGCATCTGACTTCACCCAGCTTCGAAGCACGACCGACGGCAATTACGGCGGGCTCGGTCTGACCGTGTCCAGCGAGGATGGCGCGGTGAAGGTCATCGCCCCGACCGAGGATACGCCGGCCGATCGCGCCGGAATCAAGGCGGGCGACTATATCACCCATATCGACGGCGAATTCCTCTACGGCTTCAGCCTCGACGAGGCGGTCGAGAAAATGAAGGGCAAGCCCGGCTCGCAGACCAAGCTGACCATCGTTCGTCCCGGCCGCGACAAGCCGTTCGACGTCAGCATCGTTCGCGCGCAGATCGAACTCCGCCCGGTCAAATGGGAAGTCAGGGACCGCATCGGCATCATCAACATCAATGGATTTTCCGCGCAGACCGGAGCGATGACCCGCGAGGCGCTGATTTCGATCGATAAGGCTACCGGCGGTCGCCCGCTCGGCTACGTCGTTGATTTGCGCTCCAACCCCGGTGGGCTGCTCGACCAGTCGGTCGAGGTCAGCGACGCGTTCCTCGAGCAGGGCGAGATCGTTTCCGAGCGCGGGCGCGAGAAAGGCGACATCGACCGCTTCTTCGCCAAGCCGGGCGACCTCGCGCACGGGCTTCCGATCGTCGTTCTGATCGATGCCGGTTCGGCCTCGGCGGCGGAGATTGTCGCCGGCGCGCTCCAGGATCATCGCCGGGCGCTGGTGATGGGTGTGCGCTCGTTCGGCAAGGGCTCGGTGCAGACCGTGCTCCAGACAGGGCCGCAGACCGCGCTCCGCCTGACCACCGCGCGTTATTACACGCCCTCGGGACGCTCGGTTCAGGCGGGCGGGATTGAGCCCGACATCATGGTGCCGCAGCTCAGCGACGAGGATTATAAATTGCGCCCGACGCTGCGCGAAGCCGATCTTCGCCGCCATCTCGTCAGCCAGGCGCAGGTCAAGGACGATCTGCTCGAGAGTGACGACCTCACCGATCCGCGTTTCTCCGCGACCGCGGCCGAACTCGAGAAGAAGGGCATCGAGGATTATCAGCTCCACTATGCGCTGAATGCGCTCAAGCGGCTCGCCCCGGCACCGGTCTCGGTCGCCGCGAAAGCGCGCTCACGCTGATGCTGGCGCCGCCGCGTGACGCTGGCGCCGCGCGTCTAAATCGCGCGCGGCAACTCGCCCTGCTTGTTCCGGCGGTCCTGCTTGGCGGGGCGCTGACGTCGCAATATGTCGGCGGCCTTTATCCGTGCGAGATGTGCCACTGGCAGCGCTGGCCGCATGCCGCCGCGATCCTCCTTGCGCTCGGCGCGATCATGTCGCCGTCGACCGCGCCGCGAACCCGCGCGCTGACTCTGCTCGCCGCGCTGGCCATCGCCGTGTCGGGCGCTATCGGCCTGTTTCACGCCGGGGTCGAATATGGCTGGTGGGAGGGCATCACGACTTGCACCGCCGGCGGCGCGACCAGCCTCGATGACATATTGAGCGTTCCGCTGGTCCGCTGCGACCAGGTGCAATGGTCACTGATCGGCGTGTCGCTAGCTGGGTATAATGCGATTATTTCGCTCGGCGCGGCCGCGTACATTGCTGCCAAGGCGCGCCGATGACGACCGCGCCGCGCAAGCCCGGCGAGCCCCGCGCCGATCCCGCGGCGATGCTGCGGGTCAACCAAGCCGGCGAATATGGCGCAACCCGCATCTACGCCGGCCAGCTTGCGGTGCTGCGCAAGGATTCAACCGCGTCCCACGCCATCGCCGGAATGGCCCGTCAGGAGCAGCGTCACCTCGACCGCTTTAATGCGCTGATGGCCAAGCGCCGGGTCCGCCCAACCGTGCTCCAGCCGGTGTGGGACGTCGCCGGCTTCGCGCTCGGTGCGGCGACCGCGCTACTCGGCGAGAAAGCAGCGATGGCCTGCACCGATGCGGTCGAGACGGAAATCGATCTTCACTATGGCGAACAGCTCGACCAGCTTGGCGAGGACGATCCGGAGCTTGCCGCCGAGATCGCCGATTTCCGCGCCGAGGAGCTCGAGCATCGCGAGACCGCGCGCGCCCATGGCGCCGCCGAGGCGCCGGCTTATCCGCTGCTGACCGCGGCCATTCGCGCCGGCTGCCGAGTGGCGATCGGGCTGTCGAAACGAATTTGATGGAACCCATCGGGGCGGCAGCGCGCTGACTCCGATTGAAAGGACGAATGATGTTGAAGAGTTTGCTTTCCGCCGTTGCCGCCGCCAGCATTGCCGTCGGCCTCGCCACGCTCCCCGCGACCCCGGCGGAGGCCCAGGCCGCTCGCATCAGCGAGATTATCGTCTACGGTACCGATCCGTGCCCGCGCTCGACCGACGATGAAGTGGTGGTGTGCGCGCGCAAGCCCGAAAGCGATCGGTTCCGCATCCCCGAGGATCTGCGCGCAGGCGGTTCGCTCCAGTCGCGCACCGCCTGGGCAGAGCGCGCGCGGACGTTCGAGACCTACGGCCGCACCGGGATCAATAGCTGCTCGCCGGTCGGGCCGGGCGGTTACACCGGCTGCAGCCAGCAGCTCATCGACCAGGCGTTCCGCGAGCGCCGTGTCCAGGACGACGCCGACACCGCGCCGGAATAATCAGCCGCGGTCTCGTTCGGAAACCAACCACGCGTCGATCTGCGCTTCCAAAATATCGAGCGGCACCGCGCCTTGGCCGAGCACGGCGTCGTGGAAGCGGCGCAAGTCGAACCGATGCCCAAGCACCTCTTCCGATCGCGCTCGCAATTCACGAATCTTGAGTTCGCCAAGTTTGTAGGCAAGCGCCTGTCCCGGATTGGCGATGTAGCGATTCACCTCGGCCTCGATATTCGCCGCGGACAGCGCCGTATTGTCGGTCATGAATGCGATTGCCTGCTCCTTCGACCAGCCCTTTGCGTGGAGCCCGGTGTCAACCACGAGCCGCGTCGCGCGCCACATTTCGTAGCTCAGCCGTCCCATGTCCTTAGCCGGCGTGTCGTAGAGCCCCATCTCGATCCCAAGCCGCTCCGAATAAAGGCCCCACCCCTCGACAAAGGCGGTGAAAAAGGTCCCGTTGCGGCGCCAGTCGGGCATGTCCAGCTCCTGCTGGAGCGCGATCTGGTGATGGTGACCAGGAACCGCTTCGTGAACAGTCAGCGCCGGGACTTCCCATAACGGCCGCTGGTCGAGCTTCGACGTGTTGACGTAATAAGTCCCGGCAATGCCATTTTCCGGCGATCCCGAATCATAATAAGCGGTCGTCGTGCCCGGCGCGATTTCGGCCGGAATTTCGCGGATCCCATAGGGCAGGCGCGGAAGCAAAGTGAACAGGGTCGGCATCTTGCCGTCGATCCGCTTGGCCTCGCGCGCCACCGCTTCCATCAGCTCTTCGGGCGTCCTGGCATAATGTTTGGGATTGGTGCGCAGGTCGGCGATCATCGCTTCGCGGCTGGCGAAACCGGTCTTCCTGGCGACCGCCTCCATTTCGGCGCGGATGCGCCCGACCTCGCTCAGCCCGAGCGCGTGAATGTTGTCGGCGTTGCGATTGGTCGTCGTCTGGGTGCGAATTCGATAGTCGTAATAGACTTTGCCGCCTGGGAGGGCAGAGGCGCCGATGGCCTTGTTGCACTTCGGCTTGTAGCTGCCGCTGTACCAGGCGAGGTGCTTGGCATAAGCGGCGCGGAGATCGCCGTCGATCAACGCGCGAGCGCGGGCCTGGAGCGCGGACCAGTCGGCCGCGGCGATCGCCGCCGGCGGCTCGGCGGCGAAGGGCGAATAGAGGCGCGACCTGGTTGCATCGGGCGGGATGACACCCGAAATCGTCTCCTCGAACCCGCCAAGAGAAACGCACGGCAGCGTATAACCTTGTTTGATCGCCTCGCTGCTGATCTTGAGCGCTTCGTCATTATAGGCTGGATATTGTGCGAGCCGTTTGAGGTAATTGTCGTAGTCCGCGCGGGCGCGGAAGGTCAGCCCGTCGGCGAGGCCGGCGATCGACTGGTGCCAGCCGCCGCGGTTGCTGAACAGCATGACGCGCTGCCCGAAGCGGTTGCCCTCGACATTTTCGGAAAGGCTGCGCACCAGAATCGCCTTGTTGATGCGGTCGGCCGGCGACAGGCCCGTGTCCGGGATGGCGGCGAGCCGGTCGAGATAAAGTTGATATCGCGCGGCGCGGCGGTCTTCCGCGGCGAGGCTGATGTCGCCAAGTTGGGAGTCAAACTCGCGAACGCCGAGGCTCGACGCGAAGGTTGGAAATTCGCGCAGGGTGAACGCCCAATATTCGTCGGTCAGCGCCTTGAAATCCTCGGTCGGTCCGGCGAGCGCGGGCGCCGCCGAAGCGAGCAATGTCGCGGCAAGCATCATCTGGATTCGGCGCATCGGTCGGTCTCCCCCTTGAAGACCGAAGCTAGCCGAGCCTGCGCCAAGGGCAAGCGCCCGTTGGCCAAGCGACTGCAATAGACGTGCGGGGCTTAAGAACGTATAGGGAACACATGGCCCAACTCGACACCCGTGAAAAGCTTGCGATCCTTGCTGATGCGGCAAAATATGATGCTTCCTGCGCTTCGTCGGGGACGGCGAAACGCGACAGCCGCGGCGGCACGGGTGTCGGCTCAACCGAGGGGATGGGCATTTGCCATGCCTACGCGCCCGACGGCCGATGTATTTCGCTGTTGAAGATATTGCTGACCAACAGCTGCATCTTCGACTGCCACTATTGCATCAATCGCAAGAGCTCGAACGTCCGCCGGGCGCGCTTTACGGCCGAGGAAGTCGTCAACCTCACGCTTGCCTTTTACAAGCGCAACTACATTGAAGGGTTGTTTCTCTCCTCCGGCATCATCCGCTCGTCAAATTATACGATGGAGCAATTGGTCGAAGTTGCGCGCGCGCTTCGCGAAGATCACGACTTTCGCGGCTATATTCATTTGAAGACGATCCCCGATGCCGACCCCGAGCTGGTGCGGCAGGCCGGGCTTCACGCCGACCGCGTATCGATCAATGTCGAATTGCCGACGGCGCGAGGGCTTGAGCAGCTTGCGCCCGAAAAGGATGGCGGGCGGATCGAGGGCGCGATGCGCGACATGAAGGCGTCGATCGTCGATGCCCGCGACGCGACCAAGAAATATAGATCGGCGCCGAAATTCGCCCCCGCTGGCCAATCGACCCAGATGATCGTCGGCGCCGACGCGGCCAGCGACGGCGACATCGTGACCAAGGCGAGCCAGCTTTACGATCGCTTTGGCCTGCGCCGGGTCTATTATTCGGCCTTCTCGCCGATCCCCAGCCCGAGCGCCGTGCTTCCGCTCAAGCGCCCGCCGCTCATGCGCGAGCATCGGTTATATCAGTCCGACTGGCTGATGCGCTTTTATGGGTTCAAGCCCGCCGAAGTCATTAGCGCGGCCGGCGCCGACGGCATGCTGCCGCTCGACATCGATCCTAAACTCGCCTGGGCGCTTAAGTTTCGCGAGAATTTTCCGGTCGACGTCAATCGCGCGCCGAAGGAGCAATTGCTGCGCGTGCCCGGTCTCGGGACCAAAGCGGTCGGCCGGATCCTGTCATCGCGGCGGTGGCGATCGATGACGCTGGCGGATGTGGCGCGGCTGACGGTGTCGATCGCGAAGGTTCGGCCGTTCATCGTCACCGCCGACTGGCGCCCGACTTTACTTACCGACCGCGCCGACTTGCGCAGCCTGGTCGCGCCCAAGGTCCAGCAGCTCGACCTGTTCGCCGCCTGAACCGCCGGCGCCGCTGCTCGTTCTTGGCTGATGCTTACCGAAGGCCCGATGATCGACGCTCACCGCGTCACCTTTTCCGAAGAGGATGATTTCGAGGGCTGGCGCGACGCCGCGCGGGGTCTGGCCGAGGCCGGCGTCCCCGCCGCGGCGATCGCGTGGCAGGTCGCCGGCGGCGAATCGGATTTGTTCGCTGGCCCGGACACCAGCCCCGCTCCCCCAGGGCCAAGCTTCGCGGTGCCGCGCGCGTTCGTCGATCTCGCCAAAAGCGCCATCTGCCATTCCGACAAGCAGCGCTTCGCCTTGCTTTACGCGATGCTGCTCAAACTCCGCGCCAACCGCCGGGCGATGGAGGACCGCGCCGACCCATTGCTAGATCGGCTCGAAAAGATGGCCAAGGACGTCCGGCGCGACGTGCACAAGATGCACGCCTTCGTGCGTTTCCGCGAAGTCGAGGAGCCCGGCGCCGATACCCGCTTCGTCGCTTTCTTCGAGCCCGACCATCATATCGTCCGCCACACCGCCGGTTTTTTCGTCCGCCGCTTCGCCAATATGCGCTGGTCGATCCTGACACCCGAGCTGTCGATCCATTGGGACGGCGAGGCGCTGACCGAGAGTCCCGGCGCAACCCGTGCAGACGCGCCCGGCGGCGACCCGGTCGAGGAGACATGGAAGACCTATTACGCATCGACCTTCAACCCGGCGCGGGTCAAGGTGAAAGCGATGACCAAGGAAATGCCCAAGAAATATTGGCGGAACATGCCCGAAACCGCGCTGGTCGGCGGTCTGCTCGCCGGTGCGCAGGCGCGCGAGGCGGCGATGATCGAAACATCGAGGAGCCAGGAGCCGATGCCGCGATCGAATCTCAAGGCAAGCTGGCAGGCGCTGCGCGACGAGGCGGCGGGATGCACGCGCTGCCACCTCTACAAATGCGCCACCCAAACGGTGTTCGGCGAAGGCCCGCTCGACCCGCTGATCCTGTTCGTCGGCGAGCAGCCGGGCGACCAGGAGGATCTTGCGGGGCGCCCGTTCGTCGGCCCCGCCGGACAATTGTTCGATGCCGCGCTCGAGGAGGCCGGGATCGACCGCGCCCAGACTTATGTCACCAACGCGGTCAAACATTTCAAATTCGTCGCCCGCGGCAAGAAGCGCATCCATTCCAAGCCCGATGCCGGGGAAATCGAGGCGTGCCGCTGGTGGATCGAGCAGGAACGCGCGCTGATCCGGCCGCCGCTGACGGTGGCGCTGGGCGCGACCGCGGCGCGCTCGCTGATCGGCAAGGTCGTGACCATTTTGAAAGTGCGCGGCGAGCCGCTGACCCTCGCCGACGGCGGCGAATGCTGGGTCACGGTGCACCCGAGCTTCCTGCTGCGCCTGCCCGACGCCGAGGCGCGCACGATCGAGCGCGCCCGTTTCGTCGAGGACCTCAAGCGAATTCGCGACCGCGCCGAGCGTCTTGCCGTCTAGAAGCCGAAGCGGAGCGTGGCGCGCGCGGTCCGCGGTGCGCCGGGCGTAATGTTATTGTCGTTGTGCGCGGTCGCATAATAATCAGCGCCGAGCAGATTCTCGACGTTGATCTGCAGCGCGATCGCCTCGCTCAAATTGAAGAAGCCGGCGGCGTCGACCCGCGTATAGGCTGGCAGCACGACGGCATTGCTGATCGACGCGAAGCTCTTGCCCTGATGATAAAGCCCCAGCCCGGCGCCGATCCGCGGGGTAAAGTCGTAGCGGCTCCACAGCGAGGCCTGGAGCTTGGGCACTAGCGGTGCCCTGCGCCCGAGCAACGAAGCGACCGCGCTGCGCCGAACCTCGACATTCTGGCGAGTGATTCCCCCGCTCAGCGACAATTGGCGGTTGACCTGTCCGCGCACTTCGAACTCGATCCCCTTGCTGCGCTGCTCTCCTGTCAACACGGTCTGCAAGGTCGTCGGATCGGTTTCGCGCGTGTTGGTGCGGTCGAGGCGGTAGGCGGCAAGCGTCAGGTCGAGACCGGGCAGCGCCCGCCACTTGGCGCCGATTTCGAGGTTGGTGAAACGCTCCGGCTTGAGCGCTTCGAGGGTCAGGTCGAGCGAATTGAATTGGTCGCCCGACTGCGGCAGGAACGACCGGGCGAAGCTGGCATACAGGCTGAGATTGGTCATCGGCTTGACGACCAGCCCGAGGCGCGGCGACCATAGCGAGTCCTTGCGCTCGAACGAGGTTCCGGCGAGCAGATTATCAACCTCCAGGTCGAACCAGTCACGGCGCAGGCCGGCGATGACTTCGATGTGGTCACCGATCTTGATCTGGTCCTGCACGTAAAGCCCGAACACGTCGGCGTCGGAGCGGACCGAGCGACTGCCGGCGCCGGCGCGGAAAGTGATCGCGGGAATGATGATCGCGTCGCCGAGCAGCACATCGGTCCGCCGCCCGCTGCTCGTCGTCAGGACGCCCGAATCGAAGAAGCCGTTGATCCGCTGGTTGCGGCTGCGCTGGTCGGCAAAGTCGGCGCCGACGAGCAGCGTGTGTTCGAACGCGCCGGTCGCGAATTCGGCGATCAGATCGTTTTGGATGAGCAGATTCTTGCGGGTCGTCGGGTCGCGGTAGGCCTCGATCGCGACCAGTTCATTGGCGCCGACGATGCGTGCGGGACCGGCCGCGAAGGCGTTCTGGTAAAGCTTGTCATAATCGCCGTAGAGCGCCTTGGACGACAGGCGCAGGACATCGCTGAAACGATGCTCGACGCGCGCGGTCACGACCTTGGCGGTAAAGCGGCTCTTGTTGACATCCTCGTCGCCGAAGAACGTCTCGTCGAAGCCGTCGAGCGGACGCGCCGGGTCGTCGATCGATGCCGCTCCGGCGCGAATGTCGGATGGCACACCGCGGTCGATCACCCGGCGATCGCGGGCATATTCGAAACCAAGATCGATGCGCGTTGCAGGGGTCGCCTGAAGCGCGAGGGTCGGGTTGATGCCGACGCGTTGGCCGTCATATGCGTCGCGAAAATTGTCAAACCTCTCGGCGACCACGTTCAGGCGGCCGAGCAGCCCGCCTCCC
>JALYRH010000073.1 GCA_030855425.1 Pseudomonadota bacterium
CGCGCGAAGTTCGACGACTCGCGGATAGGGGTCCTGGGGCTTGCGCGGATCTTCGGCGTTGCTCAGGCCATTGTGCCCACCCGCCAGCCAGGGATCCTCATAGACGACCGCGCCGAGCCATTGCGGAACCTTCGAATAGGCCCGCTTCCACAACGCGCGAAAGGCCCGGCCCGAACTGATGATCGGAAGGTAGAACACCTCGTAAGACGCGGCGATCTCGGACAATTTATACGGCATTCCGGCACCGCACGTGACCCCCGCGACCTTGCCCCGGGTGCGTTCGAGCACGCCATGCAGGATCGGCTGCGCGCCGCCCATTTCCCACAGCACGTTGATGTTGATCGCACCCTTGCCGCCGGCAATGTCATGCGCGCGTTCGACCTGTGCGACCGCGCCTTCGATGCCGTATTGGATGAGTTCTTCATGACGTTCGCGGCGGGTCAGCGCCTGATAGACCTGGGGGATGATCCGTCCTTCGGCGTCGAAGCTATCGGCATTGACCGCGCTGACCGTGCCGATCCCGCCGGCGGCCGCCCACGCCCCCGAACTCATGTGGTTGCTCGCGCTCACCCCCTTGCCGCCTTCGACCAGCGGCCACACCTCGCGGCCCCCGTACGAGATCGGCTTCAAGCCTTTGAACACCCACTCACTCCTTGTCGTTTGCGCTCCCCTATAATCTTTCGGCGAGCATTGCGCGCGAAAAAAAGGGCCGGGCGCGAGGCGCCCGGCCCTGATCTAGCCGGAACCGACGATCAGCAGCCGCGCGCGACCTGGCGACCAACCAGCGCGCCGATCGCGCCGCCGATGATGGCGCCGGTCGTGCCGCTGCCCCGATTGCCGTAATAACGACTGCGGCTGCTGCCACGATCGACTTCGCGGCCCAGCAGCGCGCCGGCCGCGCCGCCAACGATCAGCCCCGTGGTGCCATTCCCGCAACGCGCGCGGCGACCATGATAGCGTTGCTGACCATAATAACGTTGCTGGCCATAATAACGTTGCTGGCCGTAGTAGCGCTGCTGGCCGTGATAGCGCTGCCGGGAAGGCTGCCGATAGCCGTAGCCATAGGCCTGCTGGCCGTAATGAGGCTGCGCGTAACCGCCGTAATAGCCTTGAGCCTCGGCCGCCGCCGGGACGGCGAAGACGGTCGCGGCCGCGGCACTGGCGATGAGCATGGTTTGCTTGAACATCGAAATACTCCTCGATTGACTGTCCGGCGATACGCACCGAACCTGAGGATGATGCTAGCAGCCTAGACTGTCACCGGAATGAATGACGGCGTGACGTCATTGGATCGCATAATCCAGTCCGATGTCGACCGCCGGAGCCGATTGCGTGATTCGCCCGACCGAAACATAGGTCACGCCGCTCATCGCGATCGCGCGGATCGTGTCGAGCCGCACTCCGCCCGAGGCTTCGGTCGGGACGCGTCCGGCGACCAGCGTCACTGCGGAGCGGAGCGTTTCGGGGGGCATATTGTCGAGCAGCAACCGATCGGCACCAGCCGCCAGCGCCGGCTCGATCTGGTCGATGCGGTCGACCTCGACCTGGATCGCAAGTCCCGTCGCTGCGCCCTTGGCTGCGCGCACTGCGGTCGCGACCCCGCCGCACACCGCGACATGATTATCCTTGATCAGCAATCCGTCATCCATCCGCATGCGGTGGTTCTCGGCACCGCCCATCCGAGTGGCATATTTGTCGAGCAGCCGCATCCCCGGGGTCGTCTTGCGCGTGTCGAGCAGGATCGCGCCGGTTCCGGCGATCGCCTCGACATAGGCCCGCGTCAGCGTCGCAATTCCCGACAGATGCTGAAGCGTGTTGAGCGCCGAGCGTTCGGCGGCGAGCATGGCGCGCGCATTGCCCTCAATGCGCAGCAGCACGCTGTTCGCCGCGACCGCGTCGCCATCCGCGACGCAGCGCTCGATCCGCGCCTCGCGGTCAAGCGCGCAGAAGAACGCGACCGCGAGGTCGAGCCCGGCGACCACGATCGGCTCGCGGCAGCTCATCGTTGCAACGAATCGTGCCGAGCCGTCGATCGTCGCGCGGCTGGTAACATCGCCGCCCGATCCCAAATCCTCGGCGAGGACGCGTTGGACGAACTCGGCGAGTTCGAATTGCGGTAACTCGCCGCCTGGCTTTTCTGCCGCTTGTTCGAACACTCCACTCTCCCGCTGACCGCCCTGCCCTATTCGGCCAGACAGCGAACGCAACCCGTTTTAAGCGACCGTGGCGCTGTCGGCCTCCGCTCCTTGAGTAACCCCGGATTCGAGCCGCCAGCGTTGGTCGATCCGGCGGTAGCGCTGGACGTCGCTGCTCGTGAAGCCGCGGCCATCCCACGACTGCACCGTGATCGTGACATCGTCGGGCGCGACTTCGATCAGGTTGAAGCTCTGCTCCTCGTCGCGCACCCGGGTCGAGGTCGCGGTCCCCGCCTGGATCACCAGCGCCGACCCGGCGCGCGTGACCAGGTCGGGCGCATGATGGGTCGACGCGCGATGGTTATGCCCGGCGAGCAACAGATCGACCCCGGCATCGGCAATCGCATCGAGCGCCAATTGCTGTTCGCCGATCGCCTTACCTAGTTCGGGGCCATCGCCGACCGGGAGCGCGAACAAGGGATGATGCGTGACGAGGATCTTTGGCACATCGCCCCCCACCCTGGCGAAGGCGCTGCGAATGTGCGCCACTTGCTCGTCATTGATGCGCCCGTCCTTGAAGGTCAGCGAACGCGCGGTATTGATCCCCAGCACCGCGGCGTCGGCGAGCTCGTGAAACGGGCACAGTTCGTCGTCGATGAACCGGCGATAGCGGGTGAGCGGCGACAGGAATCGCCGCAACACGTCATACAGCGGAACATCGTGGTTGCCCGGCACCGCCAGCACGTCGTGGCCCTTGCCCTTCAATCGCGTCAGGAAGCGGCACGCCTCCTCGAACTGCTCGGTCCGCGCGCGCTGCGTGAAATCTCCCGAAATGACGACCAGATCGGCGCCCGCCTGGTCGACCCGCGCCTCGACCGCCGCGACCAGTCGCGGGTCGTGCGCGCCAAAGTGGAGGTCGGACAGGTGAACGATGCGGGCCATGATCGGGAAACGCGCCTCTGCGCACTTCGTTCACCCTGCCCGCTTCGTTCGCCTTGCGCGCCGCGTCCCCCGCGTTAGGTTGCGCCCCGATGGATCGAACCGAGGCAAATAGCGGCACCCGCGAAGTGAGCGACCAATTGCGCTTCGATGTCGCGGCGCTGGAAGCGTGGATGGGCAAGCATGACGAGGGGTTGGCCGGCCCGCTCGTCGTCAGTCAGTTCAAGGGCGGCCAGTCGAACCCGACCTACCGGCTCGATACGCCCTCGGGACGCGCCTTCGTCCTGCGCCGCAAGCCTCCGGGAAAACTGCTCCCCGGCGCCCATGCCATCGAACGCGAGGCGCGCGTGATGAGCAAGCTCTGGTCGACCGGCTTCCCCGTCCCGCACGTGACCGGCGTGTGCGACGACGCCGCAGTGATCGGCACGCCGTTCTTCATCATGGATCTGGTGGAAGGGAGGATCGTCTGGGACGCGGCTTTTCCCGACCTCGCTCCCGCCGACCGCGCCGCTCACTTCGACACGATGAACGCGACCATCGCCCAACTCCACATGGTCGACCCCGCGTCGATCGGCCTGTCCGATTATGGTAAGCCCGCCGCCTTCGTCGAGCGTCAGGTGGCGCGCTGGTCGAGGCAATATCTTGCCGATACCGACGCCGGGCGCGTGCCGCAGATGGACGCATTGGTCGACTGGCTGGGAAAGCAACTTCCGCCCGATCGCGGCGATGCCCGCATCGTCCACGGCGACTTTCGCTGCGACAACATGATCTTCGTTGCCGACCAGCCGACGATCCGCGCGGTGCTCGACTGGGAGTTGTCGACGATCGGCGATCCGCTCGCCGACTTTGTTTACCACTGCCTGATGTTTCGCATGCCCGCGGGAATGTTCACCGGGCTCGGCGGGCTCGACCTTGCCGCGATCGGCATTCCGTCAGAGGCTGACTATGTCGCGACTTATTGCCGCCGCACGGCACGCGATCACTTACCCGATTTCGATTATCTGATGGTGTTCGTGATGTTCCGGCTCGCCGCGATCATTCACGGCATCAAGGGCCGCGTCGCGCGCGGCAATGCCAGTTCGGCGCACGCCGAAGCAATGGCCGCGCAGCTCGAACCGCTCGCCGATCTCGCCTTGGCACAGGCGCGCAACGCCCGCCTGTAGCGGCGACGCGTCAGACCAGTCGGAAATCTTATCGGAGATCGCGCGCGACCCGAACATCTGAGCCGGCACGCAAGAGCCACCCCTCTTGCCTCGGAAGCAGGCGCAAAAGCTTCACCCGCAATGATTGCAATGCTTGCCGCGACGTGCTGATCGATACGCTCGATGGCAGCACGAAAGGCTGAACATGAGTGCCATGAATGGGCTGACCTTCGTCTATCTGGCGATCTTTGCGGCCTTGCTTGGTGCCGTGCTTTGGCGATCGTCGCGCGGCAGCGTGGCGCTGGTCGCGATCGCCGGGATCATCGGCGCGGCCTACGGTTATCAGGTGCATGGCGCTTTTGCCACCGCGCTACCCGCGCTGGTCGCGCTGGCCGGCGCGGTTCAGGCGGCGCGCGGGCTGCTCGGTGGGCGGATGGCGAGGTTCGAGCGGCACGAGCAGCGGCTGCGTCGCGGCCCGTTCGCGGGAATGGACCGCGCCAGTGCTCGCGCGCTGATCGACCAGGGACTGTGGATCGACGCCAGCGCGGGGGATAAGTTGGCCCATGAGGGCGAGGCGGCGACCCACCTCCATTGGATTGCCAACGGCACGGCAGAAGTGCTGGTGGATGGTGCCCCGACCGGCAAGTGCGGTCCGCACTCGCTGATCGGCGAGGCAACGGTGTTTAGCGACGATCCGGCGACCGCCACCGTCAGACTCACGCAGGATAGCAAAGTGTGGAGTGTCGAGGCCGAGACGCTGCGCGCCTACGCCGAAGTCCATCCCGACATCCGCCAGATTCTCGAACATGGCTTCACCCGCAGCCTCGCCGAAAAACTTGACGCGATCAATCGCGCCGACGCCTGATTTATCGAGTACAGCCCACCCCTCGGGTTCGGCCTCGCTCGGACTGAAACATCCAATCCGTTCGCGCTGAGCACGAACGGATTGGGGGTGATCGGACCTGATTGAAACCGAAGTTAATTGACCGGAAAACCACGCCGCTTGAGTAGCGCCTCGACGTCGGGATCGCGCCCGCGAAACGCACGATAGGCGGCCGCGCGGTCGGTCTCATTCCCGGTCGAGAGCAGGGTTTTGCGGAAGCGGTCGGCGGTGGCCTTGTCCCACACTCCCGCTTTTTCGAACGCCGCCCACGTGTCGGCGTCCATCGTTTCTGACCAGAGATAGCTGTAATAGCCGGCTGAATAAGCGTCGGACGAGAACAGATGATTGAACTGCGGCAGCCGGTGCCGCATCACAATCTCCTTCGGCATGCCGAGTTCGGCGAGCGTCTCGCGTTCGACCTTGTCGGCGTCGACCACTCCGCTCGGATCCATGTGAAGCTTCATGTCGACCAGCGCCGAGCTGAGATACTCGACCGTCGCAAACCCCTGGTTGAAGGTCTTCGATGCCTCGATCTTGTCGATCAGCGCCTTGGGCATTGGCGCGCCGGTCTTGTAATGGCGCGCATATTTGTCGAGCACTTCGCGCGTCAGCAGCCAATTCTCATTCACCTGGCTGGGATATTCGACGAAATCGCGCGGCGTCCCGGCGAGCCCGGGATAATAAGTATCCGATACCAACGAATGAATCCCGTGGCCGAACTCATGGAACAGCGTCTCGGCGTCGTCGAGGCTGATCAGCACCGGCTCGCCCGGCCCCGGTTTTGTGAAATTATTATTGTTCGAGGCGAGCACCAGCTTGTTGCCGAGCAACCCCGAGCGGCTGCGGTAGGTCGTCGCCCACGCGCCCGACCGTTTCCCGTCGCGCGCATAATTGTCCATGTAGAACAGCCCGACGGTGTCGCCCGACTTGCGATCCTTGACCTCGAACGTGCGAACATCGGGATGGAACACCGGAACGCTGCCGGTATTCTCCTTGAAGTCGAGATCGTAGAGCTGCCCCGCGGCGAAGAACATGCCGTTGATCATGTTCGACAATTCGAAATGCGGCTTCAAATCGTCCTGACTGAGGTCGTAGCGCTGCTGGCGGACCTTTTCCATATAATAGCGATAGTCCCACGGCTCGATGGTCAGCTTGGCGCCCGAAGCGTTCGCCCCCGACTTGTTCGCCAGCGCCTGCATGTCGCGCACTTCCTCGGCGACACGCGCCTTGGCGGCGGGCCACACGCGCATCATCAACTCCATCGCCTTGGCGGGCGACTTGGCCATCGTGTCCTGCATCCGCCAGTCGGCGTGGCTGCCGAAGCCGAGCAGCTTGGCCCGGTCGGCGCGCAGCTTGACGATCTGGGCGATGGTCGCATTGGTGTCGTTGGCGCCCTGATTGTCGCCGCGGTTGACGAACGCGCGCCACACTTTTTCGCGTAACGCCCGATTGTCGGCGAAGGTCAGGATCGGATCGACCGCCGAACGCGTGTTCTTGATCGAATATCCGGTCTTGCCGCGTGCCTTGGCGGCGGCGGCGGCGGCCGACCGGACGTCGGCGGGAACCCCCGCCATCTCCGACTCGGCGACATCGAGATAGCTGCTTTCGTCGGCCAGCACCTTTTCGCTGAAGGTCGTGAATTGCGTCGCGAGTTGCTGGTTATACTGGCCAAGCCGAGCCTTCTGGCTCGCGTCGAGCGCGGCACCGTTGCGCACGAAGCCTTCGTAAATCCGAGTTACCAGCCGGTTCTGCTTGGCGTCGAGCCCGCTTGTCGCACGGGCATCGTAAACCGCCTTGATCCGCGCGAACAGCTTCGGGTCGAAGCGGATTTCGTCCGACGCGGCGGCGAGCTTGGGCGACCATTGCTTGTCGAGCGCCTGATAGGTCGGGGTGGTGACGTTGCTCGTCATCAAACCGAAATAGGTTCCGACCCGGTCGAGCCGGCGGCCCGCTTTCTGATAAGGCTCGATCGTGTTGGCGAAGGTCGGCGCGGCGGGATTCCCGGTGATCGCCGCAATCTCGCGGCGTTGCTCGTCGATCGCGAAGGCGAACGCCTGGTCGAACTGCGTCGGCTTGACCTTGTCCCACTGCGGCACCCCGTCGAACGGCCCGGCAAAATCCTTGAGCAGCACATTGTCGGGCACGGTCGTCGCCGCGATCGGTTGCGCGCTCGCCGCCGTCGCCATGATCACCGCGCCACTCATCAGCGCTACAGCGGCAACACCGCTCAAAATGGTCGACTTCATCATAAACTCCTTGGAAAATCTTGATTACATAGATACTTAGGACATGTCGCCTTAACCGCTGACAACCGTCTCAAAAGATCGCGGCGCCTAGCAGGACGAGCAACTTGACGTCGATGCCGACCCCTTCGGCGCGCTTGGCGGCAATGAAAGCGGCGATTTCGGCGCGCGGAACGAGGTGGGTAATGATGTCCTCGCCGTCGACTCCCCCGCCCTCGCTCATGCGGCTGAGCCCGGTCGCACGAACCAGGCTGAAGCTCTCGGCGACCATCCCCGGCGAACTATAATATTCACCGAGCAATTCGATATGCGTCGCGCTGTATCCCGTCTCTTCGGCAAGCTCGCGCCGTGCCGCGCTCTCGACATCGTCGCCGTCATGATCGTCGCCCTCATGATCGTCGCCGATCAACCCCGCGGGAAGCTCCAGGCAGCGGCCCCCGATCGCGACCCGCTCCTGCTCGACCAGAACGATTTGGCCGTCGTGCTCGGCGAGGATCACGACCGCGCTGATCCGCCCCGCGCGCTCGACATATTCCCACTGCCCGCGTTTGACCGCGGTGATATATTTGCCCTGCCACATCACCTCGCGCCCATCCCGGGCGCGTGACTGGCTCAAAGCTCGATCAGCTTGTCGGGGATTTCGTTGGTATCGTTGCTCGACTTTGGGAAATGTTCGGCGAGCACGACGCCGATCAGCGCCACCGCCGCGGCGATCCCCTCGCCCGGGCGACCCGCCTTGACCTCGACCAGCAGCGCGCTCATCGCCTCGCCCCATGTCTCGGGGGTGGTGACCGAGGTGATCGCTTCGTCGGCGACAATTTCGGCGCGGTGCTCGGCCAGCGACAGATAGATCAGGATCCCGGTGCGCCCGACGGTGCGCCGTTCGGCGCCGGTCTTGAACAGCATGATCGCGCGCCGCCGCACCCGCCGCGTCTTGGTCGCTGCGGGAGTCAACGCCATCCGCAGCGGACGCCACTTCAGGACGAACAAGGCGAACAGGAACTTCGCCAGCGTCAGCACGAATACCCACGTCAGCGTTTCGCGCAGGCTCGGCTCGGGCGACCAGCCGCTGAACAAGTCCTGCCACCACAATAGCATTCCCGGCGCGGCGGCGAACAGCGCCAGCGTCGCGAATGCCACCAGCACCGCATAATGCAGGCCGACGTCGTGGTAAGCGTCCGACTGCTCGCTCGCGATCGCGACGATCTCGCCATCGCTGTTCGCCTCCGCCGCGGCAATTGCGCCACTGACCACGGCATGATCCTGTGGATTAAGCTGTCGCATCACCATCCCCCCGATGCGCCGCCGCCGCCGAACGAGCCGCCGCCGCCCGAAAAGCCACCGCCGCCGCCAAACCCGCCACCGCCGCCGAAACCGCCGCCGCCCCAGCCACCGCCGCGCGAGCCGCGGCTGAGCTCGTTCAGGCCCCACAGCACGACCCACGGGCTAATCCCGCCACGGTGGCTCCGGTGGCTGCGATAGCGCCGGCCGCCGGCTCGC
>JALYRH010000074.1 GCA_030855425.1 Pseudomonadota bacterium
TCCAGTGCAGTGATCCGAGCTTCGAGATCACCAGCTTCCATGATGCCCTTGTGTGCCGTCAGGAGCGCCATCACCCGAACGCCCTCGTCCGGTGTCACATCGCCAAGCGAGACAGCCTCCATGACCGTCGCAGACGCATCCACGGCATCGGCGATCGACTTGACCGCCGGCAACGTCATCGAGATCGGCGCATCCTTGCGAGCAGGCGCGATGCGATCGAGGCACAGGCGCAGGGCAGCCTCATTTCAAAGGCTTCGATCGCCGCACTGCATGGGCGCTTACGAAGCAAAACCGGGACGGTCGAGGGTAGGACCAGCCTGCGTGAAGCAATGCGACGAAACGGCGACCCGCAGGATTGGATGGCCGTTTTTGCGAACATGTTGTCCGGACGAATCCGTTTTCAGATCGCGGACTGTGACGGTCGGCCACTCAGTAGCGCGCTCGTCGTGGAGGTTGCTGACATCTCTCGCCACTTTTCGCGCCGATCGACTGGCGCAAGGAATATTCAGCATCCGGCGTTTACGAACCGACGACTCAGCCCGGCCGCAATGTCGGCGCCGCTGATGGACCGCGCACGCGCCTTTATCGCTAGCTCGCCTGGGTCCCGGCAATCCAATGTTCGAGCCGGGTCTTCAATGAACGTTTCGACGGAATGAATCCGGGGCAGCCGATCACGTCGACGTCGTTGTCGGGCTGATCATAAAGCGTCAGGTTAAGTGGCATTCTGGGACGCAGCGCTTCGCGCCCGCGCATCATGTCCTCGGCCGCGGCCAGGCTGCGATGGACGTCCTCGGCGGTGAATGGCTTCATCAGACACCCGAGCGCGAGGTCGGGCATTGCAAAGTCGGGCGCGCGGCCTGAGATGAAAAAGCAGGGAATGTCGAAGTCGCGCATCCGCACCGCCACCGAAAAACCGGTCGTGCCACGCGCCAAGTGAAGATCGACCAGCGCCAGTTCGGGCTGGTGCGCCTCGGCCGCAGCGACAGCGCTGTCGAGGTCGTCTGCCGTCGCGACAACGCGATAGCGCGGATTGTCCTCGACCAGATATTTCAAGGTTGTCGCCAGCTGGCGATCATCCTCGACGATCAGGATCTTGAGCAACTTACGCCTCCCCCCGAGGAAACCCTTCTTTCCGAAGCGCCACGCTGCGCTACAAGCCGCGGGCTGCGAATCCCCTTACGGCACGGTTAACGATGGAACGAAGAGTAACTGCGGCGGGAGGATGAAACTAAGCGCGGTAGAAGATGTGAGCCCCAATCTTCTCGACGCGATCGAGGCGGCGGCCCCAGCCAGGGGCGACATAATCCGCATGGTACCACAGCACATCGGTCGACAGGACCTGCGCCATGCTGGCGGCGGCAATCCGCGCGATGGCCTGCGCTTTGCGCCACGCCGCCCCCCCCGCATCGATCCGCGGGAACCGGCCCGAACGGACAAAGCTGAATTGCGCCTTTTGCTTAACCACGCCGCATAATGAGGTCGGATAGCGTCCCGACTTGCTGCGGTTGATCACGACTTGCGCGACCGCAAGTTGTCCTTCGAGAGACTCGCCCATGCTTTCGAAATAAACCGCAGTCGCGAGGCAGAGGACTTCCGCGTCAAGCGCGGGTCCATCACCATGCGCGGCGACGAGGGCCGAGAGCGGCTGGACGATAGGGACTGTCGGTACCGGGGCCGCCCGCAGCGGCAGCGTAAAGATGTTCCCCCGGGGAAGGGGCTGAACCAGCGGATCCGTCGGCAGCGGCAAGGTAGCGATGGTCGTGGAAAGATTGGCCGCCGCAGTCGGGATCGCCAAGGTCACGGGCAGCTTCGCTGTCACTCTTTGCGCCAGTGCGGCGCTACTGTCACCAAGACCAAAAAATATGGCAACCGCCATCGCCGACGAACCGCCGGCGTGCAAAAACTTCTTCAATGCAATCTCATTATCGTGCGGCCGGATGTCCGCCACCGCATAGACTTCCTATCGAAGCCTTGGCGGTGAGGAGATGCTCGTCCGTCTTGCCCTGGGATCCGGCCTCCCCATCATGGGGCGCTCAATATCCGCTCGCTCATCAAATGCTGCACTGCACATAACGCAGGACGCCCACCGCGCAAGCGTTCGACGATGAGTCGAGCGCTGGCTGCGGTGGGCGTCGGAACCAATTGAGAGTGGCTAATTTTTTACGCTGCAACCTTGGCTCGTGAGGCGCGCTTGCGCTCATGCGGATCGAGATGGCGCTTGCGCAGGCGAATCGATTTCGGGGTGACTTCGACCATCTCGTCATCGTCGATGTAGGCAACCGCTTGCTCCAGCGTCATCTTCTTCGGCGGGGTCAGGCGAATGGTGTCTTCCTTGCCGCTGACCCGAAAGTTGGTCAGCGCCTTGGCCTTCATCGGATTGACCTCAAGGTCGTCCGTCTTGGCATTTTCGCCGATTACCATGCCTTCGTAGAGCACATCGCCGTGCCCGACGAACAGGATGCCGCGTCCCTCGAGCGGGCCGAGCGCATAATTATTCGCCTCGCCGGCGCCGTTGGAGATCAGCACGCCGTTCTTGCGGCCTTCTATCTTGCCTTTGTGAGCGCCGTATTTCTCGAACAAGCGGTTCATGATCCCGGTGCCGCGCGTATCCGACAGGAACTCGCCATGATAGCCGATCAGACCGCGCGACGGGGCGCTGAAGCTGATCCGGATCTTGCCTCCACCCGACGGACGCATGTCGGTCATGTCGGCCTTGCGCAGGTTCATCTTCTCGACGACCGTGCCCGAATATTCATCGTCGACGTCGATCACGACGGTCTCGTAAGGCTCGGTCTTGTTGCCCTGCTCATCCTCGCTAAACAGGACACGCGGGCGGCTGATGCCCAATTCGAAGCCTTCGCGGCGCATCGTTTCGATGAGCACGCCGAGCTGCAATTCACCGCGCCCGGCAACTTCAAAACTGTCCTTGTCGGCCGATTCGGTGACCTTGATCGCGACGTTCGATTCGGCTTCGCGGAACAAGCGGTCGCGGATCATGCGGCTGGTAACCTTGGTGCCTTCGCGGCCCGCCATCGGCGAGTCATTGACGGCAAAGCGGATCGAGAGCGTCGGCGGATCGATCGGCTGGGCGTGGAGCGGTTCGCTCACCGAGGGGTCGGCGATGGTGTCGGCGACGGTCGCGGTAGTCAGGCCGGCAATCGAGATGATGTCGCCCGCGCTGGCGCTATCGACCGGGACCCGCTCTAACCCGCGAAACGCCATGATCTTGGACGCGCGGCCGGTCTCGACGACCTTGCCGTCGGGGCTGAGCGCGTGGATCGCCATATTGGTCTTGACCGATCCCGAGAACACCAGCCCGGTCAGGATGCGGCCGAGGAAATTGTCGCGGTCGAGCAAGGTGACGAGGAATTTGAACGGACCGTCGGGATCTGCCGAGGGTGCGGGCACATGGCCGACGATGGTTTCGAACAAAGGCGACAGCGTGCCCTCGCGAACGTCGTCGGTAAGCCCGGCATAGCCGTTGCGGCCCGAGGCGTAGAGCACCGGGAAATCGAGTTGCTCGTCATTGGCGTCGAGCAGCACGAACAGGTCGAACACTTCCTCGAGCACTTCGAGCGCACGCGCATCGGGGCGGTCGATCTTGTTGACCACGACGATCGGCTTGAGGCCCAGCGCAAGCGCCTTGCCGGTAACGAACTTGGTCTGCGGCATCGGTCCCTCGGCGGCATCGACCAGCAGGATCACGCCATCGACCATGCTCAGGATGCGCTCGACCTCACCGCCGAAATCGGCGTGGCCCGGGGTGTCGACGATGTTGATGTGGGTCGTGACGCCATTGGCGCCTGGCCACTCGACCGACGTGCACTTGGCGAGAATCGTGATTCCGCGCTCTTTTTCGAGGTCGTTCGAATCCATCGCGCGCTCTTCGATACGCTGGTTGTCGCGGAAGGTGCCCGATTGGCGAAACAACTGATCGACGAGCGTGGTCTTGCCATGATCGACGTGGGCGATGATCGCCACGTTGCGAGAGGTCATTGAATTTTCCCGGATATGAGTTGTCGCGCCCCTAGCCGAAATGGCGCAGCGCAACAAGGCATCGCGCGAGCTGAATTATAAAATGACGCGATTTGCGAGGGTTAGCGCGTGGGGAGGTTGAAGGATATCGAGCGCGCGTTCGAGCGCCCCAATTCGCTCCTCGCTGGTTTCGCGAGCCAAGTGCTTATTGACGCGCGCAGCCTTCGAGCATGACGTCGCGCAGCCCGCTTGGGCGGCATTGATCGGCAAGCAACCGCTCGATCCGCGCGACGCGCTCGGCATTGGCGGCAGCATGGCGGTAAGGATCGAGCGCGGCCGGCGCCGGCAGCATCGCGATTAACATCAGAAACTCTTGTTCGCTGAGCGTTGCGAGCGGGCGCCCGAACCAGGCGCGCGCTGCCGCGCCAATCCCGATTACCGCGCGCCCGTCGCGGCGACCGAAATAAGCGGTGGCGAGGAACGCCTGCAAGACTCGCTCCTTGTTGACCTCGGGATAGAGCGCGAATCGCGTTAGCGCGATGAGTTCGCCCTTGGCAAACCCCGGGGAGAAATCGTCGAAGAACAAACGCTTGCCGAGCGACTGCGAAATCGTCGTCATCCCGGCCCCGGGACTCGAAAAATCGATTCCCTTGTTGGTGAAAAAGGTCGGGTCTTCGACCTTTAACAATTGCGCGGTGCGCGCCGGAGTTAGCGGGATGCTCGAGGGGGCGGCGGCGGCGATGATGGCGTCAACTCGCGCCGAGACGGTGCGGCGTTCGACGACGATCCGGCTGCCGAGGTAGACTGCGTAAACGACCACCACAATGAGCAGCGCCAGCAACGCGCGGCGGATCACCGGGGCAGGCGCTCGAGGATCTCGAGGCCGCGCTCAAGCGCGCGGAGTTCGCTCGTCGCCAGCTTGGCGAGGCGCGCGTCGAGGCTGCCGTCGACGACCGCGGGCCGCGCCATTGCTTCGCGCCCGGCGTCGGTCAGCCGCAGCGCGAGGCGACGACGATTGTCAGGGTCGGGCTGGCGCTCGACCTGGCCGGAACGGACCAATGTGTCGATCGCGCGGCTGATCGCGGGGGCACCGCGCTTCACCGCGGCGGCGACCTCGCTTAGGGTCGCCGGCTCGGCCCTGCCGACGGCGGCGAGCAATTCGCGCTGCTGGCCCATCGCTTTTGCCGCGGCGGTATCCCCGCCAAGCTGCTCGACAAGCCGCGCGAAGCGAGCCGCAAGCGCCGATGCTGAACTGTTCCCCCACATCATTGCAGGCTAGCAATCATTAGCTGAAGTGCAAGGTTGCTCTCTCCTGTCACCGTCATTGCGAACGAAGCGCGGCAATCGAGATACTTTGGGCGCCGGATTGCTTCGTCGCTGCGCTCCTCGCAATGACGGTGCATGAACCGGTTTGCGCCTCGCCCTGCCCTGCCGCGTACCGTGTGGATCCTTGGCATCGTCAGCCTGCTGATGGACCTGTCAAGCGAGATTTATCACGCGTTGCTGCCGGCCTTCCTGACCGTCACGCTCGGCCTCCCGGTGGCGGCGATGGGGGCGCTTGACGGGTTTGCCGAGGCGAGCGCCAACATCGCCAAACTCGCGTCGGGGCGGTTGAGCGATCGCAACCAGCGGCGCAAGCCGTGGATCCTGCTCGGTTATGGCATGGGGGCGCTGTCGAAGCCGCTGTTTCCGCTCGCCGCCGGGGTGATCCCGCTATTCGGGGCACGCTTCATCGACCGCGTCGGCAAAGGCATCAGGGGTGCGCCACGCGACGCGATGATCGCCGACAAGACCCCGCCCGAACTGCGCGGCCGAGCCTTCGGGCTGCGCCAGTCGCTCGACACCGTCGGGGCGTTCCTTGCCCCACTCGTTGCGGTCGGGCTGATGATCTGGTTCGCGGGCAATATTCGCGCCGTTTTCTGGGTCGCGGTGATCCCGGCGGCGCTATCGTTCCTGTTCGCGTGGGTCATGCTGCGCGAGACGCGCAACCACGCCGCGATCAAGCCCAAGATCCAGTGGGGCGGGTTCCGCACGCTGAGCAAGCCGGTCAAGCGGCTGATCGCGATCGGTTTCCTGTTCGGGCTGGCGCGCTTTTCGGAAAGCTTCCTGATCCTCAAGGCGATCGATGCCGGTCTGGCGGTGCAATGGTCGCCGCTCGTGCTGGCACTGCTCAACCTCGCTTTCCTGATGTTGGCCTATCCCGCCGGGGCGCTCAGTGATCGCATCGCGCCGCGCCATGTCCTGCTCGGCGGGATCGGGCTGCTGATCGTTGCCGACCTGATCCTGGCGAGCGCGGCGAGCCTGTGGCTGATCGGTGCCGGGGTGGTGCTGTGGGGCGCGCACATGGCGCTGACGCAGGGAGTTTTCGCCCGGATGATCGCCGACGCCGCGAGCGAGGGGCAGCGCGCGACAAGCTTCGGCGCATTCTTTTTCGCCAACGGGATCGCGGCCCTGCTGGCCAGCCTTGGCGCGGGCCTGTTGTGGGACCGCGGTGGACCTGCCGAGACCTTCACCGCCGCCGCCGCGGTAGCCGGAGTGGCGGGGGCGATGCTAGTCCTGCTGCCCAAGCGCGCCTAGTCGCGCCGGGTCGAGGGCAAGGGCGGCATCCGTCCCGAAGCCGCGTCGCGCAGGATCAGATGGTGGTAGATCGCGGCGGCGACGTGGATCACGATCAAGGCAATCGTCGACCACACGAGGATCTCGTGGACCTCTCCGAACAATTCGCCGTCGCCGAGCGGCAGCGCGGGGATTTGCAGACCCCACAGCAGATCGACCATCCCGCCCCTGCCCGACACCGCAATCAGCCCCGTCAGCGGCAGCGCGACGAGCGCGATGTAGACGATGCGGGCGCTCCACACGGCGAGGAAGCGATCCCACTTGGGCATGTCGGCGGGGTAAGGCGGCGGCGGGTTGAGCAGGCGATAGGCGAGGCGCAGCAAAGTGACGATCAGGATCGTCGCGCCGAGGGTCTTGTGGATCGTAAACATTTCGGACCGCTCGGGCGTGCCCTTGGCCATCTCGTGAAAGGTGAAGCCGACATAGAGCTGGGCAAGCACGAGGACGACGGTTAACCAGTGGAACGCCGCCGCCCCGTGCGAATAGCGAACGGTCGCTTCGCCGCTCGTTCGCTCAACCATATAATCGCTCATATCGTCCCCCTTTTATTGCGCCCCGCCTAGCGGCTGAGTTTCTCGCCTTTTTCGGCCTTGTCGAGCAGCAATTGCGAGAAACTGAAATCGGCGCCCATGCGCGCTTGCTGGTTCTTGAGCCCGGCGACGATCTTGTCCAGTCCCTCGGCATCGGCCCAGTGCATCGGGCCGCCGCGATAGACCGGCCAGCCATAGCCGTAGATCCACACCACATCGATATCAGATGCGCGCTGCGCCATGCCTTCCTCGAGGATTTTCGCGCCCTCGTTGACCATCGTGTAAAGCGTACGTTCGACGATTTCCTGATCGGAAATGTCGCGCTTCTCGACCCCTTCCCTGGCGCGGAAGTCCTCGATGATGCCCTGGACGATCGGCGACGGCGACGGACGGCGCTTTTCGTCATAATCGTAGAAGCCGGCATTCTTTTTCTGGCCCCAACGGCCTTCGGCGGCGAGTGCGTCGCGGATATTCTCGATCCGTGTTACATCGCGGTGCCAGCCAATGTCGACACCGGCGAGGTCGGCCATCTGGAACGGACCCATCGGCATGCCGAATTCGACATGGACGCGGTCGATCTGTTCGGGGGTGGCGCCTTCGAGCAGCAATTTGGTCGCCTCGACCTGGCGCGGCATCAGCATGCGATTGCCAATGAAGCCGTGGCAAACGCCGGCGACAACCGCGACCTTCTTGATCTTCCTGGCCAGCGCCATCGCGGTGACGAGCACGTCGGGCGCGGTCTTGGCACCGCGAACGACCTCGAGCAATTTCATGATGTTGGCGGGGGAGAAGAAGTGCAGCCCGACGACATCCTGCGGCCGCGACGTGCTGTCGGCGATCTCGTCGACGTTGAGGTAGCTGGTGTTCGAGGCGAGGATGGCACCGGGCTTGGCAATCTTGTCGAGGCGCCCGAAGATCTCCTTCTTGACCTCCATCTGTTCGAACACCGCTTCGATGATCAGGTCGCAATCGGCCAGCGCTTCGAAATCGAGCGTCGGGTTAAGCGCGCCCATCGCCGCTTCGACCTGGTCATTGGTCATCCGCCCCTTGGCGGCCGTCGCTTCGTAATTCTTGCGCATCGTGGCGGTGCCGCGGTCGAGTGCGTCCTGCGTCATTTCGACGATCGTGACGGGGATTCCAGCAGACAGGAAGTTCATCGAGATGCCGCCGCCCATCGTCCCGGCACCGATCACCCCGACGCGCTTGATGTCGCGCGGACGGGTGTCGTCGGGGATGCCGTCGATTTTCGACGCCTTGCGCTCGGCGAAGAAGAAATATTGCTGCGCGCGCGCTTGTCCGCCGCTCATCAATTCCATGAACAATTTGCGCTCGTCGATGACGCCCTCGGCATAGGGCTTGGCGACCGCCGCCTCGACCGCCTTGATATTGGCTTCGGGCGCATCGAAGCCACGGAACTTGCGCGCATTGGCCTTGCGGAAATCGGCGAACAGCGCGGGGTCAATGTCGTCGACCTTGTCCTGGCGCTCGGACGATTTGGCGAGCGGACGGATGTCCTTGATCTCTTCCGCATAAGCGACGGCGTGCTGCTGCAGGTCGCCCTCGCACAAACGATCGACCAGCCCGATATCGAACGCTTCCTTGGCACTGATCATGCCGCCGCCGGTGACCATTT
>JALYRH010000075.1 GCA_030855425.1 Pseudomonadota bacterium
GGCCGCGAATCCTATCTGGCGCAGATCGACGGGATGATCGTCGACGACGATCCCGAGCAAGGCGTGATTGACGGACGCAGCTTCATCCATCCCGATCTTCGCCTGCAGTTCGTCGTTCCCCCAGGCTATCAGATGCAGAATGGCGCGAGCGCGGTGACGATCGCGGGATCGGGCGGGCAGGCCCAATTCAGCACCGGGCGCTTCAACGGCGATTTCACGCCCTATATCGGGCAGGTCATCTATGGCTTGACCGAGGGCAAGACGCAGGTGGCGCTGTCACCGGTCCAGCGCACCACCGTCAACGGGCTCGACGCGGCCTTCACGATCGGGCGCGCGCAGACCTCGTCGGGAGTGGTCGAGATCAGCGTCATGGCGTACCGTTTCGATGCCGATACAGCCTATCATTTCGTGATGCTGACGCGCGGCGGGCAAGGCATGCGACCGTTCGCACCGATGCTCAATTCGCTGCGCCGGATTTCGCCCGCCGAAGCCGCCGCGATCCGGCCGCGGGTGATCGACGTGGTAACCGTCAGGAGCGGCGATAGCGCGGCGAGCCTCGCGGCGCGGATGGCGTACCGCGATTTCAAGGTCGAGCGGTTCCTGTCGCTCAACGGCCTCGCCAACGGCGCCGCACTGATGCCGGGGCAGAAGGTCAAACTGGTCGTCTATGGCGCGCGCAGGCGAGGATAAACGCGCCGGAGCGCGTCCTGGGGGTCGGCCCCCGGCAACGCTCCTCAGTTTGCCGAAATGACCTTTTGCGCCATCTTGCCCCACATCCCGTTGGCGCCCCCGCCCAGCGCACTGAGACCCGCCATCATCGAAATGACGATCAGCGCGGCAATCAGCCCATATTCAATCGCCGTCGCGCCGCGCTTGTCCGAGCACAGCCGACGGAGCGTTGTCCGGATAGCATTCATGCCACCCTCCTTCCGGTCCTGGTCCACGGTTCGATTGTGATCGTGCAGGATTAACAAAAAGTATGGCGAGGGCGGTTAACGGCGCGTGCCCCATGTCCGGGGTCAGAGGGGCGGCGTCCAGCCAAGGAAATGGAGCAGGTCGACGCGTTCCGCGGTGCGGCCATCGACCGCTTCGGCGGCGAAGGCGGCGGCGGCGAGCTCGGCCCATCGGCGACCGCGCGGGGGGGCGCGCTCGGCCAGCATGTTCGAGCCACCCATCGCGCGCAGGTCGCGCACCAGGCCGGACAGGCTGGCGTAGCGCAGGATGACGCGATCGACGTCGACTACCGGAATGACGAACCCCGCGGCGCCGAGCAAAGCGGCGAGCGCCGACGGCTCGATCCGCGGGTGGGTGCGCATCGCGACGGGACCGGTCAGGCGATCGGCGGCGAGCATGGCGCGCCTCAGCGCGGGCAGGGTTCCGCCCCCGGCGAGCGCACCGATCAGCAACCCGTCGGGACGGAGCGCACGGCGGATCGCGGCGAGCGCGGGGCCAAGCTGGTTGACGGTGTCGAGCGTCCCGACCGCGACGACCAGATCGAAGCGAGCAGTGCCGTAGCCGAAGCGGTCTTCTTCGGCCTGGACGCCGTGCGCGGCGGCGGCGAACAGGGCGCCGGGGTCGAGGCTGTCGACCGTGGCGGCGCGAGCCTCGAGCCGCGCCACCCAGGCGGGATCGGGAACCCCGACCAGCAAGGCGCGATCGAACGAGCGCTTCACATCGTCGAGCCGGTCGAGACATTCGGCAAAGGCGCGTTCGTGGAGAAACAACTCGGGACCGAGGCGCGCGGCACGGTCGCGGCGCAGCGCGCGAAGGCGGCGGTCGAACAGGTCGGTCGGGACGGCGGGAGCAGGGTCGGTCACGCGGCGGCTTGTGCGGCGGCGCGCGCCACGCGACAAGGGGGGATGGCGACGACCGTGTCCGCGCTGCGGTGGCTGGTGCGCAGTGCGGTCGACTTCGCGCTGCCGCCGCGCTGTGCCGGGTGCGGCGAGATCATCGACGAGGTCAACGGCTTTTGCAGCGCGTGCTGGCTGTCGCTCGACTGGCTCGGCAACAGCGGCTGCGAGCAATGCGGGATGCCGTTGGCAGCGACCGATGCGGCGCTGTGCGGGCGGTGCCTCGCGGTGCCGCCGGCGCTCGATCGAATGCGCGCAGTGGTCGCTTATGGGCGCTTGTCGCGGACCATCGCGCTCAAGCTCAAATATGGCCGCAAGGTCGCGCTGGCGCGGACCATGGCGCGGTTCATGGCGCCATTGCGCGGGCCGGGCGCCGCGATCGTGGTGCCGGTGCCGCTCCACCGGCGGCGGTTGTGGTGGCGCGGGTTCAACCAGTCGGGACTGGTCGCCAAGGAATTGGCCGCACGGTGGCAGCTGCCGATCGACCAGCACCTGCTGCGCCGGGTGCGCGCGACCCCGCCGTTGAAGGGAATGAACCAAGCCCAGCGGCGCAGCGCAGTGGGCGGGGCGTTCACGACGGTCGCCGGGCGCCGGATCAACGGACAGACGGTGATCCTGATCGACGACGTGCTGACCAGCGGCAGCACCGCCGAAGCGTGCGCCAAGGCATTGCGCAAGGCCGGGGCGGGACGGGTCGAGCTGATCAGCTGGGCAAGAGTGGTTCGCCCGAGCCAATTGATGCGTTAGAAGAAAGGAAATCAGGAGATGGTCGTGGCAAGTGTCGAAATCTACACCAAGGCGAGTTGCGGTTTTTGCGTCCGCGCTAAACGCCTGCTCGAGATGAAAAAGGTCGCATTCAAGGAGATCGCGGTCGACCGCGGCGGCGCTCCGAAAGAAGAAATGGTCCAGCGCGCGAGCGGCCGCTCGACGGTCCCGCAAATCTTCATCGGCGGGGTGCATATCGGCGGCTGCGATGCGCTGATGGAGCTCGAATATGACGGGAAGCTCGACGCGTTGCTCGCCGCATGACGCCAGTGCGGATCGCGCTGTTCCAGGGGCGAAGCGGGATCGACCCCGCCGCCAATGCGGAACAGCTGATCGGCGCGGTGCGCGAGGCCAAGACCGGCGGAGCGGCAATGCTGTTCACGCCCGAAATGTCGGGAATGCTCGATCGCGACCGCCAGCGCGCGTTGGGCAAGGCGCGATTCGAGAGCGAGGACGAGGTGCTGGCGGCGGTTCGCTCGGCGGCGCGCGAGCAGGCCATCTGGGTCCATATCGGCTCGCTCGCGCTCAGGACGAGCGATGGCGACAAGCTTTCCAATCGCGGGTTCGTGATCGACGACCGAGGCGAAATCCGGGCGCGCTACGACAAGATTCATCTGTTCGATGTCGATCTGGCGAGCGGCGAAAGCTGGCGCGAGTCGGCGTTATATGCGGCGGGCGCCGCGGCGGTGGTGGTGACGGGAACGCCGGTCGGAACGCTCGGGCTGGCGATTTGCTACGATCTGCGCTTTGGTGGGCTGTTCGAGCGATTGAGCCAGGCCGGGGCGGACGTGATCGCGGTGCCCGCGGCGTTCACTGTGCCGACCGGCGAGGCGCATTGGTCAATTCTGTTACGGGCGCGCGCGATCGAAGCGCAGGCGTTCGTCGTCGCGGCGGCGCAGGCCGGGGTGCATGAGGATGGCCGCGAGACTTATGGTCACAGCCTGGTTGCCGATCCGTGGGGTGCAATAGTGGTCGAGCTGGATACTACGCCGGGCGTGACGTTTGTCGAACTAGACCTCGATCGGATCGCCGAAGTGCGCGCCCGAATTCCGATGCTCGCCCACCGCCGCGCAATCGGGCGAATTGAGAAAGCCGACTCGAATTGATTAAGCGCGGGCGGGGCCATAAGGGGAGACATGGCTCCGTAGCTCAGCTGGATAGAGCAAGGGTTTCCTAAACCAGAGGTCGGGGGTTCAAGTCCCTCCGGGGCCACCATATCATGACGCGAGAGGAGCGAGGACGATGATCGGGCGCCTGTTTCGGGACCATCCGCAATCGCTTGGGATGAGCTGGGCGCGGCATGGCGCGGGCGCGGTGGTGATCGGCGCGCGGATGATCGGCGCGGGCGCGGCGTGCATCGTCCACGCCGCGATCCCCGGATTGTTCAGCGAGACCGCGGGGCGGACGGTGGTCGATCTCCACGATCACATGATCAAGCGCAAGGCGGGTGCCGACAACCCCAATGCCTGGCCCGACTATGAGATCTGACGACGCCAGCTTCGATGTCGTGATTGTCGGGGCGGGCTTTTCCGGGACGATGGCGGCGGCGCAATTGGTCAAGCGCGGGCTGTCCGTGGTGGTGGTCGAGGGCGGCGCGCGCGCCGGCCAGGGAATTGCCTATTCGACCGACGACGCGGTGCATTTGCTCAATGTGCCGGCGGCCAAGATGACCGCCTGGCCCGAGCAGCCCGATGATTTCGTCGAGGCGGGGCATGAGGCGGGTTCGTTCGCGCCGCGGCGCGAGTTTGGCGCCTATCTGCGCGCGATCCTCGACCAGGCGGCGGCCGACGGCGTGCGGCTGATCGAGGCAAATGCGATTTCGGCAGTGCGTAACGACGGGTGGCGAGTGACGCTCGATAGCGGGCAAGGCATAACCGCGCGCGCGCTGGTGCTTGCCCAGGGCAATCAGCCGCCCGAGCCAATGCGCGCCGGCGAGGGGATCGATCCGCAGCTGTTCGTCAACAATCCGTGGGGCAGCGCGGCGCGCGACGCGATCGGGCGGGTGGTGGCGGAGGGGGAGAAATGTGGCAGCCGCGACGTGATGATCCTCGGCACCGGGCTGACAATGGTCGACATGGTGCTGTCGCTCGATGCGGCCGGTTATGGCGGGCGGATCGTGGCGCTGTCGCGGCGCGGACAAATACCCCGCGCCCATGCCGCGCATGACGCCGCGCCGGTCGCGCTGGACGCGGTGCCGCAGGGCAATGTGCTCGCGCTGTGGCGGTGGCTGCGCGTGCGGAGCGCGGCGGTTGGATGGCGCGGCGCGGTCGACGCCTTGCGCCCGCATGCGCAGCAATTGTGGCGCGGGTTCGACGCGGTCGAGCAGGGGCGCTTCCTGCGTCACGCGCGGCCTTATTGGGATGTCCATCGCCACCGGATCGCGCCGCAGGTCGCCGAACGGTTGCGCGCGATGATTGCCGAGGCACGGCTCGAAGTCGTTGCCGGGCGGTTGAGCGGTGTGCGCGAGGAGCATGGCGCGTTGGTGGTGAACTATGCACGGCGGGGCGCCCCCACCACCGGCCACTTGCGCGAACAAGAGGGGCGGTTTGAAGTGCTGTTCAATTGTACCGGGCCATTGGGAACGATGGGACGGACTCGCGATCGCGTGTTGCGGCAGATGATCGACGATCGCCTGGTGGCGGTCGATCGGCTGGGGATCGGGCTGGCGGTCGATCCGGACAGCCGCGCGGGGGCAAGGGTGTGGGCGCTCGGACCGCTGACCAAGGGAGCGTTTTGGGAAATCGTTGCGGTTCCCGATATTCGCGGGCAGGTGGCGCGGGTCGCCGACGATATTGTCAAGGAGCTCAAGCCATGACCCATTCGCCCCCGCCAGGACAGGCGTCCCCGATCGATGGGGACCTGGTCGAAGAGCCGGTCAAGATTGCCGTGCCCGACGATGTCGCCGACGCAGTGCGGACGCTGATCCGCTGGGCGGGGGACGATCCGTCGCGCGAGGGCCTGCTCGATACGCCGGCGCGGGTGGCGCGGGCGTGGCGCGAATATACCAGCGGCTATCAAGAGGATCCGGCGCTCCATTTGGCGCGGACGTTCGACGAAGTCGGCGGTTATGACGAGATCGTGCTGCTCAAGAACATTCCGTTCCAGTCGCATTGCGAACATCATCTGGCGCCGATCATCGGCCAGGCGGCGATCGCTTATCTGCCGGGCAGCCGGGTGGTCGGAATTTCGAAGCTGGCGCGGGTGCTGCACGGTTTTGCGCGGCGACTGCAGGTCCAGGAACGGCTGACCGCGCAGGTGGCCGATTGCATCTGGGAGCATTTGAAGCCGCTCGGCGTGGCGGTGGTGATCGAGGCCAGCCACGCCTGCATGTCGGCGCGCGGGGTCAATACCCCGGGGGTGCTGATGACCACCAGCCGGATGATGGGATGTTTTCGCGACGACGAGCGCAGCCGCAAGGAAGTCCTGGCGCTAATGGGCTATTGAGGCGGCATGAAAAAGCGGACCGTCCAAGGGGGACGGTCCGCTCTTCAAGTGCCGAAGCGCTTAGCCGCGTTCGGGCATCGGCTCTGGCGGCGGCGGCGGCGGCGGCGCCGGCATCTGCGGACAGATGTCGGTCGCCAGGATCACCGACCCATCGTAGCAGGTCTGCGTCGCCGGCGGCGGCGGCGGCGGGGCGATGACCACCGGCGCAATCACGATCGGCGCGGGAGCGGCGAAGTTGTAGATCAGGCTGGCGAGCAGCGAGTGCGTGGTCAGCTTGCCCCGGGTGTTGAGGCCAAAAACGCTGCCGCCGTTGGAGAAGTCGTCGTTGAAGTCGAGCTTGCTCACGCGGAAGTAGCGATACTTCAGCCCGACATCGATGTTCGGCGTGATCGCCTTGCGCACGCCGGCAATGCCCTGGAATGCGAACGACGAGTCGGTATCACCGGGGACCTTGACGCGCGCCCGGCCGACGCCGCCGCCGACGAAGCCAGACCAGCCGTCGTCATCGCCAAAGTCGAGCATGGCATTGCCCATCAGCGAAATCACGCTGCCGCGGTCGGAAATGTCGAAGTCGTTGTTGATGACACCGATCGAGCTGGCGAAGGCGGTGTCGAGCCGCACGCCGTCGACGCGGAGGCGCTTGTAACCGAGTTCGCCTTCGAGACGGAAGCTGCCGAAATCGTAGCCGGCGATGGCATCGACATCGAGGCCCTTCTTGAAATCGATGGTGAAGGCCCGGTCGAAGCGGTTCGACGACGACGTGCTGTCGACCCCAACGTCGAAGATCAGATCTTCGGGGAGAACGATGCCGCCTTCGATCCCGACATAGGGCGATCCGTCGCGGGCGACCGCGGGGGTCGCAATGGCAGCCGCGGCAACGGCGGCAAGCAGATATCTGCGCATGTATTTTTCTCCAAGTTTGAAACCTTTATCGGCACCGGGTTAACCGTTCCCGGTCCCGAAATCTCCCCCGCTGAGCCGCTTAATCCCGTTTCCGACGGAACCTGTTGCGCCAGCGCAACAGCCGCCCATGGGCACCGATTGTTTCGGCGCCACCATTTGAGACCCCGAAATGAACTCCGCCCGCGATGTTTCGTTGTGAAGTCAAGAGGTTTTTGGGAGTGCGTAAAGTGGTCAAGTCATTTTGGAATGGGGTCGCGATTGCCGGGCTGATGCTAGTCCCGGTGAGCGCGCAGGCGGCGGTGGCAGGAGCCGCCGTGATGGGCGCGCCGGGCGCGATCGCGGCAACGCAAGGCGCAAGCAGGGCGGTCGAGAGTTTCTATGCCGGGCGGCGCGATGCGCCGTTGTGGTTCGATGGCGGGCGCGAACGCCCGGCGGCAAGCGAGCTGGTTCAAATCCTGCACCGCGCGCCGGTCGATGGCCTGACCAGCGGACCGCGTCTCGCGGCGCAGATCGAGCAAGCGCTCGGCGAGGCGCGCGGCGACCCGCGCGCGATCGCCCGTGCCGAGCGAATGATGTCGTCGGCGTGGGTGCTCTATGTCCAGGCAGTGCGCGCACCGACGCCGGGAATGATCTATGGCGATCCGCAAATGCCGGCGAGCGCGCCGCAGGCGTCGATCATCCTGCGCGACGCGGCGCGGGCGCCAAGCCTGGCCGCCTATCTGGCGTCGGTCAGTGCGGTCAATCCGACCTATTCCGCGCTGCGCAATGCGATCACGCAAGCGCAAGACAGCGGGGCGGCGTCGCCGCAGCTGCTCGCCAACCTCGAGCGGGCGCGCGCGATCCCGGCCGCGGGGCGGTTCGTGCTGGTCGATGCGGCGGCGCAGCGTTTGTGGATGTACGAAAACGGCCGGCCGACCGATTCGATGAAGGTGATCGTCGGCAAGCCGCAATTTGCGACGCCAATGATCGCCAGCATCATCCATTGGGCGACACTCAACCCTTATTGGCACGTTCCCGACCATCTGGTGCGCGACCTGATCGCGGCCAACGTGGTCAAGCAGGGGGCAAGCTACCTGACCGAGCGCGGTTATGAAGTGGTGACGGATTATAGCGAAACGGCCGAGACCCTGCCGTCGAGCAGTGTCGACTGGAACGCGGTTGCAGCAGGACGGCAAACTGCCAAGATTCGCCAGCTTCCGGGCGGAAATAATTCGATGGGGACGGTCAAGTTCTCGTTCGCCAACGGCGAGGGGATCTACCTCCACGATACCCCGGACAAGGCGCTGTTCGATCAGGAGCAACGGACATTGAGCAATGGCTGCGTGCGCCTCGAGGATGCCGAGCGCTTCGGCCAATGGCTCGCCGGAAGCGCGTTGCAGACCGCCGCGGCGATCCCCGAACAGCACGTCCGTTTACCGCAGGGAGTGCCGATCTACATCACCTATCTGACTGCCAAATCGGCCGGCGGGGCAATGACCTACGTCGATGATATTTATGGCCGCGACACACAGCGGAGTGCCAAGACGGCTGCGCTGAAATAGGTAAATCGCGCGGTTCTGCTGGTAGATCAGCCAAGTTAATAGGATTGAGTAGTCTGCCGGCCAGGTGTGAGACGTTCGCTTTCGACCGATTGTGTTGAAGAACTCGTCGGTGGGCTGGGCACTGAAGCGATCAGGAGGGCGGGCGAGCGGAGCCGCGCCTCACCCTGCCATTACCGGAGCCGGCATCGGGATCAGCTTGGCCATCTTGCGCA
>JALYRH010000076.1 GCA_030855425.1 Pseudomonadota bacterium
TTCGAACCGCCGCCCGGCGACCAGCTGCGCCTGCTGTAGAATTAGCGGTGACAGCCCACGGCGCGGCGGCTAGCGTCGCGATCATGATCAAGCTCCCCTTTGCACTCCTCGCGACCGCCGTCGCATTCCCCTTGCTCGCCCAGGCACCGCCGGCTGCGCCAGCCCCACCGCCGCCGGTGATTGTCGCGCCGTGGATCGGGGCGCTGCGCGCTGACGCGCTCGCCAACGACCAATATGCCTATGACATCACCGAAGGCCTGACGACCGAGGTCGGGCAGCGCATGGCCGGTACCGCGGCCGAAGCGCGCGCCCGCACCTGGGCGGTGGCGAAGCTGCGCGCGATGGGCTTTGCCAACGTCCGGGTGGAGACGTTCGACATGCCGGTGTGGGTGCGCGGCGCCGAAAGCGCCGAGATCGTTGCCCCGTTCCCGCAGAAACTGGTCGTCGCCGCGCTCGGCAATTCGGCCTCGACGGGCCCCGCCGGGGTCACCGGGCAAATCGTCGCATTCTCCAATATCGACGCGCTGCGCGCCGCGCCCGACGCCGCAGTGCGCGGCAAGATCGTATTCGTCGACCACCGCATGACCGCGACTCAGGATGGCAGCGGCTACGGCCAGTTCGGCGCGCCGCGACGCCAGGGGCCGACGATCGCCAGCCAGAAGGGGGCGATCGCGATCGTGGTGCGCTCGATCGGCACCGATCATCACCGCAATCCCCACACCGGGGTGATGAGCTTCGCCGATGGCGCGCGGCCAATCCCGGCAGCGGCGCTGACCATCCCCGACGCCGAGCAGCTGGCGCGAATTCTCAAGCGCGGCCTGCCGGTGACGATGCGGTTGCGGCTCGAGAGCACGAACATCGCCAGCGCCCAGTCGGGCAATGTCATCGCCGAGGTCCCCGGGCGCAACCCGGGCCTGCCGCCGGTCATGGTCGCGTGTCACCTCGACAGCTGGGACCAGGCTACCGGCGCGCTCGACGATGCCGCGGGGTGCGGAATCGTCGCTGCCGCCGCGAAGCGCATCATGGACGCCGGGCGCCCGTTGCGCACCATCCGCGTGGTATGGTTCGGGGCGGAGGAGGTCGGGCTGTTCGGCGGCCCCGACTACCTCGCCCGCCACGGCAAGGAACCACATTATGCAATCGCCGAAAGCGACTTTGGCGCCGACCGCATCTGGAAAGTCGATTCGAACCTTGGTCCGGGCCGCCGCGACGAAGCGCGGCTGATCGGCGCCGCGCTCGCACCATTGGGGATCGTCACCGGCGCATTCGACGAAGCCGACGGCTCGGACATCGGGCCGTTGCTTGCTGTCGGGGTGCCCGGGGTCGGGCTGAGCCAGGACGGGATGCGCTACTTCGATTATCATCACACGCCCGACGACACGCTCGACAAGGTCGATCCCGTGCAATTGCGTCAGAATGTCGCGGCGTGGACCGCGATGCTCGCCGTGCTGTCGGGCGGGATCGAACCGGCACCGCGGACGCGCGCCCGGCGTTAACTTTCATTCTCAGGAGACCGAACCGATGAACCGCTTGATCCTCCCCGCTGTTGCCGCCCCGCTGCTCATGCTCGGCGCGTGCAACGTCACCGACAATGGCAATGGCTCGTCGACCATCTCGGTCGACGAGAACCGCATCGACCAGGGCGCCGACGCGCTGGCCAACCAAGCGAGCAAGGCCGGCGACCAGGCGGTCAACGCGATCCAGAACGCCGGTCCCGAGATCGAGCAGAGCGCAAGCGATATCAAGGAACGCGCTGGCCGAGTCGCCGACAAGGCCGAGAACATCGACGTCGACCTCGATCTCAACACCGCCAACGATCAGCCGGCCACCAATCAGAGCCGCTAAGGCTTGCCTTCGCCGCCTGGTTCGTTAGGGCGCGCGGATCAGGACAGTCGGGGAGTGGCGCAGCCTGGTAGCGCATCTGCTTTGGGAGCAGAGGGTCGCAGGTTCGAATCCTGTCTCCCCGACCATTTGAACCGACGATCGCAAATTTGCCGATCGGCACGATCCGGAACTTGCGTGCAGCGTTGGCGGAAGGCGGCCGACGACCCGCAGAGCGGGATAGATCGACGTCACCGAACACTCCCGTGACGGCCGCGTCGAAATTCGCAACGCCGCGCCTAAGGCTCGCGAGGAAGCATCGCTATTCCGTTGCGCGATGCGCAAACCCCGGCGAACAGCAAACGTAGCAGCTCGTCAATCGGCGGGGCGGGTTAGCAATGGCGGTAGAACGACGGTTCGTCGATTATTGGCCGAGGTGCGAGCTGGTGCCCGACCCCGGCCAAAATCGATTAGCGGATGCCGATCGGGTCGGGCTGACCGTCAGGATCGCCCGAGACTGCGCTATTGCTTCGCACGGGGCCGGTCATGAGAATGCCGGCGAGGTGCGGCGCGGCCATCGAAGTTCCCGAAAGCGTGGCGTAACCGCCGTCCGAATAGGTCGATTTGATGCTCGAACCCGGTTCGGCATAGTCGATCGGCGGGTTGCCGAAATTGGAGAAAGACGACCAGATATCGCCCTTCGCGAACGACGAAACAGTGAAGACGAATTCGCCATTGGCTCGCGCCGGGCTGTGGTTGGTGGCGCTATCGCTCTCATTGCCGGCGGCAAGGACGAAGCGAATGCCGGTCGAGGAGGCGGCCACTACTGCTTGATCGAGTAACGTCGAGACGCCGCCGCCGAGGCTCATGTTGGCGACATCGCCGGTTGCGCCGACGTCAGCGACATAATCGACCCCGGCAATGACCCCTGAATTGGTGCCGCTGCCGCGCCGGTCGAGCACGCGCACCGCAACCAGCTTCGCGCCCGGCGCAACTCCGACGACGCCGATGTCGTTATCGATCGCGCCAATAGTTCCCGCAACATGCGAACCATGGCCATTGGCGTCATCGGGCGAAGGGTCGCGAATGAAGCTCTTGCTGCGGCTAACATCGACGTTGAGGTCGGGATGGTCGAGGTCGATTCCGGTATCGATCACCCACGCGGTCCGCCCCAGCACGGGGGTTCCGGGCCCACCGACCCGCTCAACGCCCCAGTCGATCACTTCTGCGGTGCTTCCGCCACCACTGCCGGGCTTGCCCTGGATGGAAATTTGCATGATCTGATCTTGTTCGCAGCGCGCGATCTTGGAATTTGCGGCGCGGAGCTTGGCGATCTGGCTGCGCGGATTGGGCTCCGGCGGCATCCGCACCGCGAAGCCGCGGATCGAGTTGCGATATACGTGGAGCAGTTGGCCGCCCGCAGGCGCAACGGTGCGCTCGGCCTCGGCACGGGCGCTGCCGCGCACGACCGACGCGTCGAAGCTGCAGATGAATTCATTGGCGATGAAGCGCGGTGCGGCGGTCGCGGCGCTGGCCACTCCGATTGAAGCAGTTGCGGTCAATAGCATGATAACCAAGCGCATTTTGATACACCCTCGATGATCCAAGCAGCGAGTTGTCGTCGCAAAGTCTCGATCGTCAATCCAAATCGTGCCTCGTTTTGGAAGGAGGCCGTCGGGTGTGACATCATTGCCGCGCGGGCGGCGCGACCGACGACCAATCATGATGGCTTCGTTACCGGACTGGAACCACGGGGTTCTGCTGTCAGGTCGATCGATCGATGATCGCGCCGCGCTGGTCGGTGTCATTGCGGTGGGCCCGGAGGGACTCGAACCCCCAACCTAGCCGTTATGAGCGGCCAGCTCTAACCAGTTGAGCTACAGGCCCGACCGCACCGGCGCGATAGCCGTCCGGATGCGAAGCGCGCAACCCCGCGCTCAGCGCGCGCGAATCATCAGGTATCGAGTGCGGGTAATTCGAGCGTGATGCGCTGCGCGTCGATAACCAAGCCTCCGCCCGCGACATTGGCCAGCCCGCGCACCAGCCGCAGCGCGAAGCCCAGCCCGACTCCCTGCCCCTCGTCGTCGGGCACCGCGTCGGGCGCCGGGTTGAACGTCGGATCGACCAGTTGCGCTTCGGTTAGACCGTCGAGCAGGTGGGGGCGCGCAATCGTCATCAGGCACAGCGCACAGCGCCGGGTGACCGCGATACGGAACACTTCATTGGCGGCCACCAAACGGCCCAAGGCCAGCAGCAGGCGACGCAGCAAGCGGCTGGCGAGTTCGGGCGACAAAGCGCAGCGGTGGCGCTCATGATCGAAAGCGATGTCGAGGATCGCGCCACTCACCGCGAGGCATTGCTCGAGCTCGGCGGCGATCGGCGGAAACAGTTCGGAGAGGCGCGCACCTAGTCGCGATCCCGCGGCACCCTCGGCACGCAGCCGAGCGGCAAGATCGAGATCTTCCACCGCGTCGAGCAGTTTCCGCGCCTGGCCGACAATGCTCGCGGCGCGCTCGCGATAACGGAGATGCGCCGGGCCCAGATACTGCCCATCGATGATCTCGGCGAAGCCGATGATGGCATTGAGTGGCGTCTTGATCTCGTGGACCAGCTCGCGCAGTGCGTCGAGCTCGGATTGGCCGTCTGGCGTGGCCCGTGCGGCGGCGTCGTCGGTCCGCCGCGCCAGCCCGCGATAGCCGAGGAACCGCCCGCTGGCGGGGTCGAAGGCCGGCACTCCGGTCGCGCTCCAGCTTCCCACAAGCATTTCGCCCGGCGCGAGCGGGATGTCGACAAACGGGTGATGCTGGCCGAGCCGTCCCGCCGCTTCGCGTTCGAGCAGGCCAATTCCGTCACCGCCCAAGGGACGCCCGATCAACGCCCCGCGCGGCGCGCCGTCGACCCAGGCAATGTGCCCGGTGGCATCGCTTTCCCATTCGAACAGTCGACGCGTTCCGCCGCTGGCGCGGGATGTGGGACCCGGCGGTGGAGGGGACGGTGCAGCTGGCATCGACGCCCGGCGTTGCTGGAGCTGCGCGATTCGCTCGACCATGTGTTCGATCGACGGTCCATCCCCGGCTGGCCGGTGTTCGGGTAAGCGTACCGAGGCGAGACCAGGCCGCGTCGCGACCACAGGTGGCGCCGCGATGCGAACCAGCGCGCGCACTTCGCCATCGGCGTCGGCCAATATATCCTCGGCGTCGGCGGCGCTCAGCGTCAGCCCGGCGAACAATGGCGCGGCGATCCGCACCGGTTGAACCGCAAGGATGCGCAACAGCGGCAATGACACTGGGCGACCAGCAATATTGCGCAAGGCGGCGGCGCGCACCGCTTCGTCGATCGTGAGGGCGTCGCACCGCACCAGCTCGAGCGCGTCATGTTCGACCGCGCTCGGGACACCCGGTTCGATCCGCGCCAGCACGTCAACAAGCTGACGCCAGCGCACCGCGCGGTCGCGATCGTCCGTGATCGGTGCAGCGAGCATCGTTTGAAGGCGGTCGTCGAAGCGCAAGCAGGCTCATCCCGGTGAACAGATTGCCCGTCTGCGGCTTCACGCGGAACATGACGAGGGTCAGACCATTAACCGTCCCATCGTGATACAGCCGCTGGAAGCGCTTGAAACCGACAGCGAAAAGGGCGCCGGCCGACGCCGACGCCCCTTCGTCCCGCACAGTTCGACGTTCGCTTTACGAACGCGTGTTGGCGTAGGTCTGCCAATAGCGCGCAATATCGGCGCGCGGCCCGCTGACCTGGCCGAGCGCCGCCGTGGCGCCCGCCCTGTCGCCACTTGCCGCGAGCGCCATGCCGAGCCGCAAATAAGCAAGCTCGGCATCGACCCCGCTTTTGCCCTGTGCGGCGCGGAACAGCGCCGCCGCTTTGGCATAGTCGCCATAGCCGAAATAAGCCTCGCCGAGCACCATCGCCTGCTTTGCCGCGGGGCTCGCCAGCGCCGCGGTCGCCTGCGCGTCGAGCGATGCGCGATCGCCCGCCGCCTTGGTCGTCGCGACCGCATGATAGTTTTTGACGCTGGCCAGCGAGCGATCGACTGCATTGGCCGCGAAGCCTTCTTCGAGCATTGCCTTTGCTTCGCCCGGAAAGCCCCTCGAGATGAGGATTTGCGCGTAGCGCGCGTGATCCCCCTCGCCCTTGAGGCTGCGCGTCAGCCGCTGCAGGCGGTACATGTCGATCAAGCTGGCGTCGTCGGCCCCCGAGACATTGGCATAGACGCGGATCGCGTCGCGCCAATTGTCGGCCGAGGGATAAGCGCTGATCCAGTCGCGCGCGAAGCCGTACACCAACGGGCTTTTGGCCTCGTGCGACACGGCGACCGCGCGACGAAACCATTTCTGATCGGGAACGCGCCCCGCGGCGACCTCCATCGCAAGCGCTTTGCGATAGAGCGGTAGCGCATCGGCAATGCGGTTCTGCTTGACCCGGGTTTCGGCGAGAATAATCACTGTGCCGACCCGCTGCGGCTCGAGCGCAAGCGCGCGCTCGAAGCTGGCGCTGGCGTTGGCATAGTCGGCCTTGCGGAACTGCAATGTGCCGAGTTCATCGAACATCGTCGCAATGCGGCTCGTCGGCACCGAACCGGTCGCCAGTTGCGCTTCGAGCGCTGGCGACACCGCGCTCAGATTATCAGCATCAAATGCTGCCTTGACCCGCAATTGGGCGATGAAGCAGCGATCGTCATTGCTTTTCACGACGGCTTGCGCGGCGGCGAGGCGCGGGGGAATATTGACGCTGTCCTTGGCGGTGACCGATTGCTGCAAAGCGATGAGTGCCGTGCGGGCGCCCGTGGTGATCCCTGCCTGGCAAATTGGGGCAGCGGCACCCGCGACGGTGGTTGGTACGCTGACCGCCTGGGTTGCGGATTTCGGCTTGACCGTACGTGGCACGCCGATCCGAGATTGTGCATTGGCCGGCGCGCTCGTGGCGACGCTCGTAAGGGCGCCCAGCACGGCGATGGTCGAAGCAAGCATCAAACGCATTCTATTCTCCTGGTCGTTCGGGCCGCGCCGGTCACACGATGCGCCGAGGTGCGGGCGAGCCTTAATCGCGTTGGGCGCGGCGTGAAAGGCGAATTGGCGATCACGCGCTGAACGTCGATTGAACCGACTTTGACCGTGTCGCGGGGACACGCTAGCGAGCGCGGCGTGATCATCCTTCTCTCACCCGCCAAGACGCTCGATTATGACACGCCGTTCGACGACGCGCCGACTGCGCCGCAATTCGCCACCGAGGCGAGTCGCATCGCGCGCGCCGCGTCGAAGCTCGGCGCCGGGCGCATCGCTGAAATGATGCATATCTCGGATAGCCTCGCGGCGCTCAACCACCAGCGGTTCAAGGGCTTCAACAAGACCGAGACCAAAGCATCGGAGCGCCCCGCGATCCGCGCCTTTGCCGGGGACGTCTATCGCGGGTTCGACGCCGCCAGCGCCGACGCCGACACGCTGGCGTTCGCGCAGGACCATCTGCGGATCCTCTCGGGGCTGTACGGCGTGCTTCGCCCGCTCGATGCGATGCGCCCCTATCGGCTCGAAATGGGTACGCGCTGGGCACCTGAGGGCGATAAGCTCGTCGAATATTGGGGCGCCAAGGTCGCCAAGGCGATCGCCGCCGACCTTCGCGCCGCCCATCTGCCCGACGCGGGCTCGACACTGCTGATCAACCTTGCCAGCAACGAATATTATGCGGTGCTGAAGGGACAATTGCCAAAGGCCGTCCGCATCATCGCTCCCGACTTCCGCGTCGCTACCGCGCACGGACTCAAGTTCCACAGTTTCGCCGCCAAGGTGGCGCGTGGCGTCATGGCGCGCTGGTTGTGCGATGAGCGCGTGTCCGACCCTGCCGCCCTCCCCGACTTTGACCGCGATGGCTGGGTTTTCGACGCCGCCGGATCGGCCCCCGACAAGCCGCTGTTCATCAAGCGTTAGGCCTCGCGTACGCGGGCGCGGGGGTGGCGCTGGGCAATCACTTCGGCTAGCACCAAATGGGGGCTCGCACGTGACGCGAATCCCTCCCATTTAATGTCCATCGAACGACAGGATTGACCTTGGCGACACTGCCTCCGGCCGACAGCACGCCCCCAGCGCTTGGCGACATCGCCCCCATCTCGATCGTCGACGAGATGAAGACCAGCTATCTCGATTACGCCATGTCGGTAATCGTCAGCCGCGCGCTTCCCGACGTTCGCGACGGGTTGAAGCCGGTCCACCGCCGCATTCTCTACGCCTGCCAGGAAGCGGGCTATGTCGCGGGCAAGGCCTATCGCAAGTCGAGCCGCATCGTCGGCGACGTCATGGGCAAATATCATCCCCACGGCGACAGCGCGATTTACGACGCGCTTGCCCGCATGACCCAGGACTGGTCCTTGCGCGTGCCGCTGATCGACGGCCAGGGCAATTTCGGCTCGATGGATCCCGATCCCCCAGCGGCAATGCGCTACACCGAAGCGCGGCTGGCCAAGGTCGCCAACTTCCTGCTCGGCGATATCGACAAGGACACGGTCGACTTCACTCCGAATTACGACGCCAGCGAGCGTGAGCCGCAGGTGCTTCCGGCGCGCTTTCCAAACCTGCTGGTCAATGGCGCGGGTGGAATCGCGGTCGGCATGGCGACCAACATCCCGCCGCACAACCTCGGCGAAGTGATCGCCGCCTGCCACGCCTTCATCGCCGATCCGACGATCAGCTCCGAAGGACTGATGGAATATATCAAGGGCCCCGACTTCCCGACCGCGCCGATCATCCTCGGCACCGCGGGGATCCGCTCGGCCTACACCACCGGGCGCGGCTCGATCCTGATGCGCAGCCGCGCGCACGTCGAGGAAGGCCGCGGCGACCGCCGCTTGATCGTGCTCACCG
>JALYRH010000077.1 GCA_030855425.1 Pseudomonadota bacterium
GCTCAAGCTGATCACGCTCGCTCACACTGCTCAGCGTGCGAAGCTGGCGGGTAGCGACGACGCGCTCGTGCCGCGCTACAGCAAGGCACATCTGCAGCAGCTGCTTCGCATAAGCTGGCTTGCCCCCGACATCGTCGCAGCGATTGCTGACGGCCGTCAGCCGGCGACCCTGACCGGGCGGCGGCTCCTCAGGGCAACGAACATCCCGCTTTCCTGGGAAGCACAGCGAGCGATGTTCGGCCTCGCCTGATCAGGACTCCAACCCGCAACTGCAACCGTCGTCCGCATAATCGGCCGTTGGAGAAACGCGCCGGAAGCAGGCCGCACGCTGGCGGCCAATGTGCTCTCTTGGAATCGAAGTCGTATCGGACCGAGCACTAACCCACGGAACTTGCGGCGGAATCTGCGGGCGCAGCAGATTGGTCGCTATTCCGCCCTGGAGAGAAACTTAGGGTGGTGCCGGATGCAGGAATCGAACCCGCGACCTTCGGTTTACAAAACCGCTGCTCTACCATCTGAGCTAATCCGGCATGGACGCCGCTTTATCGTCAGGTGACGCCGAACGTCCAGCCCTCGGTGCGAGCGATCTGTGGCGTCAGGCCCACAGGAGTGAAGGCACGAGGGTGAACCAGATGCGTGCGCATCCCCGCAGCGGTCACCAGGGAATCGCTCTGGTGGTCGGTAGGGTCGCGGTCGAGGAGGGCGGGTTTGGAGCCGAGCGCGACCAGCGCCGAGTCGAGTTCGGCCGCCGTGCGGATCTTGTTGCCAGCGAGCCCGGCGTTGCGAATATAAATTCGGGTGTAAATCTCGACCACGGCACTTTCGCCGGGGCGAAGCGCGTCCATTGGCCAGATCGCCACTTGCCCGGCGAGGTGGTGCAGCAGCCGCATTCCCGAAAAGCTTGCCTTGGCGACTTGCGCGGCGCCGATCGCGTCATAAGCGCTGGCAGTCTTGCGCCCGCCGGCCGCGTTCAGCGCGGCGTCGCATTGCCGGAAATGGACGAAGTCGGCCTTCGCCCCGTCGGCGATGCCGAAATAGAAGTGGCGTCGGTGGACCTGCTCGAGGAACGAGGCCGCGCCAAGATCCTCGTCAGAAGCATGGTAATCGACATAGGCCCAGAAGGCGCGCGCCTCGCTCGGGACATTTTCCTCACCTGGCAAATAAGCGCCGCGCCCGACAAACGGCGGGGCAAAGCTGAAGTCAAACCCGAACAAGGTCGGCTCGCCAACGGCACGATCGACTAGCCAGTCAAGCACTTCGCGGCGCGACCAGACGTGCCCCGGACGAACCAACCGCGGGGCATCGTCGCCGCGCGCTTCGGCGACCGCAATCCCCTTGTGGCGCCGCCCCTTGGCCCCCGACCAGTCGATCGCGACAGTGGTCGCAAAACGACCCGTTTTGCTCACACCAATGGCGGCTGGCTGTCGTCGGTGACCTTCTTGAGTCGCGGCGGGATCGGCGGCGGCGGGGGCATCTGACCCGCCTGCCATTGCGCCAGCATCCGCGCCGCGAAATCGCGCCCGCCGAGGCCGAAGGCAATCGCCGTCGCGACTGCGGCCGACCCGAGGATCAGCCCGAACGCCATCATCACGATCTGGTCGGCAAGCCCCATGAAGGTCAGGCCGATCGCGGTGAATAGAGCGACGATGGCATATTTGACGATCGTCTGGGCATAGCCGGCCTCACCGGTCGAGCTTCCCACCAGCCCGGCAAGGATCCGCGCGAGGAACAGCCCGACGACGATGATCACCGTTCCGAAAATCACCTTGCCGCCAAGCTCGGTGATCTGGAACAACAAGGCCGCGACGCTATCGCCGCCCAATTGCCGTGCCGCTTCGATCGCCGCGCCGAGCAGGATCGCGGTCATGGCGATCGTGCCTATGACGCGCGACGGATTGGCCTGCGTCGGCATGATCCCGAGCGCGCGGACATTTTCGTCGAAACCGAGGCTCGGCAGCACGGTCTCGATCAAAGTCTTGACCCATTTGCCGATCAGGAAGGCAATCGCCAGCCACACCATCGCTGCGAGCACGCGCGGGATCGCGGTTGCGATAGTGTTGAGCATTGCGGTCGCGGGATCGCTGATGGCCGAAATCTGGAGGATCTGGAGCGCGCCGATTGCGGCGAAAATGATAATCGTCGCCGAGACCGTCACGCCGACCGCGCGCGCGATCGAGCTGCGCGCCGGTGCCACGCCCTCGCTCGCGATGCCGTGGCGGTCAACCGCGACCGGAACATCGCCGAGCTTGAGCCCGGCCTGGCTCGCCATTCGCTCGAGGTTGAGCGCGCCCAGCGCGGCTTCGATGATATGGCGCACGATCCGTGCCAGGATCAGTCCGGCGAAGAAGAACAGGCCGGCGCCGAGCAGGCGCGGCAAGAAGGCGAACACTTCGTTGGTCATGCTCGTCACCGGGGTCAGCACCCCCGACAGCCCAAGCGGCTGGAGCGCTGCGATCAGCCCGACCAGCCATACCAGCCAGTAGCCGAGCCGCCCCAATTCCTTGCCGACGCCGTCGCCACCAACGCCTGGGTGCCGCTTGAGGATCGGCATCTTGTCGACAATCCGTGAAATCGCCCATTGCACCGCCTTGGCGACGAAATGCGTCACGACGAGGATGAGGATGGCGAGCAATATGCGCGGCCCCCATTCGACGAGCTGGTTCTGCCAATATTGGGCGGGTGGTTGGGTCTGGTACACCGAATAGTCCCCTTTGCGATGGTTAGCGCCACTGTAGCGATATCGAGTGATGCCTCAACCGGGGCTTCGCTGTTCCTCCAGCGCGGCCAAGACGTCGCGGGTAAAGGCGGTGATGTCCAGTTGGGCCGCCGATCCGCCATCGAAGCCGCGCCGGACGACGACGATCTCGCGTGACGGGATCACGACCAGGAACTGGCCGCGATTGCCCTGTGCGACGATGGCGTCTTGCGGCAATTTCGCAGCAGCCGGAAAAGTCCACCAGGTGGCGCCATAACCGAACCCTCGTTCCGGTTGGGCGGCGCCATGCCGGTGGACATAGTTGGTCCAGGCCGCCGGTAGCACTCGATCGCCGTTCCACATACCATCATTGAGGTGCAACAATCCCAACCGGGCGAGGTCGCGCGCGGTGGTCCACACCTGACTCGAGAGGATGAAATGGCCTCGCCAGTCTGTCTCGGGCACGGTGCGCGTCATGCCGATCCGCCACAACAGCCGCTCGAACGGAAAGGCCAGCGCCCGCTGGCCGTCGCCGAGGCGGTGGCTGAGCCCGCGCGTGGCGGCGACAATGTCGTTGTTGGAATAACGGAATTTACTGCCGGGCAGGGCAACCAGCGGCAGACCCGCGATCGTGTCCGCCACGGTCATTCCACCGAAATAGAGTGCATCGGTGCGATTGCCGGAATGATCGCTGTTGAGGCCGCTGTTCATGCGCAGCAATTGGTCGGTGGTGATGGTCGAGCGCGGATCGCCAGGACGACCCCATTCGGGGATCGCCGCGGCGGCGTTCGGGTCGATGAGACCATCCTGTACGGCCGCGCCGACGAGGGTGCCGGCGATGCTCTTCGCGACCGACCAGGTGCGCTGAGATGTATGCATTGAAAAGTCGGGGCGGTATCGCTCGGCGACGATCCGGCCGTTCTGCACGACAAGCACCGCGGTCGTTTCGCTGCCCTGACCGTAGCTGCGTCGATCAAAAGCGCGGGCAAGCAATCGATTGAGGGCCGCGGCGTCGCCGCTGGGACGGCCCGACGCGCGGGCATCCCCCTGCGGCCAAGCTCGCAAGTCCATCGCCGCGCGATCGGGTCCTGACCGGGCCAGCGTCGGCAGCCGCGCCGTGGTGTCGAGAGGCGCGCCGATGGGGAGCTGAGCGCAACCCAGATGCGGTCGCCATTGCGCGACGCGCGGTGGCATATTGTCGGCATAGCGGACCAGAATGCGCCGATTGGTCCGGTCGATCTCAGCCGGAAGTGCTTCGAACAGCGGCTCGAGTTCGGGATACGTGCGTTTGAGGTCGTCCTGTTCCACCACGTCGGGCGAAAGGCCGGCATTGAACAGGTCGCTGCACAGGAAACTCGCTTTATATCCCGCCGCCAGCGCGCGGCGGTAATCGACCCGGTCCTGCTGCGCGGTCGCCGGTACGGCCCCCACCGTCGCCAAGACGATCGCCGCGCTAATTCCTATTCGCACGCCTGTCCTCCCAATATTGCATTCGCTCAGCGATGCGCTTTTCAAAACCGCGATCGGTTGGCGCATAGAAAGCCTGTCTCTCCATCGCTTCAGGCCAGTAATTCGCGCCCGAAAAGCCGTCCTCTGCGTCATGGTCATAGGCGTAACCCTTGCCATAGCCGACATCCTTCATCAGCTTGGTCGGGGCATTGACGATATTCATTGGCGGCATCAACGACTCGGTCTCCCTGGCCGATCCCCACGCCGCTTTCTGTGCCTTGTACGCGGCGTTCGATTTGGGCGCGGTGGCGCAATAGAGGCACGCCTGAACGATCGCCAATTCGCCTTCGGGGCTGCCCAGAAAGTCGTAACTATCCTTGGCGGCGAGGCATTGGACCAGCGCCTGCGGATCGGCCAGCCCGATGTCCTCGCTGGCGAAGCGCACCAGCCGGCGCAGCACATACAGCGGTTCTTCTCCGGCGGTGAGCATCCGCGCGAGGTAGTAAAGCGCTGCCTGCGGGTCCGACCCGCGCAGCGATTTATGGAGCGCCGAGATAAGGTTGTAATGACCCTCGCGGTCCTTGTCATAGACCGCCACCCGCCGCTGGAGCAGCGCCGCGAGACCCCCAGGGTCAAGCGGTTCGCCAAGCTCGAGATCGAGCAGGGTCTCGGCCTGGTTGAGGAGAAAGCGGCCGTCACCGTCGGCGCTGGCCACCAAAGCGGCGCGGGCGTTGGCGTCGAGCGGGAGTGATTCGCCCGCCGTTGCCTCGGCGCGGACGAGGAGTTCGGACAAGGCGCGCTCGTCGAGCCGGTGGAGAATCAGCACCTGCGCCCGGCTGAGCAGCGCGGCGTTGAGTTCAAAGCTCGGATTCTCGGTCGTCGCACCGACCAACGTGATCGTGCCATCCTCGACGAATGGCAAAAAACCGTCTTGCTGGGCGCGATTGAAGCGGTGGATCTCATCGACAAACAACAAGGTCCGCTGCCCCGCCTTGGCCATTTGCCGAGCCTCAGCGAAAATGCGCTTGAGGTCGGCGACCCCTGAGAATACCGCCGACAGGGCAACGAAGCGCAGCCCCACCGCATCGGCGAGCAGGCGCGCAATGCTGGTCTTGCCGGTTCCAGGCGGGCCCCACAGGATGATCGACGACAGCTTCCCCGCCGCGACCATCCGCCCGATCGCGCCATCGGGACCCGTGAGATGCTCCTGACCAACGATGTCGGCGAGGCTCGCGGGGCGCAGCCGATCGGCGAGCGGCGCGGCCTCGTCGGGCGTCACCGCGGCACTGCGTTGGATTGCTTCGGGAAACAGGTCGGCCATCACTCCGACATAAGCAGCCTCACAAAAATTTGCACCACGCCCGTTGCAAAGATCCAACGAAGATATATCTTAGACGCATCTTGAAAGGATGATACGATGCGTGGACATGAGCATGGATGCGGCCCGCGTGGCCGTGCTGGCGACGCTGAGGGCAGGGGCCGCGGCCCGCGCGGCATGTTTTTCGGCCCACGGGGGTTCGGCATGAACTTCGGGCCGCGCGGATTTCACTTTGAATTTGGCGATGACAGCGGCGATCGCGGTTTCCGCGGTGGCGGTGGCGGTCCTCGTGGCAACCGGCGTCGGATGTTCGGATCGGGCGAACTGCGGCTTGTCCTGCTCAAGCTGATCGCGGACGAACCGCGCCACGGCTATGACCTGATCCGCGCGATCGAAGCGCTCACCGGTGGCGACTACGCGCCGAGCCCCGGCGTTGTATATCCGACGCTGACGATGCTGGCCGACATGGGCATGATCGAGGAGGTCGCCGCAGAAGGATCGCGCAAGGCGTTCGCCGCGACTGCCGAGGGCAAGGCGCATCTCGACCAGAACAAGGATGAGGTCGAGGGCTTGCTCGAACGGCTTGAGGACGCCTCGCGTGACAAGGAGGGCAAGCGGCACCCGCCGATCCGGCGAGCAATCGGCAACCTGATGACCGCGCTTCGCCACCGCGTCGCGCACGACGGGTTCGACGATGCGTTGGTGCATGAAATCACCGAAATCCTCGATGATGCCGCGCAGCGTATCGAACGGCTCAAATAGCTAGCCTTGCTCGGCCCGCCGCTCGATGACCCTGGTGTAAACGCGCAGCACGGCGTGGTTGATGTCGTCCCAGTCCATCGTCTGGGCATAGGCCAGGCCGGCGGCGCCGTGACGGGCACGAAGATCGGGCTGGGCTGCATAAGCGTGAAGGGCGGTGCCGAATTCATCAATTGCGCCGGGGGTGACGAGGATTCCGGTCTTGCCGTCCTGAACCAGATTGGTCGCTCCCGACGCCGCCGCGGCCACGACCGGAAGCCCGCTCGCCATCGCTTCCAAGGTGACATTGCCGAAAGTTTCGGTGATCGACGGATTGAGAAATACGTCGCACGAGGCGAGCGTCGTGGCGAGTTCGGTCCCGGACAACTCGCCGACGAAAATGGCATCGGGCAATCGTTCGCTGAACCACTGCCGTGCGGGACCATCGCCGATCACCATTACCTTGAGCGCAGCGCCTCCGACAACCGCGGCATCGATCGCGTCGGCGAAGACATCGAGCCCTTTTTCGAGCACCAGCCGGCCGAGAAAGCCGACCACTACTTCATTCTCACCGATGCCGTGAGTGGCGCGAAACCCGGGGCTGCGCCGCGCGGGATTGAATTGGGTACGATCGATCCCGCGCGTCCAGATCGAAATGTCGCGGTTCATGCGTTGCGCGCGAAGGATCGTGGCCATCGATTCGGCGGGCGCGACGAGCGCGTCGCAGCGGCGATAGAAGCGACGCAGGATCGCACGCACCGTCGGCTCGAGCCATTCGAGGTGATAATAGCCAAGGTAGGTCTCAAACCGCGTGTGGACCGAAGCGACGACCGGGATTTTCCGTTTGTGCGCCCAGCTGATCGCGCGGTGCGAGACGATATCCGGGCTGGCGACGTGAATCACGTTGGGGGCGAACGCTTCCATGTCGCGCCGCACGCCCATCGGGATGCGCAGCGGCAGGCGGTATTCGGGGCGCCCGGGGATGGCCGTGGCGGGAACGCTGACCAGCTCGCCGACCGCTTCGAACGCTGGCTGCTCGACTGTCGGCGAATAAATGCGCACTTGCGCGCCCTCGCGCAGCAGGAAGTCGACCAGCCGGTTGAGCGCCTGATTGGCGCCGTCGCGGACGTAATTGTAATTGCCCGAGAACAGGGCGATGCGCAGCTGGTCGGGCTTCATGGCTGGCGGCTTAGCGGCGCGACCCCTAAAGTCCAAACGATGGACCAGCCCAAGCGATCGATGGCCCCCGCGGGCGCGGCGCGGCCGATGCTGTTGCTGCTCGGCAGTCTACCCGGCGAAGCGAGCCTCGCGGCGCAGCGCTATTATGCGTATCCGCGAAACCAGTTCTGGCATTTGCTCGGGCTGGCGCTGAACGAACCGTTGGCCGACCTCGAATATGATCAGCGACTCGCGCGTCTCGCCGCGCATCATGTCGGACTATGGGATGTGGTCGGCGAGGCGCGCCGGATCGGCAGCCTCGACGGCGCCCTGCGCGAGGTGACCGTCAACCCTCTCGCCGACTATGTCGCCAGGCAGCCGCAGCTTCGCGCCATCGCCTTCAACGGCAAGACGGCAGCGAAGATCGGACGCCGCGCGCTTGGTGCAACTGCGCTGCCCCTGATCGAACTGCCGAGCTCGAGCCCCGCTTTCACGCTTGTCCTCGCCGAAAAAGCGGCGCGCTGGTCGGTGCTTGCGGATTTCGCAACAGCCGCCACATAGGCATCATGAGCGAGGAACTGATCACCGCGCCCGAGGGCGACGACGAAGCCGGGCCGATGTCGATGGTCGACGAGGCGCTGGTCGCGGGCAATATCGCCAACACCAATGGCCTGCTGGTAATCATCGCCAAACTGGTCGCCAAGGGCATTTTCGACGCCGAGGATCTGCAGGCCTTTTCGGACAGCTATTCCAAGCCGCTCGACCATCAGCATATGCGCGACAATGAACTGGTCAGCCAGATGCAGGACCAGATGGAGGAAACGCTCGCCCAATTGATGCATTTCCTCGCGGAGCGGCCCCCCGCTTAGCACTCCGTTCGACAGGCTCGGACCCGGCCTTACGGTCCTAAAGTCACTAAAGTCTCCGGGCGGCCTACCATTTTGAAGGATTTGGCGCGGACTTGTCGGTTTCGAAATGGGGACATCGACAATCGCAAAGAGCCGGTGGCGCATAGTGACGCCGAGGGAAGCATGACAGGTGGAGGG
>JALYRH010000078.1 GCA_030855425.1 Pseudomonadota bacterium
GCGCTCGACCGCGACCGTCGCGCCGAGCGCGGCAAATTTCTTGACGGTTTCGGGAATCGCCGAGACGCGCGTTTCGGGGCTTGCTTCGCGGAGGATGGCGATCTTCACCAGGGCGTCAGTTGGCGATGATCAGGATTACGACCGCGGTAACGATCGCGGTAATCACCGTCGCCCACTTCAACCACGTGATAAAGCCCGAATAATTTCGCTCGTGCCGCGGATAATCCATCTCGCCCGCTTTGGGATTCGCCTCGTCGGCCGCCATGCTTGTCGTCCTTGCTGTCGTCATGTCGCCGGGGTCTTATCAAGCCCGCGCGCGCTGCCCAAGCGGTTTTGCGCTTTAACCTGGCTTTCACCACTGGTCGGCTAGCCTGCGCGCGTCACTGGGAGAGGTGTGCGATGCAAAGCGACACCGTGCGATCATTGCTGCTGGTCGAAGCCGACGCCGCCGAGCGGAGGAATTTGACCGCAATTGCCTCGCGCGCCGGGTGGAGCGTGGTCGGTGCCGCCTGCGCCGAAAGCGCGCTTGGCCTGCTCCAGGGGCCGCATGGCCGCGACGTTCGCGCTGCCTTGCTGACCATCTGGGACAACGCCGACGGCCCGGCGCTGATCGCAGCGCTACGCCGCGAGTCGCCCGAGCTTCCGATTCTCGTTCTCGCCGATGGCGGCTCGGTCGCACTGGCGGTCGAGGCGATGCGTGCCGGAGCCAGCGATTTCCTCGCCAAGCCGGTCGCGCCCGAACGCATGCTCGACGCGCTCGCCGCGCACGCCGACCGCCGCCGCGCCCACGGCGAGCTCGCGCCCTTGTCCGAAAAACTCGCACCCGACCTTGCGCTCGACCAATTGGTCGGTGCCGCGCCCGATTTTCGCGTCGCTCTGGCGATCGCCGCAAAGGCCGCGCGCAACCGTTTGCCGATCCTGATTGTCGGCGAGCCCGGCAGCGGCAAGGAAACCTTCGCCCGCGCCATCCATGAATCCTCGCTCCGCGCGCGTGGCCCGCTGGTCGAGATCGATTGCAAGGCGGTCGCGGCGAACATCATCGACAGCGAATTGTTTGGCCATGTCCCGGGTGCTTTCCCCGGCGCCTTCGGCGAAAAGGTCGGCCGCATGGTCGAGGCCAATGGCGGCACCCTGCTGCTCGACGAAGTCGGCGCGCTGCCGCTCGAGACACAGCGCCTGCTCGACCGCGTGCTCGCCACCGGCGAGGTGCGCCCGGTCGGCTGCAATGGCTCCAATTCGGTCGACGTCCGCATTATCGCTACCGCCAGCCGCGGCTTCGACGACAAGTTCGATCCCGAGCTCGCTGCGCGCCTGTCCGGGACGACCGTGACCCTGCCCGCGCTGCGCGAGCGCAGCGGCGATATTCCGGCACTCGCGCGACACCTGCTCGGCCGGTTGACCGGAGAGCCGGGGATGCGCTCGCTGTCGATCGGCAATGACGCGCTGGCGGTGCTGATGCGGTACGGCTGGCCGGGCAATGTTCGCCAGCTTGGCGGCGTGCTGTTCCGCGCCGCGCTCCAGGCCGACGGCCGCTCGCTGACCGCCGAGGATTTCCCGCATATCGCCATCCAGTCGCGCTTTACCGGGCGCCGCGGCGATGGCGCGCGCGACATCGGCAAGGCATCCGCCGACGCCGCCATGTCGGGCGCGCCGCAGGTCACGCTTCATCGCCAGGACGGCCATTTGCGCAGTCTCGAGGAAATCGAGGCTGACATCATCCGCCTCGCCATCGGTCATTATCGCGGCCGCATGACCGAAGTCGCGCGCCGCCTCGGCATCGGCCGCTCGACCCTTTACCGCAAACTCGGCGAACTCGGCATCGACACCGCTGCCTGATCGGGACCACGCTCGCGCGATGCGAATCATATTTCTGTCGCTCGCGCTTGCCGCTTGCACCCAAGCCGCGCCGGCCCCTCCCCGCGCCGCATCCTCATGCGAGGAGCAGCGCTTCGAGGGCAGCGGCTTCATCGTCTGCAAGATGCCGCGCGGCGCGGTTGAGATTCGCACCGGCTACCGTTCATTTGCGGCGCTTGAAGGGGCGCTCGGCAAGCACGCTGGCGAAGTCGCCTTCGCGATGAACGCAGGCATGTTCGACGAGGCCGGCGCACCCATTGGGCTAATGGTCGAAGACGGCCGCGAGGAACATGCGATCAATCGACGGGAGGGTGGCGGCAATTTTCACCTGATGCCGAACGGCGTGTTCGTCGTGCGCGACAACGGCGACGCGGCAGTCATCCCAAGCGCAAAATTTACACCGTCCGAAGACATAGCCTTCGCCACCCAGTCGGGGCCGATGCTGGTCATCGCAGGCGAATTGCATCCGAAGTTCGAAGCTGACGGCACCTCGCGCTACGTCCGCAACGCAGTCGGCATAGGACCGAATGGAGTGCCGCTATTCGTGATCAGCGTCGAGGCCGTTTCGTTCGGTAAGCTGGCGCGCTTCTACCGCGACCGCCTGAACGTGCGCGAGGCGCTCTATCTCGACGGATCGGTCAGCTCGATGTGGGACCCGGCCAATGGCCGCATGGACAGTCTGGTCGAGCTGGGTCCTATCGCTGTCGTGTTCAAGCCGGGCGCGGGGTCAGCGCCGCGTCGCGAAGGCCCCGCCACACCTTGAGCGCCTGCACCGATTCAGGGACGTCGTGAACGCGAAGGATTTGCGCGCCTTGGTCGAGCGCCTTGAGCGCCAGCGTCAGGCTGCCCGCGAGTCTGCGGTCGGCGGGGGCTTCCCCGGCGAGCGCGCCGATCATCCGCTTGCGGCTGGCGCCGACAACGATCCCGCAACCGAGGCCGTGGAACAGCGCAAGGCTGTTCAACAGCTCGAGGTTATGCGCGACCGACTTGCCGAAGCCGAGGCCGGGATCGACGAGGATCTTCGAGCGGACGATCCCCGCCGCCTCGGCCGCCGCGACTCGCTCTTCCAGCCAATGGAAGACTTCAACCAGCACATCGTCGTAGCACGGCGCATCCTGCATCGTCGCGGGATCGCCCTGGTGATGCATCAGCACCACCGGCACGCCCGCCGCCGCGGCCACCGCCGCCGATTGCGGGTCCCAGCTCAGCGCCGACACGTCGTTGACGAGGCCCGCGCCGGCCCCGATTGCCGCCTGCATCACCCCCGATTTGCGCGTATCGATGGACACGGCCGCCCCGCCCGCGGCGAGCTGCTGAACGACGGGAAGTATCCGCTCGATCTCATCGCCCTCCCAGACCGCAGCCGCGCCGGGACGGGTCGATTCGCCGCCGACGTCGATGATCGCCGCGCCGTCGGCGGCCATCCCTGCCCCCGCTTCGGCGGCAACACGCGCATCGGCATAAGCGCCGCCGTCGGAGAAACTGTCAGGCGTGGCGTTGACGATCCCCATCACCTGCGGCTGGTCGAGGCGGATGGTGCGCGCGCCCATCTGGAGCGGCGCGCGCGGCGCAATGATCCGCGCCCAGTCGGCGGCCATCGCTCCGTCGAAACGGTCTTCTATGCCTTCGACCGGGACCAGTTCGCGCCGGCCATCGCCGTGGATCAGTTCGACCTGCGCGAACCAGTTCAGCCCGCCCGCGAGCCGTGCGACCTTGCCGTCATGCCCGAAAGGGGAATCGACGAAACCGGTCGGGCGGAGGAGCGTGCGACTTGCCATCAAAATCCCGTTCGTCGAACGCGTCAAAGATTTACGCTCCCGCCAGATGCTTCTGACGCAGCGTATCGATCGGTTCGAGCGCAACCCCGTCGACATGCCAAAAAGTCCAGCCGTTGCAGCTCGGCGTCCCCTGCAGGCCGGCACCAACCTTGTGGATCGACCCCGTTTTCCCGTCGCATGAGAGCGAGCCATCGACGCGGACTTCCGCCTGCCAGCGGCGCTTCGCGTCGGTCAGCAGCGTCCCCGGCGGGATCATCCCGCTCTCGACCAGAAGTCCGAACGCCACCTTCGGCGCCGAGCGCTTGTCGGCCATCACCGTCATCGCGCTCTCGTCAAGCGGCAGGGCCGCGGCAATCCGCGCCCGCGCGACCTTCACATATTTGGCCTCGCGCTCGATCCCGATCCACTTGCGTCCAAGCCGCCGTGCCACCGCGCCGGTCGTGCCCGTGCCGAAGAAGGGGTCGAGTATGACGTCGCCCGGCTTGGTGCAGGCAAGCAGGATGCGGTAAAGAAGCGCCTCGGGCTTTTGCGTCGGGTGGGCCTTGTCGCCCGCCTCGTCCTTGGCCCGTTCTCCGCCCCCGCAGATCGGAAGCACCCAGTCGGAGCGCATCTGCAGATCGTCGTTGAGCGCCTTCATCGCATGATAGTTGAAGGTGTATCGCGCCTTGCCGTCCTTGGCGCACCAGATCAAAGTTTCATGGGCGTTGGTGAAGCGCGTGCCGCGAAAATTGGGCATCGGGTTCGACTTGCGCCAGACGATGTCGTTTAGAATCCAGAAGTCGGCGTCCTGCAGCAAGGAGCCGACGCGGAAGATGTTGTGGTAGCTGCCGATCACCCAGATGGTGCCGTCATCCTTGAGGATGCGCCGCGCCTCGGCGAGCCACTCCCTAGTGAAATCGTCGTAGACGGCGAGACTGTCGAACTTGTCCCACTCGTCGTCGACCGCATCGACTCGCCCGCCCTCGGGCCGGAACAGGTCTCCCTGAAGCTGGAGGTTATAGGGCGGGTCGGCGAAGATCATGTCGACCGACTTGTCGGGCAGCCGCGCCATCGCGTCGATGCAGTCGCCCTCAATAATCGTGTCGAGGCTGAGCTCCTTGGCCTTCTTCACGACGAAAGGTTTGGTGCCCGGGCGCGCCTCTGTTCTTGAAGGATGGCGCCCGACATTCTCCGTCACCGGCACGATCATGTTCATGTCGACGTCCCCCTACCCCTGACAAGTGAGTCAGGCCGGACTCGCGGTCAAGGCGGGGTTTGATCAGGGCGGCCCACATCCGGCGGAGAACAAAAGGAATCCGGCGGCTTAGAACCACAACATGTTGAGTTGTTGATGGTGCGGCCGACTCAACCCCTAGTGGTGTGACTCGAAAGACTCTCCATCCGAATTTCGCGCTCTCGCACAGGGGCGAAGCTGCGCCGGTGGAGCGGCGTCAGCCCCAATGCATCGAGCGCGCGGATATGCTGCGGCGTCGGATAGCCGCGATTGGTTTCCCAGCCATAGCCGGGCCAGGTCCGCGCATGGTCGGCCATGATCCGGTCGCGCGTGACCTTGGCAACGATCGAGGCGGCGGCGATCGAACGGCACTTGGCATCGCCGGCAACGATCGCTTTCGACGGCCGCTGCCAGCGTGGGCAGGCATTGCCATCGACCAGCACCCACGCCGGATCGAACCCGAGCGCCTCGACCGCGCGGCTCATCGCCAGCATCCGCGCCCAGTAAATGTTGATCTCGTCGATCTCCTCGACCGACGCGATCCCGACCCCGATCCGCGCGACCTTTTCGAGCCGCCCGAAGATCGATTCGCGCACGTCGATCGGAAGCTTCTTCGAATCGTCGATCCCGCGCGGAAATTTTTCACGATCGAGAATCACGGCAGCGGCCACCACCGGTCCTGCCAGCGGCGCGCACCCCGCCTCATCGACCCCGGCAAGCGGCATCGGATAGGCGAGCTCAAGCTTGAAGCACGGCCGTTTCATCGCCCCACCGTTATGGGCCGCACCGGCTAAGTGGAAGTAGCCGCATCAGAAAAATTCAAGAAATGGTTCACGCGGCGCGCCTCCGCGCGATCATCTACTTGTCTTCGGTCATCCGCCACGGCGGAAACCGCCGCGCTTCGCCGGCGCGATAGAGGAAAATCGTATTGCCCGAGGGATCGCGTAGCCGCGCCTCGCGCCACATCCATGGCTGGCCACGCGGACCATGTTCGAACGGAATGCCCGACCGCGCCAGCTGCTCGACGCGCGCGTCGAGATCGTCGCATTCGAAATAGATGGCGGTGCTTTCCGACACCGCCTCGTCGGGATCGACCTGCACCGAAAAGGTCGTGCCGCCATCGGTCTCGAACCGCGCATAACCATTTTCACGGCTATCGACGATCTGCCTAAGGCCAAGCGCGGCGTAGAAGGTGACCATCTTGTCATAGTCCTTGCCGGTCACCGTCACCTGGTTCAGCCGAAGGCCCAGACCGGTGTCGAGCCGCACTTTCTGCTGGCCGAGCGGGCCATGCCCCTGACCCAGCCCGGGCGCTTCGAGCAGCGCCATCCGCACGAACAATCGCGCCCGCTCGACGGCTTCGGCCAGCGACAGCCCGCTGCCGAGGTAGAAAGCGATCGCGCTGGCCAGCGTGCAACCGGTGCCGTGGGTGCTCGACGTGTCGATCCGCTGGCCCTGCCAGCTGGTCATATTATCCTCTTCGATCAGCGCATCGGCGAGCGCGTCGCCTTCCTCATGCCCGCCCTTGATCAGCACCGCGCAGCGATGCTTCGACACGAGCTGGAGCGCACCCGCGACTTCATCCTCCTCGGTCGTCAGCCGGCGCAGTTCGGGCAGGTTGGGCGTGACCAGGGTCGCGACATCCATCAGCTTGGCGAAGGCGGCGATCGTCGGATCGTCGGCCAGCGTCGCGCCGCTGGTCGCAACCATCACCGGATCGAACACCACTGGCACGCCTTCAAGCCGCTCGAGCCGCGCCGCGATGTGCAGCGCGGTGAACGGCGAACCGATCATGCCGATCTTGACCGCATCGACGCCGATATCGTCGACGACCGCATCGATCTGCGCCAGCACCGTCTCGGTCGGAACGGCGTGGATCGCGCTCACGCCCAGCGTATTCTGCGCGGTGATCGCGGTGATCGCGGTCATCGCATGACCGCCGAGCATGGTGATCGTCTTGATGTCGGCCTGAATGCCCGCGCCCCCGCCCGAGTCCGACCCGGCGATGACCAGGATGCGCGCGGTCGTCAAACCGCCGCCACCTTGGCGCAAATGTCGTCGACCAGCCGCCCGACCATTTCTTCATCGTCTCCTTCGGCCATCACCCGGATCAGCGGCTCGGTCCCCGACATGCGGATCAGCAGGCGGCCGCGGCCATCGAGCTCGGCTTCGGCATCGGCGATGGCCGCCTTGACCGGCGCGGCGTCGAGCGGCTTGCCGCCGGCGAAGCGGACGTTCTTGAGCAATTGCGGTACCGGATCGAAGACGTGGAGCAGTTCGCTCGCTGGGCGCCCCGCCTCGACCAAGGCGGCGAGGATCTGCAGCCCGGCCACCAGCCCGTCGCCGGTGGTGGCATGATCGGTCAGGATGATATGCCCCGACTGCTCGCCGCCGACGTTGCAGCCGCGCGCGCGCATCGCCTCAAGCACATAACGGTCGCCGACCGCGGTGCGGTGAAGCGCAATGCCCTCGGCCTCCAACTTCCGTTCGAGCCCGAGGTTGGACATCACCGTCGCCACCACCGCCCCGCCCTTGAGCGTCCCGCGCCGCGCCTGATCGAGCGCAATCAGCGCCATCAACTGGTCGCCGTCGACGATCTTGCCGTGCTCGTCGATCACGATCAGCCGGTCGGCATCGCCATCGAACGCCAGCCCGATATGCGCGCCCGACGCGACCACTCGTTCCTGCAGCGCGGCCGGCGCGGTCGATCCGCAGCCATGATTGATGTTGAGTCCATCGGGCTTGGTGCCGATGGCAATGACTTCGGCGCCCAATTCCCACAGCGCCTCGGGCGCTACCTGATAGGCCGCGCCATGCGCGCAATCGACCACGATCTTGAGCCCGTCGAGGCGGATATGGTCGGGCAGCGTCGCCTTGGCGAAATGGATGTAACGCCCGCGCGCATCCTCGATCCGCCGGGCGCGGCCGATGTTCGGCGCATCGACCAGCTTCGGCTGCTCGTCAAGCAGCGCCTCGATCGCGCGTTCGTCGGCATCGCTAAGTTTATAGCCGTCGGGGCCGAACAGCTTGATGCCATTATCCTCATAGCTATTATGGCTCGCCGAGATCATCACGCCAAGGTCGGCGCGGAGTTCGCGCGTCAGCATCGCGATCGCCGGGGTCGGCAGCGGCCCGATCAGGATCACTTCCATCCCGACCGAGGTGAAGCCGGCGACCATCGCCGATTCCATCATATAGCCGCTGAGGCGCGTATCCTTGCCGATCACCACGCGGTGGCGGTGGTCGCCGCGCAGGAAATGGGCGCCTGCCGCCTGGCCGACGCGAAGCGCGGTCTCGGCGGTCATCGGCGCGACATTGGTGCGCCCGCGAATCCCGTCGGTGCCAAAGAATTTCCGTCCCATCGCCGGGGTCTAGCGCCGAAGGGTTAAGCGAACCAGTGCCAGATCCCCGCCGATCTGTAACCTAGCGCACCATGGGCTAAGGTCGCCGCCAGCCACAGGACCGTGCCGCCGACAAAAGCGAAGGCGTCGGGAAGCGCAAAACCCCGGCCGAAGGGCACGAACGATGTCCGCTCCACCCACTCTCGCCAAGAC
>JALYRH010000011.1 GCA_030855425.1 Pseudomonadota bacterium
CCCAGCGTGCTGCGAATAGCCCATGCTGACCCCGCCGCCGTGGTGGAGCGAGACCCAGGTTGCGCCCGAGGCGGTGTTGAGCAAGGCGTTGAGGAGCGGCCAGTCGCTGACTGCGTCGCTGCCGTCCTTCATCGCTTCGGTCTCGCGGTTGGGCGAGGCGACGCTGCCTGAGTCGAGATGGTCGCGGCCGATGACGATCGGGGCGCTGACCTCGCCGTTGCGCACCATTTCGTTGAAGGCGAGGCCCAAGCGATGACGCTGGCCGAGGCCGACCCAGCAGATTCGCGCGGGAAGCCCCTGGAAGGCGATCCGATCGCGCGCCATGTCGAGCCAACGATGGAGATGCGGATCGTCGGGGATGAGTTCTTTCACGCGCTGGTCGGTCTTGTAGATGTCTTCCGGATCGCCGCTCAAGGCGACCCAGCGGAAGGGGCCGATGCCGCGGCAGAACAAGGGCCGGACGTAGGCCGGGACGAAGCCGGGGAAATCGAACGCGTGGGCGACGCCGGTGTCGAGCGCTTCCTGGCGGATGTTGTTGCCATAATCGAAGGTCGGGACGCCCATTTTCTGGAAGGCGAGCATTGCCTCGACGTGGCGCGCCATCGACTGGCGTGCAGCGGCGGCGACGGCTTGGGGGTCGGTTTCGCGCTTGGCGATCCACTCGGCGACGCTCCAGCCGGCGGGACAATAACCGTTGGCCGGGTCGTGCGCGCTGGTCTGGTCGGTGACCGCGTCGGGGCGGATGCCGCGCGCCACCATTTCGGGGAGGATTTCAGCCGCGTTGCCGAGCAGGCCGACGCTGGTCGGGACGGTCGCGGTGCGGATGATGTCGAGCGCTTCGTCGATGCTGGTCGCCTGCCTGTCGAGATAGCGCGTCGCGAGGCGTTTTTCGATCGAACTTTGCTGGACCTCGACAGCGATGCAATGCGCCCTGGCCATCACCGCTGCGAGCGGCTGTGCACCGCCCATCCCGCCAAGCCCGGCGGTGAGGATCCACTTGCCCGTGAGGTCGCCGCCATAATGCTGGCGGCCCATCTCGGCGAAGGTTTCGAACGTCCCCTGGACGATGCCCTGGGTGCCGATGTAAATCCACGATCCGGCGGTCATCTGGCCGTACATCATCAGGCCCATGCGATCGAGTTCGTTGAATTTTTCCCACGTCGCCCATTTGGGGACGAGGTTCGAATTGGCGATGAGGACGCGCGGGGCGTCGCGGTGGGTGCGGAACACGCCGACCGGCTTGCCCGACTGGACGAGCAGGGTTTGATCCTGATCGAGCCGTTCGAGCGTCGCGACGATCTTGTCGAAGCATTCCCAATTGCGCGCGGCGCGGCCGATGCCGCCGTAGACGGTCAGCGTCTGGGGATCTTCGGCCACCTCGGCGTCGAGATTGTTCATCAGCATACGCACCGCGGCCTCGGTCTGCCAGCTTCTGGCGACGAGGTTGGCGCCGGTCCGCGCCCTGATGTGGCGGCTGGTGTCGCGTCGGTCGGTCACTTGCGATCCTGAACTGATTTCGTCCGCGCCGCTCCTAGCCCCGGGGCGCGCGGCGCGCCAGCGCCCGGTCGAGCGCGACGAAGCCGAAGCCGGCGGCCAGGAAAGCGGCGGCTATGGCGGCGGCGTTGATTGCCACCCGCGCCGGACCGAGCGTACCAAGGTCGATGAAGGGATAGGCGTAAGCGCCCTCGGCCGAGCCGCGCATCAATGCATAAGCAAAATAGGCGCAGGGGTAGAGGCTCCACCACCACGGGTCGCGCCAGCCGAGCTGGCCCTTGGGCGCAAACGCCAGCCAGAATGAAGGAACGAGCAATGGCACACATTTATGGAGCAAGGCGTCTGCCAGCAACGCGCCGCCGCTTAGCTCAAGCATCCCGCGTAGCAGAGTCATGTAGACGATGCCGACGAGCAGGATCGACAAGGTAACGAAGCCCAGCAGAATGGGCGCGCCGAACCGGGGCCGGTCCAGCGCGATGCCGGTCATCACCACCGCGACCAGCAAGTTGGTCATCACGGTGAAGTAGCGCAGCAACACCCAGAGCGCCTGCGGAACCGAGTCGGCAAGGCCGAGCGTCGCTCGATACTGGACGGCCAGTGCGACCCACGCCACCAGCGCAATCAGCGCGGCGAAGATCCTAGGCATCCTGTCCTGCGAATATCCGCCGTTCGGGCCCCGAAAGCCCGATCCAGTAGGCGAGTTCGGCGAGTTCCTCGATCCGCCACACGCACAGGTCGGCCGCCTTGCCCGCCACCAGCGAGCCAATGTCATGGGCGAGGCCAAGCGCGCGGGCGGCGTTGATCGTCATGCCCGCAAGCGCTTCTTCGGGAGTCAGTCCGAACAAGGTGCACGCCATGTTCATTGCCAGCGTCGGGTTGAGCATGGGCGACGTCCCGGGGTTGCAGTCAGTGGCAATCGCGATTGCGACCCCGCTGTCGCGGAGCAGTTGGATGGGCGGCTGCTTCGTCTCCTGGAGCGCGTAATAAGCACCCGGCAGGAGAACCGCGACGGTCCCGGCGGCGGCCATCGCCTTGGCCCCGGCGGGGTCGAGATGCTCAAGGTGATCGGCCGACAACGCCTTATATCTGGCGGCGAGCGCGGCACCGTGCTGATTGCTGAGCTGTTCGGCGTGGAGACGAACCGCGAGGCCGTTGGCGCGGGCCGCGGTGAAGACGCGCTCGACCTCGGCCGGGGTGAAAGCGATCGTGTCGCAGAAGGCGTCGACGCTGGTCGCGAGCCCGGCGCGCGCCACCGCCGGGATCATCTCCTCGGTGACCATCGTCACATAAGCGTCGCGGTCAGTGCCGGGGGGGAGCGCGTGGAGCGCCAGCAAGGTGGTGACCAGCCGCACCGGCTCGTCGCGGGCAATGGCGCGCGCCGCGTTGAGCAGGCGAATCTCGGCCGCAGTGTCGAGGCCGTAGCCCGACTTGACCTCGATCGTCGTCACCCCGCCTTCCATCAGCGCGTGGAGTCGGCGCCGCGCGGTGATGCGCAGCTCGTCGGCGGATGCTGCCTTGGTCGCCGCGACGGTCGAGGCGATCCCGCCCCCCGCCTTTGCAATCTGCTGATAGCTTGCGCCGGCGCGGCGCATGGCATGCTCGCTGGCGCGGGTGCCACCGAACACGAGATGGGTGTGGCAATCGATCAGGCCCGGCGTGACCCACGCCCCGCCGAGCGCGACGACGTCACGCGCGCGGAAGCCGGCAAGCTCGGTGCGCTTGCCGACGCGAACGATGCGACCGTCGGCGATGCCGATCGCGGCATTGGTCATCACCCCGAGCGGATTGCCGGGCGCGGCGACCATCGTCGCGACATGGCAGTCGGTAAGCAGGCGATCCCACATCTTCCATCGTCCTTTGGCGCGTGGCTTTGGGCGGCGGCGATGCTAGTCGTCAAGCATGAGCTGGCCCAACCTCACCGACCTGGTCGTCGACAAGGACACGCCCGACGCCGCCGGAGCGCCGATCGGACTGGTCGGGGCACCGCTGGCGGCGGGGTCGGTCAACCCGGGACGGTGCGATCTCGCCCCAGCCCTGCTGCGCGCGACCTTGCGGCGGATCGGACGTTACGATCTCGACACCGGGCGCGAACTTGGCAGTCGAATCGCCGATCATGGCGATGCCGCGATCGACGGCCTGACGATCGAGGCAGCGACGACGCCGATCCGCGACGCGTGCGCGGCGAGCGTCGAGCGCCATCGACTGACGCTGGTGGTGGGGGGCAACAATGCCGTGACCCGGCCCGCGCTCCACGCGCTGGGCATCCCGCTGAGCGAGATTGGGCTGATCACGCTCGATGCCCATTTCGACCTGCGCGATACAAAGGACGGGCTCGGCAATGGCAATCCGGTGCGGGCGCTGCGCGAGGATGGCCTGCCGGGTCGCAATATTGCGCAGGTCGGGCTGGCACCGTTCGCCAATTCGGCGGCGATGCACCGCGACGCGGTCGCCGGCGGGCATCTGGTGGTGACGATCGGCGAGGTCCGCCGCGACGGCATCGCTCAGGCGGTGTCGACCGCGCTCGCGCATGTCGCGCATTGCCGCGCGATCATGGTCGATTGCGACATCGACGTGATCGACCGCGGACAATTTCCGGGAGCGCCGGGCGCGCGGCCGGGCGGAATGGCGGCGCATGATTTCTTCGCCGCGGTGCGGGCGCTCGCGGCGCACCCGCGCGTGCGGTTGTTCGACCTGACCGAATGGGATCCGCCGCTCGATCCGACCGACCTCAGCGCCTTGACCGCGGCGCGCTGGCTGGCCGAGTGCGTCGCGGGATTTGAACAGCGCTGAAGCGGGCAAGTTCGCCGGAACACCATGGCTCTCGCTAGCTCCACCATCCGCTCGACCGGCTGCGGTCAAGCACGTTTCACCGAAGTTGACGAGGCGAGCGCGTCCGCAAGGTAGCGAGCGGGTGCGGGTCCCGCGCGATGTTGACGGGTCATGCAGGATTCGCAGCGGTGTACGCGCGCTGGTGCGGTCCGGACCTGGCGCTCATCGCGGCGATCGCGCACCGGCAGGCGGCCAGATCGAACGACTGTCAGGGTCGATCGCCGACCGCCGGGGTCGGGCATGAAGCCATCTCCCGGTGCGGACGCCGTGCCACGGCGGAAAGCCGAATAATTTGCCGGAAAAGCCGCGAAACTAACATATGTGAATTTCCTGCGGCAGTGACGTCTTAAATAAGCGAGTCTGTTGGCAGCAGTGTCTGCAAACCAAGAGTCTTGCTGCGCCGCCTCCTCGGCCGCGCGGTCGGCGCGAAACAGGAGAAGAGAAATGATTCGTTCAGGCGTAAAATTGGGCACGGGCCTCGCGCTCGCATTGATGGCTGTCGCCCCGGCGTGGAGCTCGAGCCACCGCGAGGCTCCCAACATCACGAAGACGCCCAAGGTCGACAACACCGACGTCTATGCCTTCCGTAGCTATGAGCCCGGCCGCGCCGGCTTCACCACGCTCATCTCCAATTTCCAGCCGTTCCAAGAACCGGGCGGCGGTCCCAATTATTTTACGATGGATCCCGACGCGCTGTACGAGATCATGATCGACAATAATGGCGATGCGGTCGAAGATCTGACCTACCAATTCCGATTCTCCAACGCACTGAAGGACGGCACCGGCATCACCATCAACGCCGGCGGCAAGCAATTGCCGATCGCGCTGCGCCAGATCGGGCAGGTCAGCACTTCGCTCGATCCCGACCTCGGCGAACGTGAATTTTTTACCGTCACGCAGGTCCAGGGTGACCGCCGCACTGGCGGCAGCAACTTAGTTCGGAACGCCAGCTTTAACTCGGACGGTTTTGCCAAGCCGCTCGACAATATCGGCAATAAAACGATTCCCAATTACCCTGCTTACGCCGACCAGTTCATCGCCAACATCTCGATTCCGGGATGCGCGACACAGGGCCGCGTGTTCGTCGGTCAGCGGGCAGAAGGTTTCGCGGTCAACCTCGGCCCGATCTTCGACCTGGTGAACTTCATTCCGATCCAGGGCGCGGCCGACCCGGTCTATAGCAGCGGCGCGGCCTTCCCGGGCGGAATCACACAGAGCGACGCCAACCAGGAATTGCAGGGCACGTACAATGTCACGTCGCTCGCGCTCGAACTTCCGACCGCGTGCATTACCGGCAACGGCAATGGGGTGATCGGGGTGTGGAGTTCGGCCAGCCTGCCGCAGACCCGCGTGCTCAGGACGAACCCGACCTTCCTCGAGCCGGATTCGACGGGTGGCGCATTCGTTCAGGTGTCGCGCCTGGGCAATCCGCTGGTCAACGAACTCGTCATCGGCTTGCCGCAGAAGGATTTGTTCAACGCCGTCAAGCCTACCGCCGACGCGGCATTGGCTGATTTCGTCACCAATCCGACCTTCCCGGAAATCCTCAATGTGCTGTTCCGGGCTCCGGTCAATGCGACGCTTGGAACCAGCTTCGCGACGCTGGCGCCGACCAACTTCCCGCGCAACGACCTGGTCGCGACGTTCCTGACCGGGATCCAGGGACTCAACCAGATGTCGACCGTGACCGCATCGGAAATGCAGCGCCTCAACACGTTGGTCACTGCTACGCCGCTGGCCCAGCAGCGTGCGCTCGGCGTGGTGGCCGACGATTTCGCTGGCTTCCCCAACGGGCGCCGTCCGGGCGACGACGTGGTCGACATCGTGTTGCGGGTTGCGATGGGCCGCTTGTGCCATCCGATTCCGATCAATGGCAGGCAGACCGACCTTGGACTGTGCACTCCGGCACAGGCTCCGACCGGGCTGGTCGCCTATACCGATGGTGCGCCAACCAATGCGGATAGGTTTCAAAACCGGTTCCCCTATCTGAACCCGGCGCTGCGCGGCTCACCGCGTCCCCAGACGCAGCCATAAGGGTCATCGTGGCGAGACGTTCGCTACTGATGGGATTGCTGATGCTATCAGGGGTATCGATTTCTGCGTGTGATCGTAATAGCGGGAACGATGCCCCTGAAAACGACCCGTTCGCGGCCCGTTCGGCCGGGAATCAAGACGACCAATTTGGTAAGGGGTTCGGGAAGGCGCATCGCGCCGACCCGAACTCCGAACCGGTCAATAGTTCAGATGTCAAGCTGGTCCCCGTCACGACCAGAGGCGAGCCGATCCCGATCGACTGACGCGCACGATCGACCAATCGAGCCGCGTGACGACCAGATATCCGAAAATCACCGCCTTTGCCGTTCGGCCGATGCCCTGCGCGCGGGGTGTTGCGAGCAGCCGCGGACGATCGATCCGGTCGAGCCGCCGCTAGCGCACGCGCGGCGCGCCCGGATAGCCGAAGGTCAAGCTGGAGAAAGTAGTATCAAAATCGACCCGTGCATCGCCCGCAACCGGCTCGGACCAGACGACGTTGAGCAGCCAGTTGCCGCCCGCCGGAATGCGAAATGTCGCTTGGCCATTGCGATTGGTCACCACCTCCGCGACGGGCTTGGCATCGTTGCCGAGGTTGGTCAGCTTGACCGTCGCATTGGCAAGTCGGCGTCCATTGTAGCGCACGTGCACCGGCAGCATCCGCGACGCGCCGAGCGCATACGGATTGCGGTCGGGAATAATCTCGAGCTTGAGACCGATCGGGCGCGTGGCGACTTGCTGGTTGGGGGCCGTCTGAGCCCCGACCTGGACGAGGGACTTGGCGCGCCGACTATAGCGTTCCCGGCCCGGCGCATTATCCTTGCCGCCGCGCGCGCGCGCGGCGATGACCAGCGCAAGTCCTTCGAGCTTGGCGTAATCGTTGAAACGAATCGCCGGCAGGTCGGAGAAAGCGTAATTGCTCTGCATCCCGAGGACATGGATGCCGGGCGCGGAAAAACGAGACACCAGATCAAATTCGCCGCTGCCTTGCAAATCGCCCCGTCGATCAGTCCGGCCGCCTGTAAAAACATCGTTGAGCGCGATGATTCGATCATTGTTGCTCCACCGCTCGCGCAGCGCAGCATGGCCGACCAGGAAGGTCGCGCCGAGCGGTGCATTGGGCGCAACCTGGAAGCGCACCGGCTGGAGCCAGAAATCATGAGCCATGACCGGTGTCGCGATCAGCGCGAGCGACAGAGTGAGCAAACGCAATTTCATACAACCTCTCAATTGGACTGTGATCGTGCAGTGCTAAAGAAACATGTCGCGCCTGTCCAAGGGCTTGATCGTGGCGCGCAACCCGTCCCCGGCGGTGGAAGTGGCGAGGCGCTGTGCGCTCGACTTGCGCTTGGTGCGCTGGCGCTCGCGGCGTTGGTCGCGACTCCCGCCCATGCGCATGAGGGGACGGGGCTCGCAGGCGGCTTCGTCGCCGGATTGCTCCACCCGGTTTCTGGGCTCGATCATTTGCTGGCGATGGTCTCGGTCGGGATCTGGGGCGCGTTCCTTGGCCGCCCGCTCATCTATGTCCTGCCGATCGTCTTTCCCGGCATGATGGTGGTCGGCGCGGCCATCGGCATGGCCGGAATCGGGTTTCCCCCGGTTGAGCTTGGCATTGCCGTGTCGGTCGTCACGCTCGGTTTCATGATCCTGCTCGCCGTTCGCGCGCCGATCGTCGTGGCGTGCGCCATCGTCGGTGTGTTCGCCCTGTTCCACGGTTATGCCCATGGCGCCGAATTGCCGTCGGCGGCGGATCCGATCGGCTATAGTGCAGGGTTCGTGCTGTGCACCGGTTTCCTCCATTTGGTCGGAATTGCGCTGGGCATGCTCCGCGCGACTCGTATCGGCACAATCGCCCTGCGCGCCGCGGGCGGCGGGATTGCGCTGCTTGGGGCGTGGTTCATGATCGCGGCGGTCGGCGCATGAATGGCGGCATCGTCCCGCTGTTGCTGATCAGCGCGACGGTCGGGCTGATCCTCGCCTTCGCACCGCTGCGAATGGCTGTTTATGGATTGCTCGCGTTCGCCGGTGCGGCGATGCTTGGCTATATGGGGCCGAAGCTGTTCCCGCTCGGCGCGGTGTTCATTGGCTTGTGGCTGAGTGTGGTCGGCACCGCCGTGCTGGCTTATCTGCCGGTCGCGAGGTGGCGAATCGCGCTTGTTCCGGTGACCATCAACGACGGGCTGTGGCTCGGCGCATGCGCCGCCATGACAAGCACAGCTGCCGGACTTTTCGCCGGAATTCTAACGATTTTGCTGGTCTTTCCCGCCAAATGGCTGGTCGAGCGACAATTCGCAATCGTTATCAAAGTCATCGCAAGTTGGATGATTGCCATTGCATCGCTTTCGATGTTCGTGTCCCTGATGCCGACCCCTGGGTATGAACCGGATCATATGGAATGAAGACGAACCTGATTCTCCTCGCTTTGTCGGCCCTCGTGGCGCCCGTCGCGGCGCATACCCAGGTCATTGAGATCAGCGACACCGGCGACGCGCGGACTTACGACCAGCCGACGGTCTTCGCCGGGTCGAGCGCCGAAGCGATTCGCCCTGCCGTCACCAAATCCAAGTCCAACCATCCGCGCGCTTTATATGCCGACGCAGCACGGTCGCACGGGCTCGACCAGAATTTGCTCGAAGCGGTGGCGTGGCAGGAATCGCGCGGCCGGATGAGCGCGGTGAGCCCCAAAGGAGCGCTCGGCGTGATGCAACTGATGCCGACCACCGCCGCCGAACTCGGCGTTCGCGCCGACGATCTGGCAGATAATATTCGGGGCGGCGCGCTTTACCTTCGGCGCCAGCTCGACCGCTTCGGGGGCAGCGTTCCGCTCGCGCTCGCGGCGTATAATGCGGGACCTGGAGCCGTCCTTCGCTATCGCGGAATTCCCCCGTATCGCGAAACCCGCGATTATGTCGCGCGGATCATGCAACGCTGGCGGCCGGTCGTGCCCGTCGCCAAACCGGTCAATTCATCTGTCATCGAGGTGCTACAACCATGAATCTTCGTCGTTGGGCGCTTGCCCTTGCCGCGGTCGTCGCGGCCCCAGCCCAGGCCCAATATGCTGCCTCCGACCCCGCCGGATCAGGGCCGATCGTCGGCGCCGTCAACTGGTTGCAGGGCACGCTGCTCGGCAATGTCGCGACCGCGGTCGCGGTGATCGCGGTCGCCGCGGTAGGGTTCCTCATGCTCAGCGGGCGGATCAACTGGAAATATGGTGCGACGGTCGTGCTTGGGCTGTTCATCCTGTTCGGGGCAGCGTCGATCGTCGGCGGCATCCGCTCCGTGGCGGGCGGCTGACATGGCGAGTGACCGGCTGTTCAGGGCACTCGCCCGGCCGCAGATGGTCGCCGGCGTGACCTATCCCTTCTTTGTCCTCAACGGCATCGTCGCGGCCGAGCTGTTCCTGATTTTCAAGAGCCTGTTCGCCTTGTTGCCGGCACTGCTCATCCACGCGCTCGGCTATGCCGCGCATTTGCGCGACCCGCATGTCATGCAGGTCTGGATGACTCGCCTGCGCCACGTCCCGCGGGTGCCAAACCGCAAACTATGGGGCGCCAATGTCTATCGTCCGTGAACGCGCCGCAGCCCAGGAAAAGTCGATCGGCGATCATCTGCCCTATCTGGCGCAGGTCGACGACCATACGCTGATCACCAAGGACGGCCGCGCGCTGCAGGTCATCCGCCTGTCCGGACTGCCGTTCGAAACGATCGACGCGGCGCAACTCGACGCGCGCAAGGCGGCGCGCGACACGATGCTGCAAGCGATCGCCTCGGCGCGCTTCGCGCTGGTTCACCACGTCGTGCGGCGGGCGGTTTCGGCCGAGCTTCACGGCCAGTTCGACGACCCGTTCAGCGCCTCGCTCGATGCCGCCTGGCAGGAGCGGCTGGCGACGCGCAAGCTGTACGTCAACGACCTTTACCTGACGCTGGTGATCCGCCCGCTGGCGGGCCGGGCGCGCGCTGCCGACCGCTTGCTTGGCCTGTTCGTCAGCGACCAGCGCGCCAAGGCCGACAATTCAGCCGACCTGCGTGAGCTCAACCGCGCTCGCGAAGCGCTCGTCGCGGCGCTCGAGCCTTATGGCCCGACCGTGCTCGGCAGCTATGAGCTGGCCAGCGGCCTTGCCTCCGAGCCCGCCGAATTCCTCGCCACCTTGCTCAACGGGACGACCTCGCCGATCCTGTTGCCGCAGGGCGAACTGGCGCAGGTGCTGGCGCGCCGCCGGATTGGCTTCGGCGCCGACGCGCTCGAACTCGGTCCGGTCGACGGCGCGGCCAGCGAAGTCGCGGCGATCCTGTCGGTCAAGGATTACCCCGCCGAGACCGACGCCGGGATGCTCGACGACCTCTACCGGCTACCATTCGAGATGGTCGTCACGCAAAGCTTCGCGGTGGTCGATCGCGGACCTGCGATCGATCGCATGGATCTCGCGCTGCGGCGAATGCGCTCGGCCGACGATGCCGCGGTGTCGCTGCGCTCCGAACTGGCGCTCGCCAAGGACGAGGTCTCGGCCGGTCGCTCGCTGTTCGGGGAACATCACCTGACGGTGTTGCTGCGCGCCGCGACCCTAACAGAACTTGATGGTATCGTCGGCGAAGCGCAGGCGACGCTGTCCGACGCGGGGTTCGTCGCAGTGCGCGAGGAATTGGGGCTCGAGGCGGCATTCTGGGCGCAATTCCCCGGCAATTTCGGCTATATCGCGCGCCGCGCCTTGATTTCATCGGCCAATTTCGCCGGCTTCGCGAGCGCGCATAACTTCCCCGTGGGCACCCCGAGCGGCAATTATTGGGGCGATGCCGTGACCTTGTTCGAAACCACCTCGGCTGGCCCTTACTTTTTCAATTTCCATCGCGGCGATCTTGGCAATTTCACGATCATCGGGCCGTCGGGTTCGGGCAAGACGGTGGTGCTCGGTTTCCTGCTCGCGCAGGCGCGGCGTTATTCGCCGCGGATCGTGTTTTTCGACAAGGATCGCGGCGCGGAGATCTTTCTCCGCGCGATCGGTGGAGTGTATGACACGCTGCGGCCCGGCAACGCCACGCGGCTCAACCCGCTGGCGCTGCCCGACAGTCCGGCGAACCGGCGCTTTTTGTCCGAATGGTTGGCCAAGCTGGCGACCGGCGACGGCCCCGCGCCGACCGTCGAGGAAGCCGGCTGGATCGCCGAGGCGATCGACAGCAGCTATGCCGGCCCATCGTCGCATCGTCGTCTGCGTTTCCTTGCCGAGCTGTTTCGCGGGCGCCAGCGCGCGTCGGGCAATGACCTCGCCGCGCGGCTCGCGCCGTGGCATTCGGATGGCGAGCATGCGTGGCTGTTCGACAATGAGCTCGACGGGCTCGAACTCGATGCCGAGACGATCGGGTTCGACATGACCGCGATCCTCGATCAACCCGCGCTGCGCTCGCCGACCATGCTATACCTGTTCCACCGGGTCGAGGAACGACTCGACGGGAGGCCGACGATCATCGTCGTCGATGAAGGTTGGAAAGCGCTCGACGACGAAGTGTTCGTGGCGCGTATCCGCGATTGGGAAAAGACCATCCGCAAGCGCGGCGGAATCGTCGGTTTCGCCACGCAATCGGCGTCGGACGCCCTGGAAAGCAAGATTGCCTCGGCGATCGTCGAGCAGGCCGGGACTCAGATCTTCATGGCCAACAGCTCGGCGCAGGCGGCGGATTATATCGACGGTTTCGGGCTTACCCCGCACGAGTATGAGCTTGTACGGACGATTCCCGAAACCGCGCGTGCGTTCCTCGTCAAGCATGGCGCCGACAGCGTCGTGGTCAGGCTTAACCTCGCCTCCGAACCCGATCTGCTGACCGTCCTGTCGGGTCGCGAGCGCACCGTGCGGCTGCTCGACGGCATCCGCGAAGAAGTCGGCGATTCTCCCGACGCGTGGCTGCCACGACTGCTGGAGGTCGCATGACCCCAATGGTGTGCGCCGCCCCGGCGATCGACCGCTTCGCCTCGCGTCTGCTGGCCGACACCGATTGCCAGGCGATGGGCATGGTCGAACGCGGCTACGCCGCGCTGTCGCAATCGGGCGGGACGGTGTCGGTTGCCCTCACCGGGTTGATGGTCCTGGCGGTGGCATTCTTCGGCTATCGCCTGCTGCTCGGGCGCGGCGTGTTGCTGTCCGATGCGGTCGGATTGACGATCAAGCTCGGCATTGTGCTGATGCTCGCCACCTCCTGGGCGAGCTGGCAGGCGCTCGCTTATGATGGCGTGGCGCGCGCGCCGACCGAAGTGGCGAGCGACATCATCATCGGGATCGGGTCGCCGGCGCCGATCTTGAGTCTCGAGAATGCGCTTGATGACCTGACCGCCGCGACCGTTGGCTATCGCAGCCGCGCCGGAATTGCATCGCCCCTGGTCGGCGGGCCCGCGGCGGCGGGCGCGGTGCTCAATATCTCGGCGATCCTGCTCACGCTGTCGACGGTCGGCATTTTGGTCGCGTCGCGCGTCGTGCTAGCGATCCTGCTGGCGATCGCACCCGCCATGGCGGGGTTCATCCTGTTCGACGCGACGCGGGGGCTCGCGCTCGGCTGGCTCGGGGCAATTGTCGCGGTGGCCATCGCCCCGGCGTTTGCCTTGCTCGTCGCGGCGATCGAATTCGCCATCCTCAAGCCGCTGATCGCGCGCTTGCTCGCCGAACAGGCCGCGGGCACATTTGAAAACGCGTCGGTGATGCCGATCGGGCTGGTCACGGTGGTGTTCGTGATCGCATTGATCTTCGCATTACGCTCGGCCAGCCAGATCGCACGCGGGCTGCTCTACGCGCGCCGCGTGGAGGTGCCCGTCGGAAGTTCGACCCTGACCGAGCGCAGCACCAGCGAACGCACCGTCGCCACCCCCGCCGGCGTCACCGCGCCGGCACCGCGCGTGAGTCGCGCGCTGCAGACGATTTCGCGCCGCGACGGGGCGCCGCAGGTCGTCGCGGGCTCGCGCGCGACGGTCTCGCTCCGCGCCAGCAGCGCGGCGCGCGATGTCGGCACACCGGCAGCGGCGTCCGGCCGGAGCGAAGCGACCATCATTCCCTTCAATCGACGATCGCCACAGTTGCGAAGCGTCCCGCGCCGATCGCGCGCTTCCTCCCGGAGAGATAAATGAGCGACCGTGAAGATTATTATGCCGCCGCCAAAAGCTGGGCCGAGGGCCAGTCGAGCGCGGCTCCGCGCGAGACGCGGATCGCGTGGCGGGTCGCCGCCGGGGCGAGCGTCGTGGCGTTGCTGCTGGCGCTGGCGCTGGCGTTCCTCGTTCCGCTCAAGACGGTCGAGCCATATGTCCTGACGGTCGACCGCCAGACCGGAGCCGTCGAATCCGCGTCCACCGTAGAGTCGGGCAAGCTGTCGCAGAACGAGGCCGTGATCCAGGCACAACTCGCCAGTTACGTTATCGCCCGCGAGACATTCGACGCGACCGACCTCAGCGAGATGTATCGCCGCGTCCAGCTGATGTCGTCGCGCCCGGTGGCGGCGGCTTATGTCGCGCAAATGGCCGCGACCAATCCCGAAAGCCCGTTGCGCGTGCTCAATCGCGGCGACACCGTCGCGATCAAGATCCGCAGCGTGTCGTTGATCAACGACGGCGCGGGGCTGGTTCGCTTTACCGCGACGCGCACCGCGCAGGGCGGCGGCGTCGGCCAGCCGACCAACTTCGTTGCGGCCATCAGCTTCGGCTTCAACGGTCGCCCGTTGCGCCAGTCCGACCGCTACGACAATCCGCTCGGTTTTCAGGTCACGCGCTATCGTCGCGATGTCGAGGGGCTGGCGTGATGCGTCGCTTATTGTGCCTTGCGCTGCTGATCCTGTCCGCGGCGCGGTTGCCCGAACCCGGCGCGACCGATCCCCACATCCAGTCGATCACCTATGTCCCCGACGAAGTGGTGTTGCTGCAAGGCGCGATCGGGTGGCAGATCATGGTCGAATTCGCACCCGACGAGCGGATCGAGAATATCTCGATCGGCGACGCGCTGGCGTGGCAGGTCACGCCCAACAAGCGGGCTCGGGCGCTGTTCCTCAAGCCGCTGATCAGGAATGCCGCGACCAACATGACGGTAGTCACCGACCGCCGCCGTTACGCCTTCGCGCTCCAGACCACGGCGCGTTTTGCGACCACGCCGTGGGTGGTGCGCTTCCAATATCCGCCCGAAGTGGTCGAAGCGGTCGACGAGCCGCCGCCCCAGCCGGCGCCAGTGCTGAACCTGGCATACACCGTCGCGGGCGACGCCGAAGTTCGCCCTGCGCGAGTGTGGGACGACGGAACGATGACCTATTTCGAATTTGTCCCGGAACAGCCGATACCGGCGATTTTCGCCAATGGCCCGGGCAAGGATGAAGCGCTCGTCAATTCCCTCACCCGCGGGCGGATCATCGTCGTCCAGCAACGCTCCGGCCGCTTTACCTTGCGCTCGGGGAAACGGCTTGCGACGGTCACCTACGGATATGGGAAAAAGCGATGAGCGAAACATTGATCGTCAAACGTCCGGTCGTCGCCAGCGCCAGCCAGAAGACTCCTGTCGCAGCGGCGGGCGCGGCACTCGCGATGATCGGGCTCGGGGTGTTCCTGTTCCTGTCATCGGCGCGCGCCTCTTTGGCCGAGAGCGAGGATAGCCTGCCGGCGCTCGCCGCGACCACATCGACCGATCTGCAAGGCACGGTTCCTGCAATGGCGGTGCCGGCGCAGACCCCCGCTCCCGCTGCATCGCCGTTCTTCATTCCCAACAGCGGGCCGGTCCCGCTGGTCGCCTCGACCCCCCCCCGCAATACCCTCCCGACCAGCTTTGCCCCGCGCAGTGGCTACGCCCCGACGACGCCAGTGGTCGACCCGCTGATCGAACGGATGCGCGCGCCGGCGCTGGTCGTCGATCTTGCCCAGGCCGACATGGCGCGTTTCCAGGGGTCGGGCCAGGTCACGCGCAGCGACAGCGGCCAGGACATACCCGCCGCCCAGTTGCCCCCCATCCCGATGCCGCCCGATGATGCGAACAACAGTTCGGCGACTGCCGCGGGTGCGGCCGGGGCCCCGGGCGCCGGTCCCGCCAATGACCGCAACCTGTCCGACACCGAACGGTTCTCGGCGCGCGTCGGCGGCGAGGAAGTCGAAGTCGCGCAGGCGCGGCGCATGGCACGGCTCGATCGCCTTGTCCCTCAGGGCGCGGTGATCGGCGCGGTGATGGAAACCGCATTGAACTCGGACCAGCCGGGCTTCGCGCGCGCGCTGACCCAGCGCGACATGTACAGCTTCGACGGATCGGCGATCCTGATCCCCGCGGGAAGTCGGCTGATCGGCCAGTATAAGTCGGGCGTGGCGCAAGGCGCGTCGCGCCTGTTCGTGCTGTGGACGCGGTTGATTCGTCCCGACGGCGTGTCGATCGAGCTTGCTTCACCGGCGACCGACGACCTGGGCCGCGGCGGAATTGGCGGCAAGGTCAATCGCCACTTCGTCCAGCGCTTCGGCGGAGCCATCCTGACTTCAGTGCTGAGCGGCGGAATCAGCGCGGCGACGGCGTCGCTATCGGGCGGATCGACGATCCTCGTCGGCAGCGCCGGGCAGGCCTCGACGCTTGCCAGCCAGGCGACCCAAACCGCCGATATTCCGCCGACGATCACCACGCGCCAGGGTGCCGCGGTGCGCGTGTTCGTCGCGCGTGATCTCGATTTCACGCGCGTCGGGCCGGCGCGATGAGTTCGCCGCGCCGGGTCTATCTCGACGCGTTCCTCGCCCCGCTCGCGACCTTCCTCGACCGCAACGACGTCACCGACTTGTACATCAACCGTCCGGGCGAGGTGTGGCTTGAGACCGCGACCGGGATCGAACGCCACGAGCAGCCCGCGCTCGACGACAGTGCGTTGTGGCGGCTGGCGCGGCAGATTGCGGCCGCGTCGGACCAGGGCATCAACCGCGAACATCCCTTGCTCGCCGCGACGCTTCCCGACGGATCGCGCGTCCAGATTTGCGCCCCCCCGGCAACGCGCGGCAATCTGATTGTCGCGATTCGCCGACACAGCATGCCCGACCTGAGGCTGGCCGATTATGTCGCCGCCGGAGCGTTCGCGCGGGTCGGACAGGCGGCGCTGACGCGGGAGGCGACCGACGCGCATCTCGCCGCGCTGCTCGATCAGGGCAGGACCTTTGAATTCCTGACCGCCGCCGTCCAGACCAAGAAAACGATCGTCATCGCCGGTGGGACCGGGACGGGCAAAACAACTTTCCTCAATGCGCTGCTCAAGGAAGCGCCTTCGAACGAGCGTTTCGTGCTGATCGAGGATACTCCCGAAATCCAGCTCCATCACCAGAATGCGGTCGGGCTGGTCGCGGTTCGCGGCAAGCTCGGCGAAGCATCGGTGACCCCCGCCGACTTACTCGAGGCGGCGCTTCGGCTGCGCCCGGATCGCATCATCATGGGCGAAGTGCGCGGCGCCGAAGCGATCAGCTGGCTGCGCGCGGTCGGGACCGGCCATCCCGGATCGATCACCACCGTTCATGCCAATTCTCCCGAGGGAGCGATCGAGCAATTGGCGATGATGTCGATGCTGGCAGGGACCGAACTGGGACGCGCCGAACTAATCGATTACGTGCGCGCGATCGTCGACGTGTTCATCCAGCTTGGCCAGGATAATGGAGCGCGGCTGATCACCGAAATCAAGTTCAGGCGCAACGTCAATGACGAGCTCGCGTCGCTTAAAATATAGGAACTCGGACACGCGTCGCGGGGTATGTGTCCCACATCTGCGCCGGCATCATTCACGCGGCCAGCGCAGCCCGATCAGCCGTAAGCCATGAGTTTCGGTTCGGCACGGCAAGTTCGAAGTCGCAAGTAAGAAGCGTCGAAGCCGGCCAGATGCTCGAGCTGCGGATAATCAATGATGTCGAAGTGGCGCCGGCTCCAGTTGACGAGTCCTTCACGGCGAAAGCGCTGGAGGATGCGGTTCACATGAACGACGGTCAGGCCCATCGTATCGGCCAGTTCAATCTGGGTCAGCGGGATGGTGTATCCCGTCGTCGCATCATGAATTCCCAGCGCGTGAAAACGCGCGCTCAGTTCGCAGAAAAAGTGCGCCAGTTTCTGAAAGGCATCACGCTGCCCGACGTTCAACAGCCATTCGCGCAGCATCGCCGCATCAACCAGCGACATCATCAGCAACGCGCGTTCGATCTTGGGATATTTCACCATCGCGGACATCAGGGCGGGCAATGAAATTGTTGCCACTTCGGTGTCGCACAGCAATCCGACATTGTGATCGCACTCGTTGAGAATCACGAACTGGGTGTCGCACAGGTCGCCGGGCAGGAGATAACCGAAGATCTGCCGCCGCCCGTTGGCGAGGTAACGATAACGATAAGCGACGCCGCTGACGATGAGGCAGATGCGGTCCGGCCGGCATCCTTCGCGCACCAATGTTTCATTCGCTTTGAACGTCCGCCGCGAGCAGGTCATCGCGATGACGGCTTCGCGCTCTTCATCGCCGAGCGTGACGAACATGTTGAGCCGCTCGACGAGCGGATTGGAGTATCGATGTGAAATGGCAGTTGGTTCTGAGTGGTGGCTCGGTGAATAATACTCGACCAACATGTCTGAATCCCTGAGTTTGCCCCGCAGACCCGCCCTCACCCGTTGACTTGGGCGGACTTACGACGAAATTAACACCACAGATTGCGCTTGGTTCCCGAATTTCCAACATCGGTCGCCGGTGTTGCGCCCAAGCCTCAATGTTGGCCCGCGAACGGCACGGCGCTGCCGCTTTTCGGATCTGCTGGAGGGATCAGCAGCGCGCGCCACGTCCACGTCCCTGAACCCAGGACAAGAAATATGGTTGTGGTACCCGATGCGTCCGGGATCGGCAGCAGACGGGGGCCGGCGACGGGCTCGTCAAGGCAGTGCCCCGGCACAGTGGCAAGGCTGCGCTCGAGATTGGCGCGAACGCTCACGAGCGGGGAATCGAGTGCCACCGTGGCGGGGTTCCAGCCTTCATTCCAGATCACCACGGCATCGGCAACTGACCGCGTTTCGGGCGGTGCACGGCGAATCGCGTCAATCGCGATGGGATCGAGACGAAGCCCGGCGAGGACCACGTCGGTTGTCGGGCAGGCGCCCGAAGCGCCTGGGGGAGCATCGGACTCGGTTTCGGCGGGGATCGAGAATTCAACCACGGGCTTGAACGTATCGGCCAGCAGGGACGGAAGCGCGGGCGGTGGCGGTTTGGCCGCCGCGGGGCGTTCGGCGGCGATCGAGATCAGGGCAATCGAGCTCGACTTTTGCTCGGCGACGGGGCTTGCCGAGCGCTGGAACAGCAGGAATGCGATGACGGCGGCGTGGACGGCGAACACCGTCCCCAACACGGCAAGCCTTTGCTGTCGCGGTGGAGCCGCTCGTTCGATCATGACTTCAAACACCTTCGGATGTGATCATCGCGCTCGATCGAAACTCGCGCAACGAACAAATGAGCCATTCCACCCGAACTTTGCCGAATCGCATGCGCGCCACGTTGCGTGGTCAACATTATCCTTGCACCCTTGGCGATCATCGCAGTCGTGCAACAATGGTCACCGCGCGCGATATTGCGGTGGCAAATTGGTGGCGGTCACGATAGTGCCGGCGCACAGGAGGACGAGATGGCGCGCGCAGACGTCTGGCATCCCTATTGCGGCGCCGCGCCCGATCCGGCGGCCTGGCTGCTGCATTGGAACCTCGATCCATGGCTGCTGCTGGCTGTCGGGCTGGGTCTGTATTGGTGGAACCGGGTTCCCGCCAACCATCGCTCGGCCAGCGCCGCTTACGCCGCGCTCGCTCTATTCGCGATTCTTTATGTCAGTCCATTCTGTGCGCTCGGGTCGGCACTGTTCATTGCGCGCGTGACTCACCATGTCTTGCTCGCAGTTGCGCTCGCGCCGTTGGTGGCGCTTGCCTTCGGTCTGCAGCACCGTCGCCTGCCCGGCTCGATCGCACTGTGGACCGCACTCCAGACGGCGATTTTTTGGGCGTGGCACTGGCCGCCGCTTTATGCCGCCGCTTTATCGAACGACCTGATTTTCTGGGCGATGCAGGCGAGCATCACCGCCGCCGCGGTCGGTTTCTGGGTCAAAGTGCTGCGCGCTTCCTCGCTCGGCGCGATCGCCGCCTTGCTGGCGACGATGATCCAGATGGGAGTGCTCGGCGCGCTGATCACGTTTGCGCCAAGCGCGCTGTACGCGCCGCATTGGTCGAGCACCGCGGCCTGGGGGCTCGCTCCGCTTGAAGATCAGCAAATTGCCGGGCTGGTGATGTGGGCGCCTGCCGCGGCGGCATATCTGCTCGCCGCGCTGGCGATCGGCTGGCGCGCGATCGGCGGCCAGCCCACGCGATGATCGCCGGGATCAACCGTTGGGCCGACCGCTATCGTTCGCGCGGCCATTACACCCCGGTCGGGGTGACCTTCCACTGGGTGATGGCGGCGCTGGTACTGTATCAGCTCGGCGCGGGATGGCTGATGGAACGGATGCCCGTCGGCGGCGACAAGCTTGCCGCCTACAAGATGCACAGCGAAGTGGGGCTGACGCTGCTCCTGCTCGCGGCGTTGCGGCTGGTCTGGCGATTGATCGTCGCCGGGCCGATCAACGATGCCGATAACCCCGGTTGGCAATCGGTCGCGGCGCATGCCACCCAAATCCTGTTCTACGCCCTGTTCGCGCTGCTGCCGCTCAGTGGCTGGATCATGTGGTCCGCGATCCAGCCCGCCGCACCGCTCAGCATCGCCGGGATCGTGCCGTTGCCCGACATGCCGTTTCACGCCGTCAGCCCGGCCTGGCGCTGGTGGATATTAGATCTCGCCGAGAACGGCCACGCGCTCGGAATCGTCGGCCTTACCTTGCTCGTTCCGCTACACGTCGGGGCAGCACTGAAACACCATTTCTGGGATCGGCACGACGTGCTGGAGGGCATGCTCCCAGAGATTCCGAACGCGACAGGCCATCCGAAAGGGTCGCAGCATAAACCGCCAGCGCCCGCACCTCATCCGGCTTCAACCGCTGGCTGATCCGCGTCATCGTGCCCAGCGGATCGCCGTAGCGCCGCCCGCTGCGCCAGCGGTCGAGCTGGGCGGCGAGGTAGGCGGAGGGCTGCCCTGCGAGCGGCGGGTTGCCGAGTCCGACGCCGCGACCGTTGGCGCCATGACACGAGGCGCACGAAGCGATGCCGCGCCGTGCGTCGCCGAACTGATAGAGACGCGCGGTGGCAAGCGTGGCGGCGCCACATTCGATCGTGGCCGAATTCTCGCCAAGCGACTCGTAATAGGCTGCGACGCTGCCGCGCTCGGGACGGCTCAACGCTTTCGCGATCGCCGCCATCTGCGGGTGCGCGCGCTGACCATAAGCAAAAAAATTGAGCTGCCGCTCAAGATAACCGCGGTCGAGCCCGGCGAGGCGCGGGACGAGGTGGCCGTCTCCCTCGCCGTTGAGTCCATGGCACGTCATGCACGACCCGGCAGCACCGCGCCCTCCCCCGCTGAGTGCGATCATCTCGCCGGTCCGCGTGAAAGTGTCGGGGTGGGGCGGCGGGCCCGAACAAGCCGCGATGAACAGCGACGCGGTCGCGGCATGGAAGAAGTGGCGCAACATCATTGCAGCCCCGGAACCAACCATCACTCCGATTGTTCCGGACCGATGCACTGTGGGGGGCTTCAATGACGATCGGCCCAGGCGCAGCGACGGCGCTGGCGCTGACCGTCGCGGTCGGCGGGTGCAAGGCGCCGTCTGAACAGCGTTATTTGCCCGACCCCGCAGCGGTTGCGCGCGGGCACCGCGCGATCGAGAGCGCCGGGTGCGCCGCGTGTCACCGCTTCGACGGGATCGACTGGCCGCGCGGGCGTATCGGGCCATCGCTGACCAATTATGACGATCGGGGATGGATCGCCGGGTCGCTCCCCTACACTCCTGAGAATCTGGCGGCCTTCGTGCGCAACGCCCCGGCGGTCAAGCCTGGAAGCACGATGCCGGCGATGCCGGTCAGCGCAGCCCAGTCCCGTGACATTGCCGCTTTTCTCATGGCTTCCGACCATGACTGAGGCGCTGTTCGGCTGGCCGCCGCCGGTGCTCGACCCGGCGGGACCTTATGCTTCGGCGGTGACGATTGTGGCGTGGGCGTTGTTCGCAATGGGGGGGGTGGTGACGCTGATCGTCATCGCCGCTCTGTGGGTTGCCCTGCGCGGTCCCGCGGGACTTCGTGCCAAGCTCGGCGGCGAATCGATGATCTGGCTTGCCGGGGTCGCTTGTCCCGCGGTGGTGCTAACGGGGCTGCTGATCTGGGGACTGGCGCTGACCAGCCGCCTCACCGCCAACATCACCGGCGCTGAACAACGCATCCGCGTGACCGGGGAAATGTGGTGGTTTCGGGTCGAATATCTCGACGCCCAAGGCCGGGTCACGCTTGCCGATGCCAATGAACTGCACATTCCGGTCGGGCGCCCGGTGGTCCTCGAACTCCGCTCGGCCGACGTCATTCACAGTTTCTGGGTGCCCCATCTGTCGGGCAAGATGGACATGATCCCGGGGCGCACCAACCTGCTGCGCATCGCCGCTTCCAAGCCTGGCCAATTTGGCGGCGTATGCGCCGAATATTGCGGCCGCGCACACGCTTTGATGGGATTGGTGGTGGTCGCCCATTCGGTGCCGGACTGGAACAGGTGGCTGGAGGCGGCTCGGCGCCGGCCAGCATCCGCACCGGCCTTGGCCGCGGCGGGGGAAGCCGCGCGCGGGAGGGCCTTGTTCATGGCATCGGGCTGCGCCGCTTGTCACCGCGTTGCCGGAACAGGCGCCAACGGATTGGCCGGGCCCGATCTCAGCCGCGTCGCGTCGCGGCGCACACTCGGGGCGGGGATCTTGCCGAACAATCGCGGAACGCTGATCGGCTGGATCGGGGACAGTCAGTCGATCAAGCCAGGCAATCGCATGCCGAGCTACGACCGGCTGCCGGCGCGCGACGTCGCGGCGATCGCGACTTGGCTCGAGACGCTCAAATGACCTCCGAGACGGGGTTTGACCACAAATTGTTCGATCGCTTTCCGACCGAAGAGGAGCGCCCAGCGGGCGAGCTCGAGCAGCTCGAAAAAATCTGGCCCGCGCCGAAAGGCTGGCAATATCTCACTGCGGTCAACAATAATTACATCGGCTTTTACTACATCGTCACCGCATTCCTGTTTTTCCTGCTCGCAGGGATTCTGGCGCTCGGGATGAGAGTCCAGCTCGCGGCCCCGTTGCAGGACTTTTTGCCGCCCGACACCTACAACCAATTCTTCACCATGCATGGCACGGTGATGATGTTCCTGTTCGCGGTGCCCGCGGTCGAGGCGATGGGGATATTGCTCCTGCCGCAGATGCTTGCCGCGCGCGACCTGCCGTTTCCACGGCTGTCGGCCTACGCTTTCTGGGCCTACCTCGTGGGCGGGCTGGCGTTTTTCTCTTCGATCTTTGTTGGGCTCGCCCCCGACGGCGGCTGGTTTATGTATCCGCCGCTGACCTCGATCGCTTATTCGCCCGGGATCAATACCGATTTTTGGTTGCTCGGGATCGGCTTCATCGAAATCAGCGCGATAGCCGGCGCGATCGAGATCATCGTCGGGGTATTGCGCACCCGCGCGCCGGGCATGACGCTTGGCCGGATGCCAATCTTCGCCTGGGCGATGCTGGTGTTCGCGGTGATGATCGTGATCGCTTTTCCGTCGATCATCCTTGGCACGCTGCTGCTCGAGCTGGAACGGGCCTTCAACTGGCCATTCTTCGACCCGACGCGTGGTGGCGATCCGATGCTGTGGCAGCATCTGTTCTGGTTCTTCGGCCACCCCGAAGTGTATATCATCTTCATCCCCGCCGCGGGGCTGATGTCGATGATGGTCGCGACCGTCGCGCAGACTCCGCTGGTCGGATACCGGCTGGTCGTGCTGGCGATGGTTGCCACCGGTTTCATCAGCTTCGGGGTGTGGGCGCACCACATGTTCGCGGTTGGAATGCCCGAAGTATCGACCGGCTTTTTCTCGGCGGCCAGCATGGCGGTGAGCTTGCCCGCCGGGATCCAGTTGTTCGCGTGGATCGCGACGCTGGCGTCGGGCAAGGTCCGCTGGTCGACCCCCGCATTGTTCGTGGTTGGATCGATCCTGATCTTCACCGTCGGCGGGCTGACCGGTGTGATGGTCGCGTTCGTTCCGTTCGACTGGCAGGCGCACGACAGCTATTTCATCGTCGCGCACCTCCATTATGTGTTGATGGGCGGAATGGTGTTCCCGCTATTCGGCGCATTCTACATGTGGATTCCGATGATCAGCCGGTTCGCGCTGTCCGAACGGCTCGGCAAATGGGTGTTCGGGCTGATGTTCGGCGGACTCCACCTGGCGTTCTTCCCAATGCATGTCAGCGGGCTGCTCGGGATGCCGCGGCGGGTCTATACCTATTTGCCGAACGGGCCACTCGACCTGATGAATCTCGTCTCGAGCATCGGCGCATTCGTGCTGGCGTCGGGCGTATTGTTGTTCTTGGTCGACGTGGCGCGCAATTTCCGCTGGGCGCCAGCCGAGGGCAGTGCCGGAAATGTGTTTGGCGCGGGCACCCTCGAATGGCTGCCGTCGGGGCTCTATTCGACCCGCTCGATACCCGTCGTGCGCAGCGGCTATCCCTTGTGGGACGAGCCCGCACTGGCCAAGGAGGTCGAGGACGGCCGCCATTTCCTGCCCAACAGCCCGACCGGTCTGCGCGAGACGGTCGTCACTTCCCCGATCGAGGCCGAGCCACAATATGTCGAGATCATGCCCGGACCCTCGCCGTGGCCGATCGCGGCGGCGGTCTTCACGGCGGCATTCTTCCTGGCATTGACGGTGCAAGCCTACAGTTTCGGCTTCGCCAACGGCATCCTCGCAGTGCTCGCGACGATGCGCTGGATGTGGGACACCGATCGCCCGATCGCCCGGACCGAAATCGATGTCGGTGCGGGGATCATCCTTCCGACCTATGCCGTTGGCCCCCGCAGTCATGGCTGGTGGGCGCTCAACACCTTGTTCGTCGTGCTCGCCATGATCATCTTCATGACCGGCTTTTCCTACCTCTATCTATTCGGCATCCACCCCGAGCGGTGGATTGCAGCGCCGCCGCTGTGGACGTTGGCCGCGATCGCCGCGCTCTACGCGCTGGGCGCTGGGATGGCGCTAATCGCAAGCCGCGTCCTCGCGCGCCGCGAAGTAGCAGGACGAACGCCCTGGGTGCTGATGGCGGCATCTGCCGCCTTGCTCACCGCAGCCACCGTCCTGGACCTCAGGAGTTGGGGCAATGCCGGGCTTGAGCCAACAGCAAGCGGCCAAGGCGCGACGGTTTTCGCGTTGCTCGCCCAGCAAGCATCGGTGGTGGCGATCGCGGTGTTGATGGCCGCCTATCTGGTCGCGCGCGGCGCGCGGGCGTTGATCACCGCACCACGCAATGCGACGTTTGACCTCACCCGCCGTTTCATCCTGTTTGCCGCCGGCCAGGGGGTGTTGGTCGCTGCCTTGCCGCGGCTGGTGCCGTTCAGCTGATGCCGCCGCGCACCCTGCGCCTGCTGCTCGCGCCATTGTTGGTGTGGACGGTACACTTCTTTGGCGGTTACGGTCTCGCGTTGGCCTTGCCGACGAGCGCGCTGCTCGATCCGTTGATCGTCGCGCTGACGATCCTGGCCGAGGCTGTCCTAATATGGTTGTGGCAAATAGCGCTCGGTCTCGCGCGGCATCGAGCGATCGCGCGCAAAGCGATCGCCATCGCGGCGATCGCGGTCGCCTGGCAGGGACTGGTCGTGCTGTTTTGAGCGCGATCATCCTCGGTCCAAGCCAACGCCAGAATGCCGACAGCGCTACGCACGACGCGATGACCGGCCGTCACCGTCTACGCAGACATCGAGATATGGCGGGCGAGGATCGTCGTGATCGTTGAGGTCGGCCCTGCGCGAGCGGCCCGACGGCGAACACGACCCCCGTCAAAGCAGCGGCTCGCGTCGCCGCGACTTTCGTTTGGGAAAGTAGCGCCATGAAAGTAGGCTAGGTTCGCCAGACGGGAGGCGGCAGCGCCGTGGTCGATCGGTGGTTTGGCTGAGTTATTTCACGGAGCGCGTCCTCAGGTGACACAGGGGCGCCGGTTGACCGATGAAAACTCATCATCGGCGCCGCGTCATCTCCGTCTTGAGATGGAGGAATTGCAAACGAAAACGGCGCCCTTTCAGGGCGCCGTTTCGATATCTAGGGGTGGTTGCGGGAGTAGGATTTGAACCTACGACCTTCAGGTTATGAGCCTGACGAGCTACCGGGCTGCTCCATCCCGCGTCACCTTCGTTGAGCCGCTCGACGGCACGCTTCATGCGTGTCGACACAGGCTCAGACTGAAAAAGCCGCCGCTGGGAAACCCCGGCAGCGGCTTTTCAAAATTGTAAATGGGTTTTTCGGGCACCCATCAAAGCAACACTTCGATGGGACCCTCTTTCGCTCTTCGCGCCGGCTACAAAGCCTGGCGACGACCTACTCTTCCGCAGCTTAAGCTGAAGTACCATCGGCGCAGTCTGGTTTCACGGCCGAGTTCGAGATGGGATCGGGTGGGTCACAGGCGCTATGATCACCAAGCTATGAAGCCGGCGCGATGGGCCCCATC
>JALYRH010000079.1 GCA_030855425.1 Pseudomonadota bacterium
ACGCCGCGGTCGGCGAAAGCGACCGCATGACGCTGCGGTTCGTCAAGCCGCGCTAGGGATCGCATAACTGGTCGCGCCGCAGCTTGGCATTGCCATGTCCGCAACGGGTGGGAAGCGGACGTCGGCGGGCGCGTCAGCTTGCTTCGAAAATCGTGATGCCAGCCTGGGTTGCGGTTGTTCCACGCAGTTCGAAGTCACTTCCAGACAATAGGTTTCTATATTCGGTCACCGTGCGCTGCCGAGCAGCAAACAGGGTCAGCATCACAATATCCAGTGTTTTGGACCAGTCGGGTTCCTGTGTCTCAGGGACCTCTGTCTCTATCAGCAGTAGCTTTGCCTGGGCAGCCGCGCTCCGCCTGACGGCAGCGATTATCTGAGCGGCCTCGGCGTCTGCCCAGTCGTGGATAACTTCCATCAGGATGTAGGCATCCGCGGCTGGAAGCGCGTCCTTGAAAAAGTCACCGCTGCGGAAAGCGAGCCTTCCTTCCTCGTCTCCGTCCGCCTTCGCGGCCTCGATCACGTGGGGAAGGTCGAACAATGTGCCGGTAGCCGCCGGATGGGCCCGCAGAATTGCGCGGATCAAATGACCCCGGCCTCCTCCAACATCGACGATGTGGTTGAACGCTTCGAAGTTATAGCTGGCGAGGATCGCACCGATCTGCCCCATGGCTTTAGCCGTCATTGCGGCATCAAACACGCGCCCCTCGTGGGGGTTGCTTGCTAGCCTGCCCCAAAAACCACCCTCGAAGGCACGAGGCGCAGCAGCTTCACCGCTACGGACCGTATCAAGCAGCAATTCCGCGCTACGCCAATTAAGCGTCAGACCAAACATTCTGGAGAAGTCGCGCATCGAGGTCGGATGGTCGCTACGCAACAATGAGGAGGCCGGCGTGTTGGAGACGAGCCCATCCTCGACGATGAACACTCCGTGCGTTTCCAGCAGGCGCAGAATACGGAAGAGAGCATCAGCGTCGCTCTTGGTTGCAGTTGCCAGCGCCTCGATCCGCATCGGCTCATCGCCAAGAGCGTCCGCTACACCCAACTCCGCTGCGACGTGCAGACAGCGCGAGGCGAAATATCCAGCAGACAGCTCTTGAATGCATGAGAATGGATTCGTGGCCATGACGCTACTCCTCAGCGTGATGCCGACACAGCACCCTCTGCGTGAGCCTCTGTTCAAACCATACCAGTAGATCGCCCCCATGTCTCAGCACCGTTGAACAGCCGGACCAATAGCTGCCAACGGATCACAAAGGCCCGCAATGAGTCGTGAGCGGACGCTAAACTTTTTTGGCCGCGACGAGGTAATTGAGGCGGACGTCTTCGCTCAAGTGGAGGCCGCGGGTCGGGGAGAAAGCGATTCCCTCGACGTCGATCACTTCCATCCCCGCCTTGGCGAGCAGGCCGCGCATGGCGTCGGGGTCGATGAATTTTTCGAAGTCGTGGGTGCCGCGCGGGATGCGGCCGAAGCCTTCGGCGAGCGTGATGGTGAGCAATTTCGACCAAGCGGTGCGGTTGGGAGTGGAAAGGATCAGCAGGCCGCCGGGGGCGAGCCGCGCGGCGAGGCTGTGGATGAATGCCTGCGGGTCGGCGACATGCTCGATCACTTCGAGCGCCGTGACGAGGTCATAATCACCCTCGAGGTCTTCGACCCCAATTGCGCGATAGTCGATCGCGAACCCCTGCCCCGCCGCATGGACCTTGGCCGCTTCGATCAGTTCGGGGGCGGCGTCGACCGCGGTGACGCTCGCGCCGAGGCGGGCGAGCGGCTCGGCGAGCAGCCCCGCGCCACAGCCGACGTCGAGCGCGCTCTTGCCGGTCAGCGGGCGAAGGTCGTGCTCGTCGAGGTGGAAATGCTGGTCGACCATGTCGCGGATGTAGGACAAGCGCACCGGGTTCAATTTGTGGAGCATCGCCGATGCGCCCTTGGGATCCCACCAGTCGCCCGCCATCCCGCCAAAGTGCGCCGCTTCGCTCGCCACGACACTGGTTGACGCCCGGGCCAAGCCCGCGCTTGCGCTTGTGTTCGTCATAGGGCCTTCGTAACAGGACGGCGCACTCCCCGCCACGAGGAAAAACGCCGCTCCATGCCCCGTATCGTGATGAAATTCGGCGGAACGTCGATGGCCGGGATCGAGCGCATCCGCAGTGTTGCCGCGCGCGTCAGGCGCGAGGCGGAGGCGGGCAATGAAGTGCTGGTGGTGGTGTCGGCAATGGCGGGCGAGACCGACCGGCTGATCCAATTGTGCAACGAGGCCGCCGCGCTTCATGACAGCCAGGAATATGATGTCGTGGTGGCGAGCGGCGAACAGGTCACCGCCGGGCTGCTCGCGATGACTCTACAGAACATGGGGCTCAAGGCGCGCAGCTTCATGGGCTGGCAATTGCTCCGCGCCACCGGAGTCCACGGCAACGCGCGGGTCGACACGGTCGAGGCGGTCACGCTCGACGAGGCGCTGTCCGACGGGTTCGTCGCCGTAATCCCGGGCTTTCAGGGGATGAGCGAGGACGGCCGCGTCGCGACATTGGGGCGCGGCGGGTCGGACACTTCGGCAGTGGCGATCGCGGCAGGAGTCCAGGCCGACCGGTGCGACATCTACACCGACGTCGACGGGGTCTATACCACTGACCCCAGGATCGTGCCCGCGGCCCGCAAGCTCGCCCGCGTGACGTTCGAGGAAATGCTCGAACTCGCTGGGAGCGGCGCCAAGGTGCTGCAAGTGCGCTCGGTCGGGCTTGCCATGCGCGAGGGAATGCCGTTGCGCGTGTTGACCGCGTTCGAGGACAGGCCGGGAACCGAAATCGTCGCTGAATTGGGGAATGACATGGAACGAGGCGCCATCGCCGGGATCGCCGCCGATCGCAACGAAGCGCGGGTGACGCTGACCCGAATCCTCGATCGCCCGGGGATGGTGTCGGCGGTAATCGGCCCGCTCGCGGCGGCGGGGGTGCAGGTCGACATGATCGTCCATTCGGCGACCGAGGGTATCGGCGAAAGCGACCTCACTTTCACGTTGCCGCGCGCCAGCGTCGCCCAGGCGGTGGCGGTGATCGAGCCATTGAAGGACGCACTCGAATATCACGCGCTGCTGACCAACGCAGCGGTCGCCAAAGTATCGATCGTCGGGGTCGGTATCCGTTCTAATCCGGAGCTGGCCGCACGCATGTTCGCGACGCTCGCCGAGCGGCGCATCAATTTGCTCGCGGTCAGCGCGAGCGAAATCAAGGTCAGCGTGCTGATCGCGGAGGAGGAAATGGAGCTTGCCGTGCGCGTGCTCCATTCGGCCTTCGGGCTCGACGCCGCAACAGGGGAACCCGCATGAGCGGCGAAGGAATGATAGCGGAACAGCGCAGCGTCCACGGCGACGCCGGCGCGCTTCGGCTCAAGCAATTGATGCACCGAGGGACCGACTTCCTGGGCACCGAATATGCTATCCTTGGCGGCGCGATGAGTTGGGTGTCCGAACGCAACCTCGTCGCCGCGATCAGCAATGCCGGGGGGTTCGGGGTGATCGCGTGCGGCGCGATGAACCCCGAGCAGCTCAATACCGAGATCGCCGCGACCAAGACCCGCACCGTCAAGCCGTTCGGGGTCAATTTGATCACGATGCACCCCCAATTAAGCGAGCTGATCGACGTCTGCGCCCGGCATCAAGTGACCCACGTCGTGCTTGCCGGGGGTTTGCCCCCAGGCGGGGCGATCGACCGGATCAAGGCCAATGGCGCCAAGCTCGTCGCCTTCGCCCCCGCGCTGGCGCTGGCCAAGAAGATGATCCGCTCGGGTGCCGATGCGCTGGTGATCGAGGGAATGGAGGCGGGCGGGCACATCGGTCCGGTCTCGACCTCGGTTCTGGCGCAGGAAATATTGCCCCATGTCGCGGCCGATATCCCAGTGTTCGTCGCTGGCGGGATCGGGCGCGGCGAGGCGATCGCGGCCTATCTCGAGATGGGTGCGGTCGGGGTCCAGCTCGGCACGCGCTTCGTGTGCGCGACCGAAAGCATTGCCCATGCCAATTTCAAGAAAGCGTTTATTCGTGCTTCAGCAAGGGACGCCATCCCTTCGGTCCAGATCGACCCGCGCTTGCCGGTGATCCCGGTCCGCGCGCTCAGGAATCGAGAGATGGAGGCGTTCGCCGCGAAGCAACGCGAGGTCGCGGGCCACCTCGATTCAGGATCGATCGAAATGGCCGAGGCGCAGCTTCAGATCGAACATTATTGGGCCGGCGCGCTGCGCCGCGCGGTGATCGACGGCGATGTCGAGGGCGGGTCGGTGATGGCCGGTCAGTCGGTCGGGATGGTCAAACGCGAGGAACCGGTCGCCGAAATCATCGCCGAACTGGTCGCGGAAGCCACCGTGGCGCTGGGGTCGCGCGGCTAGGCGGCAGTGCGGCTGGCGCCGATCCCAATCGCCGCCGCCATGCGGTAAAGCGTGTCATTCTCGCGCGCGATGCGCCGGTCGAACGCCGCGAGCAGGGCGAGTAGTTCCTGCCTGAAGGACGCGAATCTGGCCGCGATCACGACCGACGATGACCAGCGCCGATCGAACGCTTCCAGCTGCTCGGCAAGGTCGCCCATGTCGTTTTTGAACAGTGTCGCGGTGGCCGCCACGGTCGCTTCACCGGATGTCATCATGGCCGGGTATAACCAATCGTCCTCTCACGCGAGATGGCTCCGCAACAGGCTGACCCATTGTGCCAGCTGCAACGCGATCGGATAGGCATCGTCGCCCGGCCGATACGCCGCGACGAAATTGATCAAGCGCAACATTACTTGCGTCGCCTGATCATGCTGCCAGCGGAGCGAATGGAGAGTCGGCATTAACACTTACCTATAAAGATCAACGTCTTGCCTCTTCTGCACCGCCAATTCTTAATGGTTGTGGCGGATGCGCCATAATGGATGCGATTGGCGAGCGTTGGAATATCGCGGACTTCCCTGCTAGCCCACCACCATGCCAATGACCGCCGCCGCTTCCGCCCGCGAAATCCTGACCGGCCTCCACGACGTGATGGCGCGGCGCGGCGCGGCGCAGACCAAATTGGACCGGGTGGTTGACCTGATCGCGGCGGCGATGGCGAGCGAGGTGTGCTCAATCTATCTGTTGCGCGACAATGCGCTCGAACTGTTCGCGACCCACGGCCTGCGCAAGGAAGCGGTCCACGTCACGCGGCTGGCGTTCGGCGAAGGGTTGGTCGGCACGATCGCCGAAGAAGGCCGCATCCTCAACCTCGCCGAAGCCGCGAGCCACCCCGAGTTCGTCTATCGGCCCGAAACCGGCGAGGAGCATTTCCACAGCTTCGCCGGCGTCCCGATCGTGCGCCGCGAAAGCGCGATCGGCGTGCTGTGTGTCCAGCATGCCGAGCCACGGCGCTATGACGATGTCGAGATCGAGGCGCTGCAGACCGTTGCGATGGTTCTGTCCGAAATGATCGGCAACGCGCGGCTGGTCGATGGCGCGCGCGGGGCGCAGCGCGACAAGGGCACGCAGCGGCTCGGCGGACTGAAGCTGGTTAGCGGGATGGCGCGCGGCATCGCGGTGTTCCACCAGCCGCGCGTGATCGTCGAGCATACCGTCGCCGAGGATACCGAGGCCGAGCGCGCGCGGGTCTACGCCGCGTTTCGGCGGATGCGCGAGCAGATCGACAATATGACCCGCGAGGCCGAATTCGGCACCGCTGGCGAGCATGAGGAGATCCTCGAGACCTACAAGATGTTCGCCTATGACGAAGGCTGGACGCGGCGCATCAACGAAGCGATCGACAGCGGGCTGACCGCCGAGGCCGCGATCGAGCGCGTCCAGCAACGGACCCGCGCCCGGATGCGCGAGATCGACGATCCGTTGCTGAAAGAGCGGATGCACGACCTCGAGGATCTCGCCAACCGGCTGATGCGGATCGTGTCGGGGCGGATGGGCACCGCCGCGCAGACCGGACTCAACAAGGACGCGATCCTCATCGCACGCAACATGGGGCCCGCCGAACTCCTCGAATATGACAAGCGCCGCCTGAAGGGCGTGGTGCTGGAGGAAGGCTCGCTTACCGCGCACATGACAATCGTCGCGCGGGCGATGGGGGTGCCGGTGGTCGGGCGTGTCACTGACATCCGCCATATCGTCAATGAGGGCGACGTGATCCTGGTCGACGGCGACATGGGCGTGGTTACCGTGCGCCCGACGCGCGCCGTGGTCACCAGCTTCGAGCAGCGCATGGCGACCAGCCTGCGTCGCCGCGCCGAATTTGCCGCGCTGCGCACGCTTCCCTCGCAAACGCTCGATGGCCGGCCGATCGCGCTGATGGTCAACGCCGGACTGGCCGAGGATGCGGTCGGGCTGGAGACCAATGGCGCGGAGGGGATCGGGCTGTTTCGCACCGAATTCCAATTCCTCATTTCGGCGACCTTGCCGGGGCGTGAGAGCCAGCAACGGCTTTATCGTTCAGTGCTCGACGCGGCTGGCGACAAGCCGGTGGTGTTTCGCACGGTCGATATCGGCGGCGACAAGGCGCTGCCCTATCTGTCCGACGAAAAGGATGAAGCCGAAAATCCGGCGATGGGGTGGCGCGCGCTGCGCCTTTCGCTGAGCCGTTCGGCGCTGATGAAGGCGCAGGCGCGAGCCCTGATCGAGGCGGCGGAAGGGCGCGTGCTGCGCGTGATGTTCCCGATGATCAGCGAGCCGTGGGAATATGAGGAAGCGCGCGCGTTGTTCGAGGAGCAACTCGAATGGGCGCAGGCCAACCGCCGCCCGACCCCGGTGCGGATCGAATATGGCGCGATGCTCGAAGTGCCGGCGCTAGCCGAAATGCTCGACGTGCTGCTGCCCCGGATCGATTTCCTGTCGATCGGGACCAATGACCTGACGCAATTCCTGTTCGCCGCCGATCGCGGCGACCCGCGGCTGGCCGAACGATACGATTGGCTGAGCCCCGCGATCCTGCGCTTCCTGCGCCGAATCGTGGTCGCCGCCGATGCCGCCAATGTCCCGGTGCGCCTGTGTGGCGAAATGGGCGGCCGGCCGTTGGAAGCGATGGCGCTGATCGGGATCGGCCTTCGTCAATTCTCGATCACCCCCGCCGCGATCGGCCCGATCAAGGCGATGATCCGCTCGCTCGACGCCGCCGCGATCGAGACCAAGATGGCGGTTCTGCTCGCCAAGCCGACGCGCGACACGCGCCGGTTGCTGACCGAATGGGCGCGGCGCAAGGGCGTCAAGCTCGCCTGAACCGGAGCGGTGCGCGGTTGACACAAGGATGAGCGGCAACGACAAGACGGCGAGGCAAGCTGGTCCGCGGGGGGAGTGAATATGGTCGACGACGAACCGATTGGCAGCACCGACACCGTCGGGCAGCGGCTGCGCGCCGCGCGCGAGGCCAAGGGGCTGTCGATCGAGGACGTTGCCTCCTCGACGCGCATCCCGACGCGCCATTTGCAGAGTCTCGAGGACAGCGAGTGGAACAAGCTTCCCGCCGCCACCTATTCGGTGGGGTTCGCCAAGAATTACGCAGCGGCCGTTGGTCTCGACCGGACCGAAATTGCCGACCAGTTGCGCACCGAGATGGGGAGCGAACTGCCCGCCCATTACACCACCGTCACGAACGATAGCTTCGAGCCGGTCGATGGCAATCGCTCGATGCCCAAGGGGATTGTGATCGGAGCGCTGGTCGCGCTCGTCGCGGTCGCCTTGCTGCTGACCTGGCTCGGCAGGCGCGAGCTACGAGGTAATGACACGGTTGCCGAAGCGCCGCTCGACAGCGCCGTATTGATGACCACCCCCGAGCCAGCGGCCCAAGGGCCAGTGGTGATCACCGCCAATGAACCCGTGTGGATCGAGGTTCGCGATGGCGCGACGATCCTCAAGCAGGGTGAGCTTGCCGCCGGCCAAAGCTTTGAAGTTCCCGCCACCGCAGCCGCGCCGGTGCTGACCACCGCCAAGCCCGAAGCGCTGCGCATCTCGGTCGGCACGGGAGACGCCCCCGCGGTAGGCCCGGCGGGCACCCGCGTCGCCAACGTCAGCCTGCTCGGCCCCGCCCTGCTGCGCGGGCCGAACGCGGCGGCAGCACCGGGCGCGCTTGCCCCAACCACCAACGCCAATTGATATTCAGCTC
>JALYRH010000080.1 GCA_030855425.1 Pseudomonadota bacterium
GTGGTCAGCTGGCCGCCGGGCTGGATGCCCTGGATGACGATCGGTGACAGCCCCGCGCGCGCCGCATAAATTGCGGCAGTCAGCCCGGCGGGGCCCGATCCGAGGACGAGAAAGCGAGTAGAAACGATGTTGCTCATGCCCGCTCACTTAAGGGCGGCACACCGCCCTCGCAAGGATCAGCCGCCATTCGCCGGATAGGGGTTGCCTTTAAGCAGTCGGGCGAGGTGGACCGCGTTTGATGCGACCATTTGCGCGGTCTCCCGCGTGACCTGAGGCACTTCCGGCAAGTCCTTGAAATCCTTCTTGTGCATCGCCTCCCCAACCCAATAACAAGCGCTTGCCGCCGGGATCGTCCAACCCACGTCATTGAGGCTCTGCGCCATCGCCGCGGTCGAGAAATGGGCGCCATCCTCATTGCCGACGATCGCGAACACCGCGACCTTGCCGTAGGCCGGGGTGCGCCCGGCATCGTCCGTCTCGCTCAGGAAGGCGTCCATCCGTTCCATCGCGCGCTTGGCGATCGACGACGGCTGCCCCATCCAGATCGGCGTGCCGAAGATCAGCACGTCCGCGGCGAGAATCCGGGTGCGAATCCCGGGCCATTGATCGCCCTCGCCTTCGTCGCTCGTTACCCCGGGATGGATGTCATGGTCGGCCAAGCGGATCGTTTCGACCAGTTCGGCCCCATGATCGTTCAAATAGCCCGCGACGAGATCGATCATCGCGTCGGTCGAGCTTGTTTCCTTGGCGCTCTTCTTGAGCGTGGCGTTGATGGCGATGACCTTGATTGGCACGATTGTCTCTCCTTTGCCGGTCGAACGCCCCGAGGTCCCTCCAGTTCATATGTTACGCAGGATCTAGCCATGGCGACGGGCGCGGACAAAAGAATCTCGTCATCATATCCGATCCAGCAATTGTATGAGTTCGGCTGCCTTGGCGCGCTGCTCGTTGACGTCACCGCTGGTGATCGCGCCTTCGATGCAATGCCCGAGGTGGTCGCGCAACATCGTCGTTTCGACCTTGGCAAGCGCCGCGCGGACCGCCTGCAATTGAGTCAGCACGTCGATGCAATAGCGGTCCTCGCTGACCATCTTCGAAATTCCACGCACCTGACCCTCGATCCGACTCAGTCGGTTCACCAGCGCTGCTTTGTTGTCACCTTCCATGCCGGCCTCCGATTTCCGAATGCTTGAAATATGCCGCAGGGGGGTATATGTCAAACCATATCCTTAACTAATATCGTAGCGAGGGCAGCAATGGCCACGAACGTAGCGAAGTCGGCGATCCTTTACCGGATGGTGATGCGCGAACACACCTGTCCTTACGGTCTGAAAGCGCTCGACCTGCTCAAGCGCCGCGGCTTCGCGGTCGAAGACCACAAGCTCCGAACGCGCGAGGAAACCGACGCATTCAAGGCAAAGCATAGCGTGGATACGACCCCGCAGGCGTTTATCGTTGACAAGCGGATCGGCGGCTATGACGATCTCCGCCGCTATTTTGGTCTCACGGTGCGCGATCCCACCGCGACCAGCTACCGCCCGGTGCTGGTGATCTTCGTCGTCACCGCGCTGATGGCGCTGGCGGCAAGTTGGGCGGCGAACGGCGAACTGCTCACTATTGCTGCGGGACAATGGTTCATCGCTTTTTCGATGAGCATCCTCGCGCTGCTCAAGCTTCAGGACCTCGACAGATTTTCGTCGATGTTCCTCAATTACGACCTGCTTGCCCGGCGCGTCGTGCCTTATTCCTATGTCTATCCGTTCGCCGAGTTGACCGCCGGCATATTGATGATTGCGGGCGCGCTCGACTGGTTGTCGATCCCGATCGCGTTGTTCATCGGCACTATCGGCGCGGTTTCGGTGGTGAAAGCGGTCTATATCGACAAGCGCGAGATCAAATGCGCCTGCGTCGGCGGCAACAGCAACGTCCCGCTGGGCTTCGTCTCACTGACCGAGAATATTATGATGGTGGCAATGGCGCTGTGGATGCTTGGCACCCCCCACTAGTTCAAGTCGCGGGTTTGGCCTTGTCCTTGGCGCAGCACGCGCAGCCGTCCTTGCAGCAATCCATCTTCGCCGCGGCCTTGGCGCCCGTCACACCTGGCTGTGCATGGTTCATTTTGCTGTGGTCCATCGGCGGGATGGGCGCGGTTTGCGGTTGAGCCGCAGCGAGCGAGGCGGCGACGAGCGTGGCTGCAATCAGTTAATCGTCCTTAACTGAGGTCGGATAGGGCTGCTTGCGGGCCCGTGGTCGAGACGAGAAACATCGGCGTCGGGTCGACGACCGGCGGAATCAGCGCCTTGCGGCACAGTTCGAGGCGTTTGGCGTCGCGTAGCGGCGGCTTGAGCGGTTGGCACATAGGCCGCTTGGCCGCTGGCTGGCCAGCCAGCAGGGGCGTTGTGATCAGCGCGGCAGCAACGACGGCAAGAGCGGAGAGGCGCTTCATGACGCACAGGCTACGCCAAATGCGACAATTTACAAGACCAGTCGCGATCGCGAGCGTCCGAAGTGCCCCCGAAAGGCCAGACCAGGCGATCGCGAGTGTCCAACCTGCCCCCGGCAGGTCAGACCAGTCGATCGCGAGTGTCCAACCTGCCCCTGGCAGGTCAGACCAGTCGCGATTGCTTTAGCGCGGCACCGATGAAACCGGCGAACAAAGGATGCGGCTCGAACGGGCGGCTCTTGAGTTCGGGGTGGAATTGGACCCCGATGAACCAAGGATGGTCGGGTCGCTCGACAATCTCCGGCAACGCGCCGTCAGGCGACATGCCCGAAAATACCAGTCCGCCGGCCTCAAGCGCGTCCTTGTAATGAACGTTCACCTCATAGCGGTGGCGGTGGCGCTCGCTGATCTCGGTCGTTCCATAGATGGTCGCGACATGGCTGTTGCCGGTAAGCTTCGCGGGATAGGCGCCGAGCCGCATCGTCCCGCCAAGGTCGGTCTCGGCCGAGCGGTGCTGAAGCCCCTCCTCGCTCATCCATTCGGTGATCAGCCCGACGACGGGTTCTGGCGTATGACCGAATTCGGTGGTCGACGCTTCGCTGATCCCCGCCGTATTGCGCGCGCCTTCGATGCACGCCATCTGCATGCCAAGGCAGATGCCGAAGAACGGCACCTTGCGTTCACGCGCGAAACGGACGCTGGCGATCTTCCCTGCGCTGCCGCGCTCGCCGAACCCGCCGGGGACGAGCACGCCGTGGAGCGGCTCCAGGTCGGAGGCGAGGTCGGCGCCTTCCTGTTCGAACAATTCGGCGTCGAGCCAGCGGATGTTTACCTTGACCCGGTTGGCCAGTCCGCCGTGTACCAATGCCTCGCGCAAGCTCTTGTAGGCATCCTGCAATCCGACATATTTTCCCACCACGCCGATCGTCACTTCGCCTTCGGGGTGATCGACGCGATCCATGATGTCCTGCCACCGCGACAGCTCGGGACCAGGTGCGTCGGCGATGTCGAACACGCGCAGCACTTCGTCGTCTAGCCCCTCGCCATGATATTGCAGCGGCACATCGTAGATCGAGCGCGCGTCGAGCGCTTGAATCACCGCGCTGGCGGGGACGTTGCAAAACAGCGCAATCTTGGCGCGTTCTGCCTCGGGGATAGGCCGCTCGCAGCGGCATAGCAGGATGTCGGGCTGAATACCGTAGCTAGTCAGTTCTCGAACGCTATGCTGGGTCGGCTTGGTTTTCAATTCACCCGCCGCCGCGAGGTAGGGCACCAGCGTGGTGTGAACGAACACGCTTCGGCCGCGGCCAAGATCGTTCTTCAGCTGGCGGATTGCCTCGACGAACGGCAGGCTCTCGATGTCGCCCACCGTCCCGCCGATTTCGCAGATGACGAAGTCGAGCCCGTCAGTATCGGCGAGCGCGAATTCCTTGATTGCGTTGGTAACGTGGGGAATGACCTGGACCGTCGCGCCGAGATAATCGCCGCGCCGCTCGCGCGCGATGATGCCCTGATAGATACGCCCCGAGGTGATGTTGTCCGACTGCTTGGCGGATACGCCGGTATAACGTTCGTAATGGCCGAGATCGAGATCGGTCTCGGCGCCGTCGTCGGTGACGTAGACCTCACCATGCTGATACGGCGACATCGTTCCCGGATCGACGTTGAGGTAGGGGTCGAACTTGCGAATCCGGACCGAATAACCGCGCGCCTGGAGCAGCGCCCCGAGCGAGGCGGCCAATAGACCCTTGCCTAGCGAAGAGACCACGCCGCCGGTGATGAAAATATACCGCGTCATGGGACACGAGCCTTAGGGATAGGCCCCGCCTGCTGGCAAGCGCCCGAATCGATTAAATAGCGAAAAGCGGGTGTTGTGCTTATTGCGCGAGCGGGACGCCCGGGGCTTGCTCAGGCGTCGCCGGACTGGTGCTCGGCCCTGGGGTCGGCGCGGTGCTCGAGATCGGCCGGGCGAGTGACGTATCGATGGTGTCGGTTTGGCGAGTCGAGCCAGCGATCGCCGCGAGCAGGATCGACAATATGATGAATGCCCCGCCGAGCACCGAGGTCGCGCGGGTGAGAAAGTCGGCCGCTCCGCGCGCAGTCATGAATCCCGACGACGATCCGCCGACGCCAAGCCCGCCGCCTTCGCTGCGCTGCATTAGAATGACCAGCACCAGGCTGAACGCAACGAGCGTCTGGAGGATCAACAGGAAGGTGAACATGGGACAGGCCTTCGGATCAGGAGTTGCGGCGCATCTAGCGCCGAAGTGGCGAGGTTTCAATGAGGTGGCTGCGTGTGGTCGGGCGCAGGCAACAGCCCGACTGAACGCCTGTCACCGCAAGGATACAAATCTATGCCGCCGCGATGATCGGTCCGAACTCGGCGGCGGTAAGGCTGGCGCCGCCGACCAGCGCGCCGTCGACGTCCGGCACCGCGAAGATTTCGGCGGCGTTGCTCGCCTTGACCGAGCCGCCGTAGAGAATGCGAACCGCCTCGCCGGCCGCGCCGTAAGCGTGGACCAGACGTGCGCGCAGCGCGCCGTGCATCTCGGCGATATCGTCAATCGAGGGCACCTTTCCGGTGCCGATCGCCCAGATCGGCTCATAAGCGACGGCGAAGCGCTCGGGCAGGTCGTCCGCGGCGGCTGCCGCAGGCGGCAGCGACGCATCCAATTGTGCCGCGACGGTTGCAACCGCTGCGCCCGAATCGCGCACTGCGGCACTTTCCCCAACGCACAGTATGACGCCGATCCCGGCATCAAGCGCCGCTACGGCCTTGGCCCTGACTTCGGCGTCGCTCTCGCTTTGATCGACGCGTCGTTCGCTATGACCGACGATCGTCAGCGTGGCCCCGGCATCGACCAGCATCGCCGCCGAAATGCAGCCGGTATGCGCTCCGCTGACCTTGGCATGGACGTCCTGCCCGCCGATCGCCAAGCCATCCGCCGCCTCGACCGCGCGCCCGATCAACGTCGCGGGAAGGCACAAAGCGACATCGGTTCCTGGGTGGGCCGAGGCGGCGCCCGCGATCGCGATCACTTCGTCAAGCGCTGTCGCGGTACCGTTCATCTTCCAATTGCCCGCTACCAGCCGCCGTCGCCCCATGTCGCTCTCCTATGCTTCGAGCGGCTGCTTGCCGCCGCGCCGCCTCGCCCCTAAAGCGGCCCGACCCAAACATCAAAGCGCGAGCTCAGCCTTCATGCTCTCTTTTTTCCGTAACTTGTCCAAGTCGAAGCTTGGCACTGCCATATTGGTCCTGTTTGGGCTGGCCATTTTCGCCAGCTTCGCGCTCGCCGATATCACCGGCTTGGGTGGCGGGGTCGGCGCGAGCGGACGGACGCTGGTCACGGCCGGCGATGAGGAGGTCACCGATCGCGACTTCTCGACCGGGATGGAGCGGATACTCGCCGCCGCGCGCCAGCAAAACCCCGAAGCGACCTATGCAACGGTCGCCAGCAACGCCCCCGAATTGCTCGACCAATTGACCGACGATGCGGTGATCAAGGCCTTTGTGCGCGAACATGATTTGCGAATTTCGCGCAAGCTGATCGATGCCGAGATCGCCAGCTTGCCCCAGACCCGTGGGCTCGACGGCAAGTTCAGTCAGCTAGCCTATACCCAATTTCTGGCGCAGCAGCGGCTCACCGACGCGGCCGTGCGGCGCGTATTCGAGGGCGAGATCGCGCGCCGGCTGACCCTCGGCCCGGTCGCTGCCAACGCGCGCGTTCCGGTCGGTGTCGCGACGCCTTATGCCTCGATGTTGCTCGAACAGCGCCGCGGGGAGCTCGTGTTCGTCGAGAATGCGCAGTTCCGCGCCGGGCTGGACCCAACCGCCGCCGATCTTCAGACCTATTACGAGCAGAACAAGCAGCGCTATGTCGTCCCCGAGCAGCGCGTTCTGCGAATAGCTGCGATTGGCCCCGATCAGGTCGCCAGCGTCGTCCCGACCGATGCCGAGATTGCCGCTTATTACAATGCCAATCGCGCCACCTATGGCGGACGCGAAACGCGAGTCATCAGCCAGGCTGTGGTGCCGTCGAAGCAGGTAGCCGATGCGATCGCCACTCGTGCCCGGGGCGGCGCAAGCTTCGCTGCAGCGACCGCGCCCGCAGGCTTCAGCGCCGAGGACATCAGCGTCGGCCCGCAAACTCGCCAGCAATTTGTCGCGCTCGCCGGCGACACGGTTGCGACCGCGGCATTCGCCGCCGCCAGCGGCGCGGTGGTGGGCCCAATCCAGTCCGACCTTGGCTGGCACGTCATCCGAATCGATGCAGTGCGCGGCGAGCCCGGGCGAACGCTCGCCGACGCCCGCGCCGAGATCATCGCGACACTTACCGCCGACAAGCGCAAGGAGGCACTGCTCGACCGCGTCGCCAAGGTCGAGGAAGCCATCGAAAGCGGATCGAGCATCGTCGAGGCGGCGAGAGCGAATGGCCTGACCCTGACCGAGACGCCGCTGATCACTGCGGCGGGCGTTGACCGCGCCGACGCCGACTACCGCTTTCCCGCCGTCCAGGCCACGGCGTTGAAGAGCGGCTTCGATCTCGCCGCCGATGACGATCCCGTGGTCGAGACATTGCCCGGCGACGCGGGCTATCTGCTCGTTGGGCTCGGTCGGGTGGTTGGTGCGGCCCCTGCCCCGCTGGCGGAGATCCGCGATCGGGTCAGCGCCGATTGGGTCGGCAAGCAGGCGTCCGATCGCGCGCGCGCCGTCGCCTCGGCGGTGGCCGCAAAGGTCACGCGCGGCGTACCGCTGGCCGATGCCGCCAGGCAAGGTGGGAACGGGGTGTCGAAGGTCCAGCCGTTCGGAGCACGCCGGATCGAACTGTCGCAGGTGCCGCCGGAAATCGCCGCGCCGATGCGGATTCTGTTTTCGCTCTCGGCCGGCAAGAGCCGGATGATCGCCGATCCGCAGGGACGCGGCTATTATGTGGTCCGAGCGGCATCGATCACGCCGGGCAACGCCGCAACCCGGCCCGGACTGATCGCCGAGGTGCAAACGTCGTTCCAGGAAACCGCGACGCAGGAACTTGCCGAGCAATTCATTGCCGCAGTGCGCAAGGACGTCGGGGTTGAGCGCAACGAGAAAGCAATCGACACTGCGCGCAATCGGCTGACCGGCAGCGGCAATTGATCGCCAACGCGGCCTGACGGATCGTGCGCGCGCCGCGCCTGCTCCTGCTCGACAATGTCGACAGCTTCACCTTCATGCTCGCCGACACGCTGCGCGTCGCCGGGGCCGAGATCGCGATCGAGCGCCACGATGCGATCGACGTCGTGCGCGCGCTTGACCTGGGCCGCGACGGTATAATCATATCACCTGGACCTGGCGGCCCGAACGAAGCGGGCATCTCGGTCGCACTCGCCACCGCCTGCGTCGCGCGGCGCCGCCCACTGCTCGGCGTGTGTCTCGGGCATCAGGCACTCGCGATCGCCTGTGGCGGGACCGTGGTTCGAGTCGCGCCAATGCACGGCAAGATCGCGGACGTTCGGCATGACGCCAGCGGATTATTCGCTCACCTTCCCCAGCCATTTCCCGCGACGCGCTATCATAGCCTCGCGGTCGCCGGCCTCCCCGCCACCCTGATCGCCAATGCCTGGAGCGAGGATGGCACGGTGATGGCTATGCGCC
>JALYRH010000081.1 GCA_030855425.1 Pseudomonadota bacterium
GTGGGGACCATATTTCTCATAGAGCCGGTTCATGATGCCGGTGCCACGCGTGTCGCTGAGGAATTCGCCGTGATAGCCGATCAGGCCGCGCGACGGGGCGGAGAAGCTGATGCGGGTCTTGCCGCCGCCCGACGGACGCATGTCGGTCATTTCGGCCTTCCGAAGCGCCATCTTGTCGATGACTGTCCCCGAATATTCGTCGTCGACGTCGATCACGACGGTCTCGTAGGGCTCGGTCTTCTTGCCGTCGTCGTCCTCGCGGAAAAGGACGCGCGGACGGCTGATGCCGAGCTCGAAGCCCTCGCGGCGCATCATCTCGATCAGCACGCCAAGCTGCAATTCACCGCGGCCGGCGACTTCGTAGCTGTCCTTGTCGGCGCTCTCGGTGACCTTGATCGCGACATTGCTCTCGGCTTCGCGGAACAGGCGGTCGCGGATCATGCGGCTGGTGACCTTCTTGCCCTCGCGTCCGGCCATCGGCGAATCGTTGACGGCGAAGCGCATCGACAACGTCGGCGGGTCGATCGGCTGGGCGTGGAGCGGCTCGGTCACCGTCGGGTCGGCGATGGTGTCTGCGACGGTCGCGGTGGTCAGACCGGCGATCGAGATGATGTCGCCGGCGCTCGCCTGATCGACCGGAACCCGCTCGAGCCCGCGAAACGCCATAATCTTCGACGCGCGGCCGGTCTCTACGACCTTGCCGTCGGGGCCGAGCGCGTGGATCGGGGCGTTGGTCTTGATCGAGCCCGAGAAGACCAGGCCGGTCAGGATGCGGCCGAGGAAATTGTCGCGGTCGAGCAGCGTCACCAGGAATTTGAACGGGCCGTCGGGGTCGGCCGAGGGCGCGGGCACGTGGCTGACGATGGTTTCGAACAGCGGGTTCAACGTGCCTTCGCGGACGTCGAGCGACGGGCCGGCATAACCGTTGCGGCCGCTGGCGTAGAGCACCGGAAAATCGAGCTGCTCGTCATTGGCGTCGAGCAACACGAACAGGTCGAACACCTCGTCGAGCACTTCCTTGGCGCGCTCATCCGGGCGGTCGATCTTGTTGACCACGACGATCGGCTTGAGGCCGAGCGCGAGCGCCTTGCCGGTGACGAACTTGGTCTGCGGCATCGGCCCTTCGGCGGCGTCGACCAGCAGGATCACCCCGTCGACCATCGACAGGATACGCTCAACCTCGCCGCCGAAATCGGCGTGGCCGGGGGTGTCGACGATGTTGATATGGGTGACATTGCCGTCCGGGTCGGCCCATTCGACGCTGGTGCATTTGGCGAGAATCGTGATCCCGCGCTCTTTTTCGAGATCGTTCGAATCCATCGCGCGCTCTTCGACGCGCTGATTGTCGCGGAAGGTGCCCGACTGGCGGAAAAGCTGATCGACGAGCGTGGTCTTGCCATGGTCGACGTGGGCGATGATCGCCACGTTACGCAGATTCATTATGATGTCCCGGATAAGAGTAAGCGCGCCCCTAGCCGAAATGGCGCGGTGCAACAAGAGATGTCGGAAACTGTGGGACCTAGCGCGGGAGCCGCTCGAGGATTTCGATGCCGCGTTCGAGCGCGCGAAGTTCGCTTGCCGCGAGTTTGGCGAGGCGGGCTTCGAGGCCGCCGCCGGCGACGGGCGGGCGGGCCATATGGTCACGGCCGCTATCGGTGAGCCGCAGCGCGAGGCGGCGGCGATTGTCGGGATCGGGCTGGCGCTCGACGAGGCCGGCGCGGACCAGCGCGTCGATCGCCCTGCTGATCGCCGGCGCGCCGCGCTTTACTGCCGCCGCGACTTGATTGAGCGTAGCCGGCTCAGCCTCGCCAACGGCCGCGATCAGGTCGCGCTGCTGCCCCGCCGCCTTGGCCGCGGCGGTGTCGCCGCCGAGTTGCTCGATCAGCCGCGCGAAGCGCGAGGCCAGGGCCGGTGCCGATGAATTTCCCCACATCATTGCAGGCTAGCAAATATTTGCGAACGCGCAAGGTTGTTGGGTGATGGCTCTTCTCCCCACGCGGAGATTATGCGGCATGCGCACTCCCCTCACCCTCCCACGCCTTTGGCGCGGGCCCCTCCCTCTCCCGCAAGGGGAGAGGGGCTAAGGGCGCGCGTCTAATCCTCGATCGGCTTCTCGCCGGTCGGGGCGCGGAACGGAGGCATTCGGCCCGAGGCGCGGTTGGGCCTGACGACGTGCTTGATCGCCGCGCCGATGTGGAGCGCGAGCAGCGCCAGCGTGGTGATGACGAGGATTTCATGGACCTCGCCCGACAGCTCGCCGCCATCCTCGCCGATGCCGGGGACGAGCGGCAGATCGAGCCCGAACTTGAGCGGCGTGGTCGCGCTGTCGGCCCCGCCCGAAACCGCGATCAGGCCGGTCAACGGCAATGCGATCAGCAGGAAATAGAAGGCCCGGTGGTTCCAGACCGCAGCGAACCGCTCCCAGCGCGGCAGTTCCTCCGGGTAAGGCGGCGGCGGGTTCATCAGGCGGTAGGCGAGGCGGGCCAAAGCGAGGACGAGGATCGTCGCGCCGACGGTCTTGTGCCACATGAACATGTCGCTGCGCGCCGGCCCGCGGTCCATCTCGTGGAAGGTGAAGCCGATGACGACCTGGGCGACGACCAGCGCGGCGGTGAGCCAGTGAAGCGTCACCGCGACGTTGGAATAGCGGATCAGCCGCTGCTGCTCGGTTGCCTCTGGAACGGTCGCCATGTTCACTCCCCTTTTCAGCGGGTAAACTTCTCGCCTTTTTCGGCCTTGTCGAGAAGCAATTTCGAGAAACTGAAGTCGCCGCCCATCCGCTCCTCCTGATTTTTCAGGCCGGCGACGATCGTGTCCAGCCCCTCGCTGTCGGCCCAGTGCATCGGCCCGCCGCGCCATACCGGCCAACCGTAACCGTAGATCCACACCACATCGATGTCAGAGGCGCGCTGGGCCATGCCTTCCTCGAGGATCTTCGCGCCCTCGTTGACCATCGTGTAGAGCGTGCGCTCAGTGATTTCCTGGTCGCTGATGTCGCGCTTCTCGACGCCTTCACGGCCACGAAAATCGTCGATGATTTCCTGGACGCGCGGGCTGGGAGTCGGGCGGCGTTTGTCGTCATAATCGTAGAAGCCGGCATTCTTCTTCTGGCCCCAGCGGCCCTCGGCGGCAAGCGCGTCGCGAATATTCTCGATCCGGCTCGGGTCGCGGTGCCAGCCGATGTCGACACCGGCGAGGTCGGCCATCTGGAACGGCCCCATCGGCATTCCGAACTCGACATGGACGCGGTCGACCTGCTCGGGGGTGGCGCCTTCGAGCAGCAGCTTGGTCGCCTCGACCTGGCGCGGCATCAGCATGCGATTGCCGATGAAGCCGTGGCACACGCCGGCGACCACCGCGACCTTCTTGATCCGCTTGGCGAGCGCCATCGCGGTGACGAGCACGTCGGGCGCGGTCTTTTCCCCGCGCACAACCTCGAGCAGCTTCATGATGTTGGCCGGCGAGAAGAAATGGAGCCCGACCACATCCTGCGGGCGCGAGGTCGAGGCGGCGATCTCGTCGACGTTGAGATAGGAAGTGTTGGAGGCGAGGATCGCGCCGGGCTTGGCGATCGTGTCGAGGCGGCCGAAAATGTCCTTCTTGACCTCCATTTGCTCGAACACGGCCTCGATGATCAGGTCGCAATCGGCGAGCGCGTCGAAATCGAGCGTCGGGGTGAGCGCGCCCATCGCTTGGCTGACCTGTTCGCCGGTCATCTTGCCCTTGGCGGCGGTCGCTTCGTAATTCTTGCGCATCACCCCGGTGCCGCGATCGAGCGCGTCCTGCGCCATTTCGACGATGGTCACCGGGATTCCGGCGGACAGAAAATTCATCGAAATGCCGCCGCCCATGGTGCCGGCGCCGATCACGCCGACGCGCTTGATATCGCGCGGGCGGGTGTCGTCGGGGATGCCGTCGATCTTCGACGCCTTGCGCTCGGCGAAGAAGAAATATTGCTGGGCGCGGGCCTGCTTGCCGCTCATCAATTCCATGAACAAGCGGCGCTCGTCCATCACCCCCTCGGCATAGGGCTTGGCGACGGCTGCCTCGACCGCCTTGATATTCGCCTCGGGCGCGTCGAAGCCGCGGAACTTGCGGGCGTTGGCCTTGCGGAAGTCGTCGAAGACCGACGCATGGATGCCCTCGACCTTATCCTGACGCTCGGACGATTTGGCGAGTGGTCGAATGTCCTTGACCTCATCGGCGTAAGCCACGGCATGTTGCTGGAGGTCGCCTTCGATCAGCCGGTCGACGAGCCCGATGTCGTACGCTTCTTTCGCTGAAATCATGCCGCCGCCGGTGACCATCTCGAGCGCCTTGAGGACGCCCGCGACACGCGGCAGCCGCTGGGTTCCGCCGGCACCGGGGAGCAGGCCAAGCTTGACCTCGGGAACGCCAAGCTTGGCCGAGGGCACCGCGACGCGGTAATGGCAGCCGAGCGCGATTTCGAGCCCGCCGCCGAGCGCGGTGCCGTGGATCGCGGCGACAACCGGCTTCGCGCAATTTTCGATCCGGTCGACCACTTCGGGCAGCCATGGCATCACCGGGGGCTTGCCGAATTCGGTGATGTCGGCGCCGGCGAAGAAAGTCTGCCCCTCGCAGCGAATGACGACCGCCTTGATCGCCTCGTCGCCCTCGGCTTGCTCGATCGCCGCGACCAGCCCCTGCCGCACCGCCGCGCCGAGCGCGTTGACCGGCGGATTGTTCGAGGTGACGACGAGGATGTCGCCGTGGCGGGTGGTCGAGATGGGCGAGGTCATGCTTGTTCTCCGGATCAGATGGCCGTGCGGCCGTAGCTTTGGTTGTTGACAGGGTGCGACGCGCTGAGGCCGCCGTCGACGACCAAAGCGTGGCCGTTGACGTAGCTTGATTCGTCGGAGGCGAGGAACAGCGCGGCTTGGGCGATTTCCGACGGGGCGCCGCCGCGCTTGAGCGGATTGAGGTGGCCGAGGCGCTCCTCCTGCCCCTTGGCACGGGCGCGCTCGTAGACGAATTCGGTCATGCCGGTCTCGATCAGGCCGGGGCAGATGGCGTTGACGCGGACGTTCGAGCCGGAGAGCTGCTGCGCGGCGGTCCTGACGAGGCTGATCACCCCGGCCTTCGACGCCGAATAAGCCGGGCCGCCGGCGCCCGAGCGAAGCCCCGCGACCGAGGCGGTGCATATGATCGACCCGCCGCCGCGCGCTTTCAAGTGCGGCGCGGCATGCTTGATGCCAAGGAATGGGCCGATCAAATTGACGCGGAGGATTTCGGCCCAGTCGTCGGCACTCTGCTCGAAGATCGAGGCGAGGCCGCCGGCGATCCCGGCATTGGCGAAGACGATGTCGAGACCGCCGTGGGTGGCGACGGTGTGATCAATGAGGGTGGCGACGTGGTCGTTATTGCCCGCGTCGCACTCAACGTCGGCGCCGTGCAAGTCGGCGCCGATCACGGTCGCGCCTTCGACGCGGAATAGCTCGACCGTCGCCTTGCCGATGCCCGACCCCGCGCCGGTGACGATGGCGATTTTGTTGGCGAGGCGCATCATTGTTTCCCTCTCCCTGAGGGGAGAGGGAGGGAGCCGCACTTCGCGGCGGAAGGGTGAGGGGTGTGAAAGGCAGCACACCCCTCACCCCGCTCGCCTGCGGCGAGTCGCCCTCTCCCCTCAGGGAGAGGGATCATCACAACCCGACCCCTATCGTCGAGCCGCCGTCGACGATCATCGCCTGGCCGGTCATGAAGGTCGAGGCGGGGGACGCGAGATAGACGGCGGCGCCGGCGATCTCGTGGGGTTCGCCGATGCGGCGGAGCGGGGTGCCGCGGGTGACGGCTTTCAGGGTCTCGGGGTTCTCCCAAAGCGCTTTGGCGAAGTCGGTGCGGACGAGGCCCGGCGCGATGCAGTTGACCCGCACGCCCTTGGGCCCAAACTCGGCGGCAAGGTTGCGGGCGAGCTGGAAGTCGGCCGCTTTCGATATGTTGTAGGCGCCGATGCTGGTCGAACTGGTCAGGCCGCCGATCGACGAGACGATGATGATCGAGCCTTCGCCGCGCTCGAGCATTTCCGGCGACGCCATGGCGATCAGCCAATGGTTGGCGAGGACATTATTGTCGAGAATCTTGCGGAACTGCTCGTCCGAAATGCCCGCCATCGGGCCGTAATAAGGGTTGGACGCGGCGTTGCAGACGAGGATGTCGATGTGGCCGAGCTCGGCGCGGGTCTGGTCGACAAGGTTCTGCAGCGCGGCCTTGTCGGATATGCTCGCGGCCACGGCGATGGCGCGGCGCTCTCCATGTTCTTCGTTGATCGCGGCCGCGACCTGATCGCAGGCATATTGCTTGCGGCTCGAGATGACGACCTCGGCGCCGTGGGCGGCGAGCGCTTCGGCGATTGCCTTGCCGATCCCGCGCGACGAACCGGTGACGATGGCGACCTTGCCGGCGAGATCGAAGAGGGATTTCATGCTTGTTCCGTTCCCCGGCGAAGGGCATTCCCATCAAAGTGATACTTTGATGGGGCCCGACGGCCGGGGTCCTGGAAGCGCGGAGCGATTGATAAACTGTCGCGCACCGATTTCGCCCTCCGGGCGCCTGGGCCCCGGCCTTCGCCGAGGAACAAGTTGCCGCTCATTTCATCCCTCCACCGGCGCATGTTTCGAGAACTCGATCCGCGCGATGCTGCGGTTGTGGACCTCGTCGGGGCCATCGGCGAGGCGCAGCGTGCGTATTCCCGCCCAGCTTGCGGCCAAGCCGAAGTCCTGGCTGACCCCGGCCCCGCCGTGCGCCTGGATGGCGTCGTCGATGATCGACAGCGCCATGCGCGGGGCCTTGACCTTGATCATCGCGACTTCGGCGGCGGCGGCCTTGTTGCCGGCCTTGTCCATCAGGTCGGCGGCCTTGAGGCAGAGGAGGCGCGTGGCGTCGATTTCGATCCGCGCCTCGGCAACGCGCTGCTCCCACACGCTCTGCTCGCTAAGCCGCTTGCCGAAGGCGATGCGCGATTGGAGGCGGCGGGCCATCGCGCCCAAGGCTTCCTCGGCGGCGCCGATTGTGCGCATGCAATGGTGGATCCGGCCCGGTCCGAGCCGGCCTTGCGCGATCTCGAACCCCCTGCCCTCGCCGAGCAGCAGATTCGCCGCGGGAACGCGGACGTCCTTCAGTTCGATTTCCATATGGCCGTGGGGCGCGTCGTCATAGCCGAACACGGTCAGCGCGCGCTCGACGGTGATGCCGGCGGCGTCCATCGGCACGAGGATCATCGACTGCTGGCGGTACCGGCTTTCCTCGACGTCGGTTTTGCCCATCAGGATGGCGACCTTGCAGCGCGGGTCGCCGGCGCCCGACGACCACCATTTGCGGCCGTTGATGACATAATCGTCGCCGTCCCTGGCGATGCGGCACTCAATGTTGGTCGCATCGGACGAGGCGACGCCGGGCTCGGTCATCAGGAAAGCCGAGCGGATTTCTCCGCGCATCAGCGGGCCGAGCCACTGCTCCTTCTGCTCGCGCGTGCCGTAGCGGTGGAACACTTCCATGTTGCCGGTATCGGGAGCGGAGCAGTTGAATATTTCGGCCGACCACAGGATGCGGCCCATCTCCTCGGCGCAGAGAGCATATTCGAGGTTGGTGAGTTGCTCGCCCTCGAACGTGAAGCTTTCGTCGACATGTTGGAGCGCGCCGCCGGGCGGCATGAACAGGTTCCACAGCCCGGCCGCCTCAGCCCTGGGCTTCAATTCCTCGATCAGCTCCAGAGGCTGCCAGCGGTCGCCGGCCGCGATCTGCTTATGATAGTCGGCGACTCGGGGGCGAATGTGGGTTTCGATGAAGTCGCGAACGCGGTCGCGGAAAAAAGACTGGCGTTCCGTAAGGTCAAAATCCACGCCGCCGCCTCCGCTTGCTAATCCGCCGTTTCTGGTTCCAGAACGGGCTAGGAC
>JALYRH010000082.1 GCA_030855425.1 Pseudomonadota bacterium
CTGGCACTTCCCGACGATCCGTTTGAGGTTCGAATCGCTGATCGTCGCCTCATGGACGATTCCGTGTTTGCCGGCGTAGCGCATCCTCATCTTGCCGTTCTTGCGCCTGACATGGCGCGAGCGCAGCGTCGACAGGCCGAAGCTCTGGTTGGCGCGCGCATATTGCTCGTTGCCGATGCGCATATGCTCGGTGTCGAGGAGGCGGACGACCGCGGCGAGGACGGTTTCACGGTTGAGCGTTCGGCGCTTGAGGTCGGTCTCGACGCGCTTGCGAATTTTGGGCAGCGCTGTGCCGAACTCGGCACAGCCGTCATATTTCGACGCGTCCTGTTTGGCGCGAAAGTCGGCGTGGTAGCGATATTGCTTGCGTCCCCGCGCGTCCTTTCCGGTCGCCTGGATATGGCCGTTGGTGTCCTTGCAGAACCACGCCTCGACATAGGCGGGGGGAAGCGCAAGCGCGTTCAGCCGGTCGATCTCGTCGCGATCAGCGACGCGGCGGTCGCCGTCGAAATAGGCCCACGCACGGCCCTTCTTGAGGCGGGTATATCCGGGCTCGCTGTCATTGCTATGGCGCAGCATCCTTATCGGCCTCTCGACGTTGGGTGGGCTTGAAGTGCGCGAGGGACGGTCAAGTTCCCGCGAGAATCAGAACGGAGCGAATATGCCGAGCATCGAGCGCGCGAAGATATTGATCATGGCGACCAATCGGTTCGAGGAAAGTGAATTGTTCGGCCCGCGTGAGATTTTGCTCGCCAAGGGGGCCAAGGTCAGCCTCGCCTCGCTCGATCGCGACGAAATCATGGGCACGGTCCACGATGAACCCGGCAAGACCATCGTCCCTGATCTGACCATCGAAGAGGCGAAGGCGGATGATTATGACGCATTGTTGCTTCCCGGCGGAGTCGGCAACCCCGACCGGCTGCGGAGCGAGCCGGCGGCGATCGCGCTGATCAAGGCGTTCGATGCCGCGGGCAAGCCCATCGCCGCAATCTGCCATGCGCCATGGCTGCTCGCCGAGGCCGATGTGCTGCGCGGGCGGCGCGTCACCAGTTGGCCGTCGATCCGTACCGACATTCGCAACGCCGGGGCCGAAGTGGCCGACGCGCCGGCGGTGACCGACGGGCATGTCGTGACCAGCCGCAACCCTGACGACGTGCCCGCTTTCACCGCCGCGCTGATTGCGGCGATCGAGGCCATCGAGGCGAATTAAGCGGGCTTTCATCATTGTCGGCGAAGGTCGCTCGGATGAAGAGCACAGCAATACGCCCCGCGATCGAGATCGCGGTCGAATGGATCGCGGCCGCCGGGCTCGGGAGTGCCGCCGGTTTTGCGGTAGCACGGCTTGCCGCGCCGGGGACGTCGATTGCGGCCGCGGTGTGCGCAGGAATGATCGTTTCGATCGCAGCGCTGCTTATCCTGGCACGAGTCGATGCCCGCGACTCGGTGGGTTCACGGTTCGAGCCCCTCGGCTTTCCGGCCGACGACCTAGGGGAGGCCGTGCTGCTGCTCGATCAACCGCTTGATGAAGCCGATGAACTGCTGCTCGACGACCCGCTGCCCGCGATCGATGTCGCGTCGCGGGTCGTGCGCTTGTTCGCTGAACAGCCGCCGAGCCGCGCGGTCGCGCCGTCGCACTTGCCCGGCCCAAGCGAGATGGTCGCCCGGATCGAGGATTATCTCGGGCCCGCCCGGGGCAGCGCGGCGGCGGCCGAGCCGCGGCGCGACGGCCAGGCCGAAGCGGTCGATGCCAGCGCCGCGCTCCACGCCGCGCTGGCCGAGATCCGCCGCTCGCTACGCCAGGGATGAATGAGGATGCGGCCCATGCCGCAAGTCGCCCACCGAGGCGCTAGTCGCTGAGCGTCAGCGCTTCGAGATTGACGAGGATCGAGCCATCGCCGGCGCGGGTTTCCGCGGTGATGACAATGTCGGCGACGACATGGCCGTTCAATTCCCACTCGGCGTCGGCGAGTCCGTCGCGGAGCAGCGCCATCGCCGCGGCCGGATCGGGACCGGTTACCGCCAAGCTGATTTCATGACGTTCGCCGACAAACGTAAGCGATTGCCAATCGACAGAGTGGCACCTGCTTACGGAAATCCTAGCACGATCGAGCCCGGTGCGCGCCATCAGCGACCGCAACAGGATGGCCGCCGCCGCCGAGCGGGGTGCCGACGAGCGGGGCGCGCGCATCACAGACATGCATCGAGATAGGCGCGAACCCGGGTCACGGTCCGATTGCGTGGTTCTCGGCCGTTGCGCAAATCGAACACGAATCGCGGATCCCGCATCGCGTCGCGACCAAAGCGCGCCGCCGACACTTGTTTCGCTCTAAGAAATTTCTCAACTTCGCTTAATAGTTGCACTGGTTGTCTTCCTCCCAGATGCGACTCGGCAAAGCCCTCATCCCAATGGCTTTCCTACTTGTCTGGCGATTTATGTAGCTTACAAACCCAGCATAATCGCCACTTGTCTAGGCAAATTCCTATGGTATGGTAAAAATCCCATGAATGATGCGCGTGCCACGCTGCAACGACTGTGTTCCGAACGCGGTGAGAGCCTCGCCGGGCTGTCACGGCTGCTCGGGCGCAACGACGCCTACATCCAGCAATATTTGCGCAAGGGGACGCCGCGCCGCCTGCCCGAGCGCGAGCGAAGGACATTGGCGCGCTATTTCGGCGTGACCGACGCGATGCTTGGCGGCCCGGCAGGCGATCCGATTGGCGTTTCGTCGGCGCTTGTCCCGGTGCGGCGAAGCGCGGTGCGCGCATCGGCCGGGGCGGGCGCACTGGCCGAGGACCAGTCGCTGCGTCCCTATTTCGCGTTCGATCCCGCCTGGCTGCGCGCGTTGACCGCGGCGCCCGGCGAGCGGTTGACGATGATCCGTGTCGAGGGCGATTCGATGGCCCCGACGCTCAATGCCGGCGATGATATATTGGTCGACCATGACGCGCTTGGCGACGGGCTTCGTGATGGTATTTACGTGCTTCGGGTCGATGAGGCCCTCTTGGTCAAGCGGCTCGCGATCCACCCGTTCGGTGGACGCGTGACGGTCCAGTCGGACAATCCCAATTATCCCGACTGGCCCGATCGCTCGCTCGATGAATTGACGTGCATCGGCCGAGTGATCTGGGCCGGACGGCGGATTAGCTGAGCCGCTAGCGGCGCTGGCGAAACCGATCCACTGCCCATATGATCGCGGCGAGCAACAGTCCGATCGCGAGTCCGAAGATCGCGCCCTGCATCGCCCGTTCGGTCGCAAGACCCCAGATGAAGCCAATGACGAGCGGCAGGATCAGGAAAAACCCCCCGGCCATGGGAGTGGGCTTGCTCATCGCAGCGGGCATGGCAGAGCGCGCCGGGCCGCGCCACCCCAACGTGGTTGACGAACCGTTGACCCAATCCGTGCGCGCTGTCGAAAGGAGCGCGCGGGTAATGGGGCGTCATGACGACCCCCTTCATTAGCGGCCGCGCCGCGCTCAACGATGCAGCCAGCTTGATCGACGCCTATGGCGACGACGCCGGGTTCGAAGCGGCGAGCCGCGCCGAGCATAGCCGCGATGCGGGCAATGTGATCCGCTTCTGCCACTGGCGACAAATCGAGCGCGTGATCGCCACGCTCAGCAGCGACCAAGTGCGCGGTACCATTCACTAATCTCACGCGCCGCCATACTGGCGCGGTTCAGCCAGCATGGCTAGGCTCGGTTCGATGAGAGCCAAGGGCATGGGATGGGGCGCGGCGCGCATGGGCTACGCGGGCTGCGCGGCGCTGGCGCTTGCTCAGCCGTCGCTGGCCCAGCAATCACCCCTGCCGCCGCCGCCAAGCGGGGCCGATATCGACCCTTCGGCGCCGCTCGACGCGATGCCCGACCTGGGGGTCGAGTGGCCCGACCTCGCCACGCCCGATCCCGCCCCCGCCCGCGCGACTGACGGCTCGCCCTTGCCCCCGATCGCGGCGCAGGACGTCGACGACGAACCGGTGGCGCGCGATGAGCCGGTGCTGATTGACGACAATGGCGCGGCGCGACGCTATGGCGTGACGCTGGCCGGGATCGACGGACTGGCCGGTGGTGACGTCGTCGAGCGCGAATTTGACGCGCAATCGACGCTGATCGAAGGGCGCAGGGCGAGCGCCAATGCCGCGCAGATCGACCGTCGGACCCGCGCCGACGTCGAACTGCTGACCGAGTTGCTGCGCGCGCAGGGCTATTATGACGCCGCCGTCGAACCCGACATTTCGGTCGGCGCCGGCGCAATCTCAATCGCGCTGCAAGCGGATCCCGGCAAGCGCTACAGCTTCGCGACGGTCGAGCTTCCCGGGCTCGATGCGGCAGGGAGCGAAGCGGCTGAGCTGCGCAGCAGTTTCGCGGTCAAGGCTGGCGATCCGGTGCGCGCCGAGCAGGTGATCGCAGCGGGCACCGCGCTGCGGGTCGCGCTCGGCGAGCAGGGCTTCGCGACCGCCATCATCGGCACGCAATCGATCATCCTCGATCCCGAGCGCGGCGTGGCGCGGCTCAGCCTTCCGGTAACCCCGGGGCCGGTCGGGCGCTTCGGCACGATCCGGGTGAGCGGGGTGCCGCCCTTTTCGTCGCGGCACGTCGGGCTGATCGCGCGCTTCAGAAAAGGTGACCGCTTCGAGCGCAGCGAGGTCGACGATCTGCGCCGCGCGCTGGTCGCGACCGGGCTGGTAGCGCTGGCCGAGGTCAAGACGGTGCCGGTTGCCGGCGGGACGGTGATCGACCTCGATGTCCGGCTCGAGCCGGCGCCGGCGCGGACCATAGCCGGTGAACTTGGCTATGGCACTGGTGAAGGGGTGCGCGCCGAAGCGAGTTGGCAGCACCGCAACTTCTTCAATCCCGAGGGTGCGCTCACCCTGCGCGGGGTGGCGGGGACCCAGGAGCAGCTGGCCGCGGTGTCGTTCCGCCGCAACAATTTCCTGCGCCGCGACCAGGTGATCAACGCCCAGGCGCTGGCCAGCCATCTCGACCGTGCGGCGTATGAGGCGCGCACCGTCTCGCTGTCGGGGGGGATCGAGCGGCAAAGCAATTTCATCTGGCAGAAGAAATGGACCTGGTCGCTTGGCGCCGAATTGATCGTCACCGAGGAACGCGACACGGTCGAGGCGACGGGGATCGAACGGCGCCGGACGTTCTTCATCGGTGCTGTCCCGGCGAGCCTTGGCTATGACAAGACCGACGATCTGCTCGATCCGACGCGCGGGTTTCGGCTGCTCGGGCGGCTCAGTCCCGAACTGTCCTTCCAGGGAGGAAGCTTCGGCTATGCCCGCGCGCAGATTGACGCCAGCAGCTATCGCCGGGTGACCGACACGGTGGTGCTTGCGGGGCGCGTGCGGTTCGGCACGATTGCTGGGGCGAACCGCGACGCGATTGCGCCGTCGCGGCGATTTTACGCGGGCGGGGGCGGGTCGGTCCGCGGTTATGGCTATCAAAGACTTGGACCGCGCGACGTCGATGGCGATCCGATCGGCGGACGCAGCCTGGCCGAATTCGGAATGGAAGCGCGGATCCGGTTAAAGGCGCTCGGCGGAAATTTCGGGATCGTGCCGTTCCTCGACGGCGGGACACTGACCACCGGCAGCGTGCCCCGGCTCGGCGATTGGCAGCTCGGGGCGGGGATCGGCGCGCGATATTATTCGTCGTTCGGGCCGATCCGGGTCGATGTCGGGACACCGCTCAACCGCCGACCGGACGACAGCCGCGTGGCGGTAACGGTCAGCCTCGGCCAGGCGTTCTGACGTGAATGCCGAGACGCAGATCGTCCGCCAGCGGCGATCGTGGCCGCGGCGGCTGGCGAGCGAACTCGCCGCGCTGATCCTCGCTTTGGTGCTGATCGCGGGGGTCGGGCTGATCCTCCTCGACAGCGCGCCGGGGCACCGGTTCATCATCGATCGCGTCGCCCAGCTTGAAACCAAGACCGGGCTCAAGATCCAGGTGGCGCGCATCGACGGCTCGATCTTTGGCAAGACGCGGTTGCGCGGGGTGCGCGTATCGGACCCGCAGGGCGTGTTCCTGACCAGCCCCGAAATCCAGCTCGACTGGGCGCCGCTCGCGTGGCTCTACAACGATCTCCACATCGACCGGATCGAGGCGGACAAGGTGCGGCTCGAACGCATCCCGCGCTTGCGGCCGGGGCGCGGCGGGCCGCTGCTCCCCGGGTTCGACGTGGAAATCGGCAAGCTTGCGATCCACCGATTGGAAGTCGCGCGCGGCGTCAGCGGGCGCGAGCGGGTCGGCAGCGTGGCGGGCGCGGCGACGATCCGCGCCGGGCGCGCGATGGTCGATCTCAAGCTCGCCTTGGTCGACGGCGACCGGCTCGCGATTGCGCTCGATGCCGAGCCCGATGTCGACCGTTTCGACCTCGAAGTTCGCGCGATCGCGCCGGCCGACGGGCTGCTGGCCGCGCTGACCGGCGTCAAGCGCCCGATCGACCTGACGGTCGTCGGATCGGGCAGCTGGACGCGTTGGCGCGGCACCGCGCAATTGCTGCTGTCGGGACGCTCGACCGGCACGCTCGCGCTCGGCGCCGACCGCGGCCGCTTCCGCCTGTCGGGAACGCTCGCGCCCGCGCCATTCCTCACCGGACGGCTGCAGCGGCTGACCAGTCCGCGCATCAAGGTCGAGGGCGATGGTACGCTCGACGATGGCGTCCTCGCTGGCCAGCTCAGCCTGTCCTCACCATCCTTGCGCGCGGTGGCACGGGGCGGGATCGACCTTGAGGCGCGCGCTTATCGCAAGGTCAGCGTCGGCATCGACCTGCTCCGCCCGCCAGTCCTGTTCGCCAACATGGCGGGACGCGGGGTGCGGATGCTGTGGACGCTCGACGGGGCCTTCGGGCGTGCCGATTACGCCTACCGGCTGACCAGCCCGAACATCGTGTTCGACGGCAAGACCGGGTTCGTCAATGTGCGCGCCGAGGGTCGCGGGCGGCTCGGTCCGTGGCCGATGCGCGTCCCGCTCAGGCTGCGCGCGGCGGCGGTGACCGGGGTCGGCGACGTGGCGGACGGGATCCTGCGCAACATAAGCCTCGAAGGGAATCTGGTGATTACGCCGAAGCTGGTGCGCGGCGACCGGCTGGCGCTGCGCAGCGACAAGCTCAATGCCACGGTGTCGCTGCTGATCGACCTTACGACGGGGCGCTTCGACATCATGCTCGCCGGCGGATTGAAGCGCTACCTGATCCCCAATGTCGGGATTGTCGATGTCGAGACCGAACTCCGCGTCGTCCCCGGCCCCAATGGCAAGGGATCGCGCGTCGTCGGCACCGCCAAGGCATGGGTGCGGCGGCTCGACAACAGCTTTTTCGCCAGCCTCACCGGGGGGCTGCCGCGGCTGACCAGCAACCTTGAGCGCGGGCCCGATGGCGTGCTGCGGCTGACCGACCTGCAGCTCCATGCGCCCAAGCTGCGGCTGTCGGGGATGGGGATGCGGCGGCCCGACGGGAGCTGGCTGATCGAGGCAAGCGGCGCGCAATCGCAATATGGTCCGCTACGCATCCGGCTCGACGGACCGATCGCGCGGCCGAAGGTAGAAGTGACGCTTGCCTCGCCCAACCAAGCGCTTGGGGTGCGTGACATGACGCTGTTCCTTGCGCCGATCGCGGCGGGGTACGACTATCGCGCCAATGGCCAGTCGCGGATCGGACCGTTTACCTCGACCGGACGGATCCTGCTCCCGAAAGGCGCGCGCGCGACGATCGACATCGCCGCACTCGATGTCGCTGGGAGCAGCGCACGCGGCGCGCTGCGCAGCGATCCCGGCGGGTTCAACGGAACGCTCAGCGTCGGCGGCGGCGGGCTGGCGGGGACGCTCGACTTCCGCCCGGTCGGCGGCGATCAGCAGATCGAGGCGCACCTTACCGCGAACAATGTCACATTCCCCGGCCCACCGCCAATA
>JALYRH010000012.1 GCA_030855425.1 Pseudomonadota bacterium
GAACTCGAGCCCGACGCCTTCGCCTCGATCACGCGGCGGCTGCAGCAGCTCAACGAAGCGGGCGGCGACCTTGTCAGCCGGATCGGACTGGGGCTCCAGCTGCACCTCGCCGACCATGCGCTCGAAGCCGAGGTCACCGGGCGCGAAAAACATCCTTATTCGATCTGGAAGAAGATGGCCGAACGGCACATCAGCTTCGAACAATTGTCCGACGTCATGGCGTTCCGCGTGATCGTCGACACGACCGACGATTGTTATCGCGCGCTGGGACTGATCCATCAGCGCTGGCCGATGGTCCCGGGGCGCTACAAGGACTATGTCTCGACCCCCAAGCGCAACGGTTATCGGTCGCTGCACACCTCGATCATCCACGATTCGAAGGCGCGCATCGAGATCCAGATCCGCGACCGCGCGATGCATGCCCAGGCCGAACGCGGGCTCGCCGCGCATTGGGCTTATAAGGAACGCAAGCCCGCCGACAACATCAAGGTGCCGTGGATTTCGGACCTCGTCGAAATCCTCGATCACGCCGATTCGCCCGAGGAATTGCTCGAGCATACGCGGATGGCGATGTACCAGGACCGCATCTTCGCCTTCACCCCCAAGGGCGAGCTGATCCAGCTGCCCAAAGGCGCAACCCCGGTCGATTTCGCTTATGCGGTCCACACCGACCTTGGCGACCAGACCGTCGGCGCCAAGGTCAACGGCCGCGTCGTGCCGCTGCGCACGTTGCTCGACAATGGCGACCAGGTCGAAATCCTCGCGTCGAAGGCGCAGCATCCGCAGCCGTCGTGGTTGCGCTTCGTCACCACCGGCAAGGCGCGCGCGGGGATCCGCCGCTTCGTTCGCCACAAGGAACGCGACGAGACGATCGAGCTTGGCCGCAAGATCTTCGACGAGATCGTCACACGGCTCCCCGCGCCGCTTGGCGCCGATGCGGTCAAGCGCGCGATCAAGGCGCTCAAGGTCGAGAATGACGATGCACTGATGATTCGCATCGCGCGCCGCACGGTGAGCGACGTCGAGCTGATGGAAGCGCTGATGCCGGGTTCGGCCGGCGGCGACGTCGCCCCGCGTCCGCTCGGGCAGCGCACCGCAATCTCGATCAAGGGGCTGACCCCGGGGGTCGCGTTCGACCTCGCCACCTGCTGCCACCCGATCCCCGGCGACCGGATCGTCGGGCTGCGCCGCGAGGATGAAGGGATCGAGGTCCATGTCATCGGCTGCGAGAAACTGGCCAGCGGGGTAGACGCCGACTGGCTCGATCTGGCGTGGGGCGACGGATCGGACGGCGGCACCGCGCGGCTGACGGTGATCCTGCGCGACATCGCCGGGGCGCTTGGCGAAATGGCCGGAATCATGGGGGCCAAGGGGGCCAACATCGTCAACCTCGGCCTTGCCCACCGCGACGGCAGCTTCCACACCTTCAACGTCGACGTTGAAGTCCACGACCTCGCGCACCTGCACGGCCTGACCGCGGCGTTGCGCGCGGCCGACGGCGTCAGCCAGGTCGAGCGGGTCTGACTTCGGCGCGCGGCGGTGGCTTGCGGATCGCGTCGGCGCCGCCCGCCGCGAGCACTGCGAGCGTGACGAGGTCCGACGTGCTGGCGGTCATCGGTGCGATCTGGACCGGGAGCGCCATGCCGAGAAGATATGGCCCGAGCACGCTTTCGCCGCCCAAGGCCTTGACCAGCTTGGCCGAGATGTTGGCCGACTGGAGTCCGGGCAAGATCAGGATGTTGGCTGGCCCCGTCAGGCGGCTGAACGGATAATATTTGCGCTGCATGTCATGGTTGAGCGCGACGTCCGGGCCCATTTCGCCTTCATATTCGAAATCGGTCTTGAGCGAGTCAAGCAAGCTCACCGCGTCGCGCAATTCGGCAATGTGGCGTCCTGGGGGGTTGCCGAAGGTGGTGTAGGAAATGAACGCGACGCGCGGTTCCTGCCCCATGCGGCGCGCGAACGCCGCCGTGCGGATCGCGATCGCAGCGAGTTGCCCGGCGGTCGGGCGCTCGGTCACCGACGTGTCGGCGATCATCACCGTCTGGGTACGCGAAGCGACGATGTTGATGCCGAACGGGGTGGCGCCATCGTCATCGTCGATGACGGTGCGAACCTGGCGCAGTGACTGGCTGAACGGGCGCGTCGTCCCGGTGATCATCGCATCGCCCTCGCCCAAAGCGAGCATTGCCGCGGTAAAGGCGTTGCGGTCCTGATTGACCATGCGCTCGACCTCACGCCGCAGCATGCCGTGGCGCTGATGCTTGGCGTAGAGATAATCGACCGCGCGTCCGACGAGCGGCGAATTGCGGCTGTTGAGGACTTCGTAACTGCGCGGATCGTCGACCCCGAGTTCGGCGAGCTGGTCATAGACTTGATCGCGGCCGACCAGCACCGGCGTGCCATAACCACCCTCCTTGAAGGCGATCGCCGCGCGCAGCACATTGGGTTCCTCGCCCTCGGCGAACAGCACACGCTTGGGATTGGCGCGCGCCGCTTCATAAGCAAGGCTGAGCACCGACGCGGTCGGATTGAGCCGCGCGCGGAGTTGCTGGCGATAGGCGCGCATGTCGGTGATCGGTTTCTGCGCCACGCCGCTGTCCATCGCCGCCTGGGCAACCGCACACGGGACGATCTCGATCAGCCGCGGGTCGAACGGCGCGGGGATGATGTAGTCGGGGCCGAAGTGATGGCTGACCCCGCCATAAGCCGCAGCGACTTCCTCGGGGACCGTCTCGCGCGCGAGTTCGGCGAGCGCGTGCGCCGCCGCGATCTTCATTTCATCGTTGATCCCGGTGGCGCGGACATCGAGCGCGCCGCGGAAGATGAACGGGAAACCGAGCACGTTGTTGACCTGGTTAGGATAGTCCGAGCGCCCGGTCGCGACGATCGCGTCGGGGCGCGCCGCCTTGGCCTCCGGCGGGGTGATCTCAGGATCGGGATTGGCCATTGCGAAGATGATCGGCGATGGCGCCATGGCGAGCACCATGTCGGGCTTGAGCGCGCCCGCCGCCGACAGGCCGAGGAACACGTCGGCGCCGACCAGCGCTTCCTTGAGGGTGCGGCGATCGGTGTCGACCGCATGCGCCGATTTCCATTGATCGAGGTCGTCGCGGCCGTGGTGGATCACGCCCTTGCGATCGCACATGATGACATGGTCGCCGCGCACTCCCATCGCCTTGATCAATTCAGTGCAGGCGATCGCCGCCGCGCCGGCGCCATTGACCACCACGCGGATGTCACCGAGCGCGCGATCGGTGAGGTGGCAGGCGTTGATCAGCCCGGCGGCGGTAATGATCGCGGTGCCGTGCTGATCGTCATGGAACACCGGGATGTTCATCCGTTCGCGCAAGGTCTGCTCGATCACGAAACATTCCGGCGCCTTGATGTCCTCCAGGTTGATCCCGCCGAAGCTCGGCTCCATCAATTCGACCGCGTCGATGAAGCGATTTACGTCCTCGGTGTTGAGTTCGATATCGATCGAGTCGACGTCGGCGAAGCGCTTGAACAGCACCGCCTTGCCCTCCATCACCGGCTTCGACGCGAGTGCGCCCAAATTGCCGAGCCCGAGGATCGCGGTGCCGTTGGAGATGACCGCGACCAGATTGCCCTTGGCGGTGAGGTCATAAGCCTTGCCCGGGTCGGCAGCGATCGCCAGCACCGGGACCGCGACACCGGGCGAATAAGCGAGGCTCAGGTCGCGCTGGGTCGCCATCGGCTTGGTGGCGATAATCTCGATCTTGCCCGGCCGCCCGCGGCTATGAAAGTCGAGCGCTTCGGCCTCGGTGAATTTGACATTGCTCTCGTTCATGCTTGCTCCTGTGCCACGGGGTCTTAGCGGCATTTTGGCCGCCACGTCACCCTCGCATGGTCGGCGCTTTGCGGTTACGACAACGCCGATGGCCCGCGACGAAGTTCCCAAACAAACCCCGATGATGGCGCAATATCACCGCCTCAAGGCCGAGGCGGGCGACGCCTTGCTATTCTATCGGATGGGTGATTTTTTCGAATTATTCTTCGACGATGCCAAGGCCGCGGCGGCAACGCTCGACATCGCGCTGACCAGCCGCGGCGCCGACAGCGGCGCGCCAGTGCCGATGTGCGGCGTACCGGTCCATGCGGCCGACGCCTATCTCGCGCGGCTGATCCGCGCCGGGCACCGCGTCGCGATTGCCGAGCAAATCGAAAAACCCGCCGACGCACGCAAGGCCCGCGGTGCCAAGGCGCTGGTCGATCGCGCGATCGTGCGGCTGGTCACGCCGGGGACTCTGACCGAAGATGTCTTGCTCGAGGCGGGGGCGGCGAACTGGCTCGCCGCGGTGGCGCGCGCTGGCGACGAGTGGGCCATCGCCGCGGCCGACATTTCGACCGGACGGTTCGAACTGGTGGCGTGCGGCCCGGGCGAATTGAAGTCCGAACTGGCACGGCTCGCCCCGGCCGAGACGATTTCCGCCGACACGGTGCCCGGTATCATTACGACGAGCGGCAATGGCGGGTTCGACAGCGTGGCGGGCGAGCGAGCGCTGATAATGCGGTTCGGGGTCGCGACGCTCGACGGGTTCGGCTCGCCGGGGCGCGCCGAGCTGGCCGCCGCAGGGGGCTTGCTGACCTACCTCGACGCGACCCAGAAAAACGCCGCGGCGTTCCTGGGTGCGCCGCGCCGGATTGCGCGCGGCGCGGCGATGGCGATCGATTCCGCGACCCGCGACAGCCTTGAAATTTGCCGAACCCAGACGGGTGCGGTTGCCGGGAGCCTGCTGGCCACGATCGACCGCTGCATCACCGCGCCGGGGCGGCGGATGCTCGGCGCCGATCTGTCCGCGCCGCTGACCGAGCGGCGAGCGATCGAGGCGCGCCTGGCGCTGGTGCAATGGTTTCACGACGAGCCGCTGCGCCGCGACCGGGTGCGCGACTCACTCCGAGCGATGCCCGACCTCGGGCGGGCGCTGGCGCGGCTGGTGGCGGGGCGAGGCAGTCCACGCGACCTCGCTTCGCTGCGCGACGGGCTGGTCGCCAGTGCCGCGCTCAAGACCGATCTTGGCGTCGAGGCACCGTGCCCGGACCTGCTCGCTGCCTTGCTTCCCGAGCTTGGCGGGCACGCCGCGCTGACCGACGAACTCGGCGCTGCGCTGGTCGCTTCGCCTCCGCTCGACACGGCCAAGGGTGGTTATATCGCCGAGGGTTTTGATGCCGCGCTCGACGCGTTGCGCAGCGCATCGAGCGACGGCCGCCGCGCCATCGCCGCGCTCGAAGCGGGCTATCGCGAGGCGACCGGGGTCGCGGCGCTCAAGATCCGCCATAATGCCGTGCTCGGCTACCACGTCGAAGTTGCCGCGCGCCACGCCGACCGGTTGATGGCGCCAAACAGCGGCTTTACCCACCGTCAGACGCTAGCGGGAGTGGTCCGCTTCAACTCGCCTGATCTCCACGCCGAGGCGAGCCGCGTGGTCGAAGCGGGGGCGCACGCGCTTGCCGCCGAAGCCGCGCATTTCGAATCGCTGACCGAACAAGGCGTGCGGTGCGCGGCGCGCATCGCGGCCACCGCCGACGCGATCGCACGGATCGATGTCGCGGCAAGTCACGCCCAACGCGCGGCGGAAGGCCAGTGGTGCCTCCCGAGCCTAGTCGACCAGCCGTGCCTCGAGCTCGACGCCGCGCGGCACCCAGTGGTCGAGGAGGCGCTGCGCGCCATTGGCGAGCGGTTCGTCGCCAACGATGTCGCGCTTGGGCCCGACGATCGGCTGTGGCTCATCACCGGCCCCAACATGGGCGGCAAATCGACCTTCCTTCGCCAGGCGGCGATCGCCGCCTTGCTTGCCCAGGCGGGCAGCTATGTCCCCGCCGCGCGCGCCACGATCGGGATCGTCGATCGCTTGTTCAGCCGCGTCGGCGCGGCCGACAATCTGGCGCGCGGGCGATCGACCTTCATGGTCGAAATGGTCGAGACCGCCGCGATCCTCGCTTCCGCGACCCCCCACAGCCTCGTCATCCTCGATGAGATCGGGCGCGGCACGTCGACCTACGACGGGCTGGCGATTGCCTGGGCAGTGGTCGAGGCGATGCACGACCAATTGCGCTGCAGAACACTGTTCGCGACCCATTATCACGAGCTCACCCGCCTCGCCGACCGGCTCGACGCGCTGTCGCTCCATCACGTTCGCGCGCGCGAATGGAAAGGCGACCTCGTTTTGCTCCATGAGGTCGCCGCCGGCCCCGCCGACCGCAGCTATGGGATTGCGGTGGCCAAGCTCGCCGGGGTGCCGCCGATCGTGCTGGCGCGTGCCAAGTCGGTGCTTGCCCGGCTCGAGGCGGGGCGCGACGCGACCGGCGGGATCGCCGCCGGGCTTGACGACCTGCCGCTGTTCGCCAGCCAAAAGCCCGATCCGGTTGCCCCCGACCCGCTGGCCGAGACGCTCGCCCTGCTCGATCCTGACACGCTTACCCCGCGCGAGGCGCTCGACGCGCTATACGCGCTCAAACGGCTCTCCCGTGACCACTGACGCCTGTCGCCAGGGCACCAAATCTGCTATCAAGCGAGTCGCTCATTGCACGGGAAAAAGGGGGTCGCCGCGCGACCGTAGGCGCGGCGACAACGCCCCTCAGCGTGTGCGGCTTGTGCGTCCCCTCCCCTCGGGCATGAAGGACAAGCCGATGAACGCCATCACCACCGCCGACGGAACCACTCTTTGGTACAAGGACTGGGGCGCGGGACAGCCGGTCGTGTTCAGCCACGGCTGGCCGCTCGCTGCCGATGCGTGGGACAACCAGATGCTGTTCCTGTCGACCCGCGGCTATCGCACCATCGCCCACGACCGGCGCGGCCACGGCCGCTCCGACCAGCCCAGCGGCGGCAACGACATGGATACTTATGCCGACGATCTGGCGACGCTGATCGATACGCTCGGGCTGACCGACATCATCCTGGTCGGTTACTCGACCGGCGGCGGCGAAGTGACGCGCTACATCGGCCGGCACGGCACCGCGCGGGTCGCGAAGCTGGTGCTGGTCAGTGCCATCCCGCCGCTGATGCTCCAGACGGAGGCCAATCCCGACGGCGTCGCGATCGAAGCGTTCGACCAGATCCGCCAGCGCCTGCTCGTTGACCGCTCGCAATTCTACCGCGACCTTGCCGAGCCGTTCTTCGGCGGCAACCGCCCGGGCGCGACGGTGTCGCAGGGGGTCAGGGACGAGTTTTGGACGCAGTCGATGAAGTGCGGGCTCAAGGCAGCCTATGAATGCGTCACCGTCTTCTCCGAAACCGACTTCACCGACGATCTGGAGAAGGTCGACGTACCGACCCTGATCATCCACGGCGACGACGACCAGATCGTGCCGATCGCCAATTCCGCGCTCAAGGCGGTGAAACTCGTCAAGGACGCGACGCTCAAAGTCTATCCCGGAGCGCCGCACGGCATCCCGCAATTGCGCAAGACCGAACTCAACGCCGACCTGCTCGCCTTCATCGCCGAACGGCGCGAACCGGCGCCGCGCGATGACATCATCCATGTCACGCTCGCGCCGGTACCGCACGGCGCGATCAGCGGATGACCTGCGCGACGGGCATGCCTATGCTTGGCTGATGCCCGCCCGCCGCGATCCGCGATCTGATGTTGTCGACCTGCTGGTCAGGTGTGGAAGGCGCGCGCGCTGATGCCGGTCCCACGGTTCGAGCTGGTCGCCGAGCGGCGTGCGATCATCGACCGGCGCGCGCTCGCCGACCGGCTGGCGGGTCTGCCGCGTGGCCGCCTCCTCCCCGCCGCGACGGCGCTGCTGCAGGAGGCGCTGGCGACGGGGCGCGCCGAAGTAGCGCGGCGGTTGGCAGCGTCGCCGAATCGCGGGCGGAGCGCGGCGGCGGCAACCGCCTTTCTCCACGACCAATTGATGCGGATCGCGTTCGACCTCGTCACCACGCGGCTCTATCCCAACCCCAATCCGACCGCGAGCGAGCGCATCGCGCTGGTCGGACTTGGCGGGACCGGTCGCGGCGAGATGGCCCCCTACAGCGATGTCGATTTGATGCTGCTGGTCGGCGACCGCCGTGCGCCGTGGTGCGAGCAGGTCGCCGAGGCATTGCTCTATTTATTGTGGGACCTGAAGCTCAAGATCGGTCAGTCGGTGCGGACCATCGACGAAGTTGTCGTCTTGTCACGCGGCGACATGACGATCCGTACCGCGATGCTCGAGGCGCGCTGGATCTGGGGTGACGAGGCGCTCGCCGCGGAGGCAATTTCGCGCTTCCGCGGCGAGATCGTGGCCGGCAGCGCGCGCGACTATGTCGCCGCCAAGCTGACCGAACGCGACGAGCGTCACCGCCGGATGGGTGACAGTCGCTATGTCGTCGAACCCAATGTCAAGGATGGCAAGGGCGGACTTCGCGACCTCCACACCTTGTACTGGATTGGCCAATATGCGTTCGGGGTCGAGCGCCCCGCCGACCTGGTCGACAAGGGACTGTTCACCGCCGCCGAATTCCGCCGCTTCGAGCGCGCCGAGCGCTTTTTCTGGGCGGTGCGCTGTCACCTTCACCTCGCCGCCGGGCGGGCCGAGGAGCGGCTCGGCTTCGACATGCAGCGCACCATCGCTGCGGCGATGCGCTACGCCGACCGGCCGGGCAAATCGGCGGTCGAGCGGTTCATGCAATTCTATTTCCTCAATGCCAAGGTGGTCGGCGACCTGACCGGGCTGTTCCTCGCCCAACTGGACGAGCAATTGGCCGAAAAGGACCGGCGCTTCGCGCTGCCGTGGCGCAAACGGCGGCCGGGACGGCTCGACGGCTTCGCGCTCGACCGCGGGCGGCTGACGATCCCGCGCGACGACTGGTTCGCCGAACAGCCGGCGCGGCTGATCGAGCTATTCTCTCTTGCCGGGCGGTACGAGCTTGAGATTCATCCGGCCGCGATGCGTGCAGCGGCGCGCGATGCGCGACGGGCCGACGAGGTCCGCGACGATTCCGCCGCCAACGCTTTTTTCCTCGACGTGCTGACCAACAGGCAGCGCCCCGACGTCGTGCTGCGGTCGATGAACGAAGCGGGGGTGCTCGGACGTTTCATTCCCGACTTCGGACGCGTCGTCGCGCAGATGCAGTTCGACATGTACCACCATTATACGGTCGACGAGCATAGCATCCGCGCGATCGGGCTGACCGCGGCAATCGAGCGCGGCGAGTTTGCCGACGACCATCCGCTGTCGACCGCGCTGTTCAAACAGATTGCCTCGCGCCGCACGCTGTATGTCGCGGTCCTGCTCCACGATATCGCCAAGGGCCGCGGCGGCGACCACAGTCAATTGGGGGCGGAGATCGCGCTCGAGCTGTGTCCGCGGCTTGGGCTCGACGCGGGTGAGACCGAAACCGTGGCGTGGCTGGTGCGGCATCATTTGTTACTGTCGCACACCGCGTTCCGCCGCGACCTGGCCGATCCTAGGACGATCGACGAGTTCGTTCGGACGGTGCAAAGCCCCGAGCGATTGCGATTGCTGCTGATGCTGACGGTGGTCGACATCCGTGCGGTCGGTCCGGGGATCTGGACCGAGTGGAAGCGGCAGCTGCTGCGCGCCTTGTTCGACGCCGCCGAGGAACGGCTGCGGTTGGGCCACAAGCAGCGCGGGCGGTCGGAGCGGGTTGCCGATCGCCACACCGCGCTGGCCACCGCGCTCGGTTGGAGCCGCGCCGCGGTGCGCGCCCAGGCGCGGCGCCTGCCCGACAGTTACTGGCTCGCCGAACCGCCCGAGTGGCAGGTCGCCAACGCGCGCCAGATCGCGGCGGCGGAAGCGCGGATCGGCGAGGCGGTCGCTTCGGTCCATGCCGAGCCCGACGCAGCGTCGGGCGCGACGCGACTTTCAGTGTTCGCGCCCGACGCCCCCGGTCTGTTCTATCGTGTCGCGGCCGGGCTTGCCGCCGGCGGGGCGTCGGTCGTCGAGGCGCGAATCCACACCACGCGCGACGCGATGGCGCTCGACAATCTGCTCGTCACCGACGCGCGCGGGCGCGGCTATGCCGACCCCCGGCATCGCGCGCGGCTGGTCAAGGCGGTGACCAGCGCGCTGACCGGCCCGGCGCCGCTGCCCCCGCCGGTGACGCCGCTGTCGAGCCGCGAACAAGCATTCAGGGTGGCGCCGTCGGTCATGATCGCCGAACGGGCGTCGACCCGCACCACGGTGATCGAGGTCAATGCGCGCGACCGCCCGGGGCTGCTGGCGCGGCTGGCGCACACCATTCATGCCGAAGGACATGTGCTTCATTCGGCACATATCGCGACCTATGGCGAGCGTGCGGTCGACGTGTTCTACGTGACCAGTTGTGGGGGCCGCAAGCTTGACCGCACCGCAATCGCGGCGCTGCGCGCCACGCTGATCGCCGCCGCCTCGGCCTGAGCTAAGTGCGGATAGAAAAGGGCCCCGCCGAAAGGCGAGGCCCTCGATCTCGTGCGCTCAGGTTTGATCAGCCGCGCTCGGGGGCCGGCATTGGCGCGGGCGGGGGTGCCATCATTGGGCAGACCGCGTCGACCATGATCACGCTGCCGTCGGCGCAGGTCTGCATTGCGGGCGGCGGCGGCGGTGCCGGCGGCGCGACGTAAAGCTCTGGCGCGCGGCGCGGGGCCGAGAAGCGACCACGCAGCGTCAGGCCGTAGGTACGCGGCTCGGCGAGAAAGGCCGAGAAGATTTGCCGCCCGCCGGGAAATTGCGGGTCGGTGAAAGGAGCCGAGCCTGTGCCCGCCTGAAACGGCGAGTTGAACGCGACCTGGGTGTAGTCCTTGTCGAACAAATTCTGCGCCCACACTTCGATGGCCCAGGCCTCGTCGGGGCCGCGCAGTCCGACCCGGGCGTTGACCACCGCATAGGCTTCCTGCCCCTTTTGCGGGAACAAATCGGAACCGGTGTTATACTTCGACGTGTGCCGGCCATCGACATAGAACAATGCCGACAGGCCGCTCGAGCCAATCGACGGCGTATAGGAGATGGCGCCGGTCGCGACGACACCCGGCGCGTTCGACAGGCGGCGACCCGGCAGGCGCCGCAATGCCTGGTTAAGCGCAGCGCCGCTGTCATTGCCGACGAGATCGTCGCGATAGCTGGTGCGCGCGACGGTCAGACCGGCGTTGACCCGCAGATCGCGCATCAGGCGATACGACGCCTCGAGCTCGACGCCCTGCGAACGAACGCCATAGCCGACATTATCCTTGTCGCAGGCGCCGCTCGCTACGGCGCCGGCATTGAAGTTCGGGGCAGTCATGAACGCCGACTGGTCCCGGTCGGCGCCGCCGAGGCCTTCGCTGCAGCCGTTGACGTTCTGGACGATGAAGACGGCTCCGTCGAACGTGTTAAGCTGGAAGTTCTTGAACTGCTGACGGAACAGCGAGAGGTTCACCGTCAGGCCGCCCGCCGAATATTTGGCGCCGAGTTCGAACGCATCGACAATTTCCGGATCGAATTGAAGACCGGACACCAGGGCTTGCGCACCGCCAAAGCGGGAGAACGGCAGGATGGGCGATTTGAGCGCCGAACGATCAAGATTGAACCCCCCAGCCTTATAACCACGCGAGTAGCTGGCATAGGCTAGAAGATCGTCGTTGGGTTTGTATGACAGGACACCCGTCCCGGTGAGACGGCGCTCCTTGCGCTGGTCGCTGATGCTGACGCCGTTGAGCTCGGATGTGCTATTGCCTTGGCAGCTAAGGGCGATGATCCCGCCGGCGACCGGGGCAAGCGCGGGAACCGCAAGGAAGCCAGCGAGTGCCGCCTGATTCTGGACGCAGGCGAGGTTGTCATTGCCGAACGAGGCATCGAATTTCTTGCGCTCGTTGGTGTAGCGCAGGCCCGCCGTTATATCGAACTTATCGGTGACGTGAAAAATGTTGTGCGTGAACACCGCGAAGTTGCGGCTGTTCTGCTCGTACACGTCCCCAGTGGACCCACGATCGCGAATCCCGTCGAGGCGGTCGATCGCTGCGAGGATGGTCGGGCCGGCGGGGCCGAATGCGCCCGAGACGGTCGGACGCGCGAGCGGATTGATGCAGCCAGCCGAAGTCGGGCTATAGGTCCCGGCAAGGCCACCACCCGAAATCAGGCGGCAGGTTGCGAACCGGCCATAGTCGTTACCGAAGCGCAACGCATCCTCAAGCCGCAAGTCTTCGTTGGCGTAATAGCCGCCTACCAGCCAGTCGAGCTTGCCGCCGAAGGCCGCACCTTGCAGGCGGAGTTCCTGGCTGAAGGTGCGGAAGCGGCGGAAGTTGCTATCGTCGTCGGCGCGATAGAGAATGTCGACCGTGCTGTAGTCGATGTCCCCGCCCTGCGATGCCCGGTAGCCGCGATAGCCCGTAATCGAGGTGATCTTCGCACCGCCGAGGTCATAATCGGCCTGAAGCGAGATGCCGCCATCCCGCGTCTTGCCACCGTAGCCGCGGCCCCGGGACACCGAAACGTCGCGGCTGTAAGGGTCCTGGAACGCGCCCAGGTCCTGGCCGAGGTCGCGCAGCACGTTGATGATGTTGTTGCCGTTCGCCTGCAGCGGGGACAGCGGCGTCGAGGGATTGTTGAGGTCGCCGATATTCGAATTGATCTCGTTGTTGACGTACACAGCGGCGCAGCATTTTTCATTGCGCTTCGAATAATCGCCGATCAGGCGCATGCTCAGCTGGTCGTTGGGTTCGAACAGCAATTGGCCGCGAGTGAAGAAGCGCTTGCGATCATTGATGTCGGTGCCGTTGTTGACGTCCTCGTAAAAGCCGTCGCGCTTGACGCCGACGCCGTCGATGCGAAATGCCAGGGTCTCCGACAATGGTCCGGTCAGGCCAAGCGCGATCCGGCGCAGGTCATAATTGCCGATCGTCGCTTCGCCGTAGCCGCCAAAAGTGAACGACGGCTTTTTCGAGATGATGTTGATCAGGCCGGCCGAAGCGTTGCGTCCGAACAATGTGCCCTGTGGCCCGCGCAGAACCTCGATCCGCTCGATCTCGCCAAGCTCGTTGAGCCCGATCCCCGAGCGCGAGCGATAAACCCCATCGATGAATACTGCGACTGAGCTTTCAAGTCCGGGATTATCACCGACGGTGCCGATCCCGCGAATGCGCGCCGAGCCATTCGCTTCGCTCCCGGTCGATGAGACGAGCAGCGACGGCGCAAGTTGATTAAGTTGGCGAATGTCGGTCGCGCCGCTGTTCTTGAGCGCTTCGCCACCGATCGCGGTGACCGCGATCGGAACATCCTGGAGAACCTGGACCCGGCCCTGCGCGGTCACAACGATCTCGACATCATCGCCCGCGCTCACGGTTTGCGGCTCATCCTGGGTAACTGACCCGGCGGCGGCGCTGATCGCGTCGGTTGGCGGGACCTGAGTTCCGCTGGCATCGACTTCCTGCGCAAAAGCCGGCGTTGAAAGGGCAACGAGACCGGCCGAAAGCAGCCAGACGGACTTGCGCATGATATTCTCCCCAAGAGTATTTTCTTATACTTTTCTGGGGCGGAATTAATCACATGCGGTGGGAACGGGGAAGCAAATGAGCCTTTTTGCAAAGGCGAAATGCGCTGCTTGAGACCAAAATGCCACATGCTGCGGCGCAAAAAAAACGAGTGGCAATTTCCGTAAGGGAAACCTCCACCCGTTCGAACCCGCCTGGTTAGTGCCTACTTCGGTGCAATGACCATCAGCATCTGCCGGCCTTCCATGCGCGGGTGCTGTTCGATCTTGGCGACGGCGGCAGTGCCTTCGGCGACACGTTGGAGCACCGCCATGCCGAGTTGATTGTGCGCCATCTCGCGCCCACGGAAGCGCAACGTGACCTTGACCTTGTCGCCCTCCTCGAGGAATTCGAACACCTTGCGCATCTTCACGTCATAATCGTGATCGTCGATGTTCGGACGCATCTTGATCTCCTTGATCTCCTGCGTCTTCTGGCGCTTGCGCTGTTCGTTGGCCTTTTTCTGGGCTTCATATTTGAAGCGGCCGATGTCGAGGAATTTGGCAACGGGCGGATCGGCGCCGGGGCTGATCTCGACCAGGTCGAGGCCGACACCGGCGGCCTGCTCGATCGCCTCCTTGGTATACATCACGCCCAAATTTTCGCCATTCTCGTCGATCACGCGCACCTTGGGCACGCTGATGAACTGATTGTAACGGGGGCCGGTGAACGCGGGCGGCGTCATCGAACGGCGCTGAGTGGGCGGTGGTATAGTATCGTCTCCAAGAATCGTTGGTTGAGCGCGCGAAGTAGGGCTTTCGCACCCCGATGGAAAGAGCGGGAGCCGCGCAAGTTCCATTTTCATGATCGAATGTGGCGGCGCCGTGTCAGTTCCCAGCAGTTACCGGCGAAGACCGAGGTCCGGCGGACCAAGAGCCCGGGCCTTGACCATCGCCGGGAAACGGTCATGTCAGATCCGGCGGGACCGCTTCGCCGGCGATCATCGCCAGCGCGGCGTCGAGGCTCATCACCTTTTGATGCTCGTCCGCTCCCAGCCGGCGGATTGCGACGGTGCCCTCCTCGGCCTCGCGCTTGCCGACGACCAGCAACAGCGGGACCTTGGCCAGGCTATGCTCGCGCACCTTGTAGTTGATTTTCTCGTTCCTGAGGTCCGCCTCGGCGCGAATTCCCGCCGCCTTCAACCTGGCGAGCACTTCATCGGCGTAATCGTCGGCATCGCTGACGATCGTCGCGACGACCGCCTGCACCGGGCTCAGCCACAAGGGGAAGCGCCCGGCGTGATGCTCGATCAAGATCCCGAGGAAGCGCTCGAACGTCCCGAGAATCGCGCGGTGGAGCATCACCGGGCGATGGCGCTCGCCATCGTCGCCGACATAGCTCGCGTCGAGCCGCTCGGGCATGACATAGTCGAGCTGCAGCGTACCACACTGCCACGTCCGCCCGATCGCGTCGGTCAGGTGGAATTCTAGCTTGGGACCGTAGAATGCACCTTCGCCGGGTAGCTCGTCATAGGCGAGTCCGGTCTGGTCGAGCGCGGCGCGAAGGTCCTGCTCGGCACGGTCCCATGTCGCATCCTCGCCGGCGCGGACGTCGGGGCGGGTCGCCAGCTTGACCGCATAATCGGCAAAGCCAAGATCGCGATATATGCCGTCGAGCAGCGTACAGAACGCCTTGGTCTCGGCGACGATCTGGCCTTCGGTACAGAAGATGTGGGCGTCGTCCTGCGTGAACTGGCGGACCCGCATGATACCGTGGAGCGCACCGTGCGGCTCGTTGCGATGGCAGCAACCGAATTCGGCCAGTCGAAGCGGCAGCTCGCGATACGACTTGATCCCCTGGCGGAAGACCTGGACGTGCGCCGGACAGTTCATCGGCTTCAAGGCCATCAAGTCGCCCGAGCCGGTGATCACCGGTTGCGACGGATCGATTCCGGGCACTTCGTCGGGGACGACGAACATGCCCTCACGGAATTTGCCCCAATGGCCCGATGCTTCCCACAGCCGCGCGTCCATCAGCTGCGGCGTCTTGATCTCGCGATAGCCCGCCGCGTCGAGCCGGCGGCGCATGTACGCCTCCAGCTGGCGCCACAGGACAAAGCCCTTCGGATGCCAGAACACGCTGCCATGCGCCTCGGCCTGCAAATGAAACAGGTCCATTTCCTGTGCAATCTTGCGATGATCGCGCTTGGCGGCTTCCTCGAGACGCACCAGATGCTCGGCGAGCTGCTTCTTGTTGAGCCACGCCGTGCCGTAGATCCGGCTGAGCATCGGATTGGCCTGATCGCCGCGCCAATAGGCTCCTGATACGCGCGTCAGCTTGAACGCCTGCGGGTCAAGCTTGCCGGTCGAGGCAAGGTGCGGCCCGCGGCACAGGTCCATCCACGCCGCGTCGCCCTGCCCTGAACGATACATGGTGATCGCCTCGCCCTCGGGCAGCTCCATCACCCATTGCGCCTTGAAGGTCTCACCGGCGCTCTCGAAAAAGGCGCGAACATCCTCGCGTTGCCACTCCTCGCGGATCAGCGGCTCATCGGCGGCGATGACGCGCCGCATCTCAGCCTCGATGAGGGGCAGATCTTCGTCGGTGAACATGCCGCGTCCCGCAGCAGGGGCAAAGTCGTAATAGAAGCCGTCGTCGGTCGCCGGACCGAAGGTGATCTGCGTTCCCGGATAAAGCTTCTGCACCGCCTCGGCGAGGACATGCGCAAAGTCGTGTCGGAACAGCTCGAGCGCATCTTTTTCGTCGCGGACAGTGACCAGCGCGAGGCTCGAATTGCGCTCGAACGGCCGGGTCAAGTCGCGCAATTCGCCGTCGACCCGCGCCGCCAGCGCTGCCTTGGCCAGCCCCGGCCCGATCGCCGCGGCGACATCGGCCGGAGTCGAGCCCTCGGGCATTTCGCGCACGCTGCCATCGGGAAGGGCGATCTTGAACATTTGCGTCATGCGCCACGACCTAATCCAGCGCAGCACTCGCATCAACCCGGATCCAAGCTCAAGCTCAAGCTCAAGCTCAAGCTCAAGCTCAAGCGATACGTGATCCGCATCCCCGCGCTGCCGGTCATCGGCGTGTTCTGGGCGGTCATGCGGCTGCTGGTCGAGGAGCCCGGCGAGTGCACGCGCTTGCCTGCTGCGGCGGCGACCGCCGTGATCGCCACTGCGTCGCTGGCCGCTCCGCCGCCGATCGCCACCCGAGGCCTTCGCTCAGTCGGCCGGGCGAGCGAGCGCGCTGCACCCGCTTGGAACGCAATCCGCACGATGCGAGTTGACCAGCCGATGCCGGATCGTTCCGGCGCAGTACAGGGACAGCAATATGGTCGACCGCAGCCAGATCCGTGAGCATATGGATGTCATCGATTCCGCCGGCGAGCGGGTCGGCAAAGTCGACGGGGTCGAGGGCGAGCGGATCAAGCTGTCCAAGGATTCGTCGAGCGATGGCAAGCATCACCACGTCGACCTGACCGACGTCCATCGAATCGACGATCATGTCCACCTGTCGAAAACCCGCGCCGCGCTGGGACTCGCCGCTGCGGCCGCGACTGGCGCTGCGGCGAGCGGCGCCCAGCCCTCATCGAAACCCGCCAACACGCTCCCCCCGATCCGCAACCCGGTCGTCGATGGGGCAACACCGCGCCGCAACTACATGCTGCCCTGGGTGCTTGCCGGGCTTGCATTGCTCGCCTTGCTGGTCGCGCTCGGCCAGTGCCAGCGCGGCGATGACTCGCGCCGTGTGACCGAGACAAGCGTTGTCACGCCGCGAGTCGCGGGCGCGCCGCTCGTTCCGGGAACACTCGCCTACGATCTCAACCGGTTCATGAGCAGCGAGGATGGCGTGCCGCGCACGTTCACCCTCGACGGTGTCAATTTCGACAGCGGCACCGCCAATCTGCGAGGCCAGGACAGCTCCGACCTCAACGATATCGCGCGGGTGCTTGCCGCTTATCCGAATTCGCGCGCAGCGATCGTTGGCTATGCCGATGCGCGGGGCGACAGCGTTTTCAACCGCGATCTCGGCGCCAACCGCGCTCGGGCGGTCGTGACCGCGCTCTCCTCGCGCGGGGTTCCCGCCGACCGCCTCGAGGCGCGCACCGGCGGCGAAAACGACCCGGCGGCGACCAATGCCACAACCGGCGGCCGATTCGACAATCGCCGTACCGAATTGGTGATTCTCAAGCGCTGACCTGCTAGGCGGGCGCGATGATCGACATCGCGCCCGAACCGGCGCTTGCCTTTGTCGACCGCGGCGACGGTCAGCGCATCGCAATCCGCCATCGCCCGGCGAGCGCGGGGCAGCCGGCAATCCTGTTTCTGCCGGGCTACGCGTCGGACATGGCGGGCCAAAAAGCGGTCGCGATCGACCATTATTGCGCGGCGCGCGGGCTAGGTTGCATTCGGCTCGATTATTCGGGGACGGGTCATTCGGAAGGCGACTTCGCCGCGGGCACCCTCGCCCGCTGGCTCGCCGACGCGCTCGCCGTGGTCGACCGCGTGGTTCATGCGGGCCCACTGGTGGTCATGGGATCGTCGATGGGCGGGTGGATTGCGCTTCACGTTGCGCTTCGCCGCCCGGAGCGAGTCGCCGCGATACTCGGCATCGCCGCCGCGCCCGATTTCACCCACTGGGGCTATTCGCCTGAGGAAAAGGCCGTGCTGCTGCGCGACGGGTGGCTCGGCCGCCCCAACGCTTACGGTCCCGAACCATCGATCATGCACCGCCCCTTCTGGCAGTCGGGCGAGGCGTTGCGGCTGCTCGACGCGGCGATCGACCTCGCGCTCCCGGTGCGGCTGATCCACGGCGACCAGGACACGGAGGTGCCGCTCTCGATCGCGCTCAAGCTGATCGAACAGCTTCGTTCAGCCGATGTCCAGCTTCGCTTGATCAAGGGTGGGGGTCACCGCCTGAGCGACCCCCACGAGATCCACGCCATCCTCGTCGAGCTAGCCGGCCTCGTGGAGCTGATCGATCGATGATTCTTCCCGTGCTCACCGCGCTTTCTCTGGCAACCGCCGGGCTTGCCCCAGCCTGCCCCGCGACAATGGATTCGGCGGGCTTCCTGTGCCTCGCGATCGCCGCCGCCGATGCCGACAAGTTCTCCGAGGCGGCGGACAATTTCGACAAGGCCGCGGCGTCCTCCCGCCAAGGCGACCCGCGCACCCAGCGGATGCTGGCCGCGGCCGGCAACGCGTGGATCGCGGCGGGTCAGCCGGGCAAGGCCGCGCTGTCGCTCGATCGTGCGCTCGGCAGCAATGGCCTTCAGGCCGACCAGCGCGGGCTGGCGCTCCTGGACCGCGCCCGCGCCGCCGAGGCGCAGGGCGACCTCAAGGCGGCGCGGCGTTTCGCCGACCTCGCCGCACAGAGCGCCGGGGACGACCCCTTCACTTGGTATTTCTCCGCCGCGCTGGCGATCCGCGAAAGCGACTTGCCAACCGCCAGAGCCGCGATCAATCGCGCATTGGCCCTCGCCAAGGACGATCCCGCCATCCTCTTCGAGGCCGGACATGTCGCCGCGGCCGAGGGCGACAAGGCGCGCGCCCGGGCCTATTGGGAGCGTGCCGCCGCTGCCGACCCCGGCGGTGCAACCGGTCGCGCGGCGCAGCAGGCGCTGGGATTAAGCGGCGCCGGGCTGACCGTTCCGTCGAACGTCGCAGCGATGCCGACCGAGGGCAAGAAGTGACCCAATTCCTCCATACGATGCTGCGCGTATCCGACCCGCAAGCGACGATCGACTTCTTCGCGCTGCTCGGGCTTCAGGAGCGCCGCCGCACCGACGTTCCGCAGGGCAAGTTCACCCTGATATTCCTTGGCGCCGGCGGCGATGTTGCCGAGGTCGAGCTGACCCACAATTGGGACCAGCAAGGCTATGACGGCGGGCGGAATTTCGGCCACCTCGCGTTCCGCGTCGACGACATCTACACGACTTGTCAGCGCATTGCGGACGCCGGCGTGACGATCAACCGCCCACCGCGCGACGGGCGCATGGCATTCGTCCGCACGCCCGACGGCATTTCGATCGAGTTGCTCCAGAAGGGCGACGCGCTGCCCCCCGCCGAGCCGTGGTCGTCGATGCCCAACAGCGGCAGCTGGTGATGGCACGCGGCGCCGGACTGGAGATCGTCGCGGTCCCGGCATTCGCCGACAATTATCTGTGGCTGGTGCATGATCGCGCGAGTGGCGAGACTGCGGTGGTCGACCCGGGCGACGCCGCGCCGGTGCTGGCCGAGGCCGAGGCGCGCGGCTGGCGCATCGGGCAGGTGTGGAACACGCATTGGCACCCCGATCACACCGGCGGCAATGGCGCAGTGGTGGCGGCGACCAGCGCGACGCTGTCCGCCCCCGCAGCCGAAGCATCGCGCATCGGCAATGTCGATGTCGCGCTGAACGATGGCGACACGGTGCGGATCGGCGCGCATCGCGGCGAAGTGTGGGCGGTTCCCGGCCATACGCTCGGGCACATCGCCTTTATCTTCCACGACGCCGGGTTGGCGTTCGTCGGAGACACGATGTTCGTCATGGGCTGCGGCCGATTGTTCGAGGGCACCCCGGCGCAGATGTTCGCGTCGTTCGAGCGGCTCGGCCAACTGCCCGGCGACACCTTAATCTATTGTGCGCACGAATATACCCTCGCCAACGCCCGCTTCGCCGCCGTGGTGGAGCCAGACAATGTTTTCATCGCCGAGCGGCTCGCCGCGGTCGAGGAGCTGCGTGCGCGCGGCGCGATGACCGTGCCGACGTCGATTGCGGCCGAGCGCGCAACCAATCCCTTCATGCGCGCCGTGGACGTCGCCGATTTTGCCGAGCGGCGCGCGTGGAAGGACGAATTTTAGGCCAAAACGACCCGACACGCGTTACAATGACGTATCGTTTGCGAAAGGGACTGCCATGGTTCGTACTTTCCTCTCCGTCGCGCTCACCGCGACCGCGCTTGCCGCCTGCGCGGGTCAGTCGATGGTGCCGGATCGCGATCCGCGCGGCGACATAAGGCTGGCGCAAGCGCTGGCCGGCAAAGTTGCGGATCGACCGGTCTCCTGCCTGCCAAGATATCGCAACAACGACCCGGAAGTCATCGACCGCGACACAATCCTCTATCGCGACGGTCGCACCAGCTACGTCCAGCACACGAACGGCTCTTGCTACCCCTATGGCCCGCGCGGGGGTACTTACCTGGTGATCAAAAAGGTTGGCAATGCCGGACTGTGTCGCGGTGACATTGCCCAGGTCGTCAGTACCAGCGGGTCGTTCGCCGGAAGCTGTTCGTTCAACGACTTCATCCCGTATCGAACGCCCTAAAAGATCTTGCAGTGCTAGCGCTTGAACAAGGCGCCGAGCCGCTCGCCATAGACATTGCCGATGACATGGCGGCGGATCTTGAGCGACGGCGTCAGTTGCTCATTCTCGACCGAGAAAGCCGCGTCGGCGACGATGAAGCGGCGAACCTTCTCGGTCACGCTGAGATCGGCATTGACGCGGTCGACCGCCTTGCCGAGCGCCCTCGACAGAGCGGCGGGATCGCTCGATAGCTCGGCTACATATTCGGGGTCGGGGACGAGCAGCGCGACGAGGTGGGGACGCCGGTCGCCATACACCATCGCCTGCGCGATTTCGGGCTGGAGCGTCAGCATCCCCTCGACCCGTTGCGGCGAGACATTGTCGCCCTTGTCGTTGACGATGAGGTCCTTCTTGCGGTCGGTGATCACGATCCGCCCCTGCGCGTCGAAATGGCCGACATCGCCGGTCGCGAGCCACCCATCGACCAGCACGCGCGCGGTGTCGGCCTGATTGCGCCAATAGCCGTGCATCACCTGCTCGCCGCGGACCATGATTTCGCCATCGTCGGCGATCCGGACTTCGCTATTCCTGAGCGGTGGGCCAACGGTCTCCATCCGGATCCCCGCGCCGGGTCGGTTGCAACTGATCACCGGACCGGCTTCGGTCTGGCCGTAGCCCTGGAGCAAGGGCAGCCCCATCGCCTGGAAAAACAGCCCGACTTCGACATTGAGCGGCGCGCCACCCGACACCATCGCCTTCATCCGCCCGCCGAACTTGCCGCGCACCTTGCGGCGCAGGGTGAGCGATAGCAGACCGTCCATCGGCCAGTCCCACAGCACCGACTTGCCCTCGCTACGGCGGACCTCGATCGACAGCGCGCGGCCCATCAGATATTTGGGCAGCCCGCCGTCTGTGTCGATGGTCTTGAGGATCTTGGCGCGCAGCATTTCGAACAGGCGCGGCACCACGACCATGATCGTCGGACGCACTTCTTCAATGTTGGCGGCCAGCTTCTCGAGGCTTTCGGCATAATAAATCTGACCGCCGAGCGCGATCGGGAAATGCTGTCCGCCCGAATGCTCATAGGCGTGGCTGGCAGGAAGAAACGACAGAAATACCTCGTCACCCCAGCCAAAGTCGTTGGCGATGATATCGATGCAGCCTTCGACGTTGTGCAGGATCATGCCATGATGCTGCATCACCCCGCGCGGCGCGCCGCCGGTGCCGCTGGTGTAGATCAGGCAGGCAAGATCGCCGCGCCCGACCGCCGCCATCCGCGCCTCGAGCGCCGCAAGATCGCTCGTCGCGTGGACCAGGTCGCTCCAGCGGTGGATTTGCGCGACGTCATGCGACTGCCCGGTAATGATCTCGTCGATCGAGATGATATCGTTGCAATCGGACGAAAACAGCACTGCCGGCATCAGCGCGCGCACCAGTTTCTCGGTCGAGACGATCACCGCCGCCGCGCCCGAATTGGCCAGCACGTGCTGATGATCGCGCGTCGTATTGGTGGTGTAGGTCGGCACCGTGACGCAGCCCGCCGCCATGATCCCAAGGTCGGCGATCAGCCATTCGGGACGGTTCTCGCTGACCAGCATGACGCGGTCGCCGGGTTTGAGCCCGAGCCGCCGCAGGCCGTCGGCGAGCGCCGCGACCTGACGCGCGGCCTCGGCATAGCTGATCGAGTGCCACGCACCGTCACGCTTGGCGGAGAGGAATGGCTGTTCGCCCATTTCGCGGGCACGGCTCAGGAACATCGTGACCAGATTGGGAAAGGGTTCGAGCTGGGTTTGCGACCGCGCCGACATCTTATTCCCTGACGCTCGCGCCTTCGCTGCGCGGATCGGCGGCGCCAACCCAGCGCCCGCTTCGTGCATCGCCGACCCATTCGACCGCATTGGCCTTGAACCCCGGCGCGCGGGCTTCGACGCTGTGGCCGAGCGCGACGAGCGCGGGAATCATGGCTTCGTGCGCCGACCCTTTCTCGACATACACCGTCGCGCCGGGCGAATAGATTACCGGCAGCGCGATCGCCTGCTGCGCCGACAATCGCCAGTCGACCACCGCGATGATCGACTTGGCGACCTGCGCAATGATCGTCGCCCCGCCCGCCGCGCCAACCGCGAGCCGGACGTGGCCATCGGGGGCGAAGACGATGGTCGGCGACATCGAGCTGCGCGGCCGTTTGCCGGCTTCGACGCGATTGGCAACCGGGATTCCGCCGACCGACGGAATGATGTTGAAATCGGTCAGTTCGTTGTTGAGATAATAGCCGTTGACCATCAGCCCCGACCCGAACACGCTTTCGATCGTCGAGGTCAGCGACGCGACATTGCCCGCGCGGTCGGTGGCGACGAAGTGCGACGTCCCCTGTTCGACCGGCTGCGGGGACAGCGCCATCCGGCGCGCGCCGGCGGGACGTCCAGCGACCACGGTGGCCATCGTGGCGGTCGGAGCGATCAGCGCCGAGCGACTGGCGAGATAGGTCGGATCGGTCAGACCCGCGACCGGGACCGGGACGTGGTCGGCGTCGGCGAGGTACAAGTCGCGGTCGGCAAAAGCGAGACGCATCGATTCAGCGATCAGATGCCATGCGACGGGCGAGTTGGGCCCAAGCGCGGCGAGGTCGAAGCGTTCGATTTGCTTGAGGATAGCGAACACCGTCGTCGCGCCCGACGATGGCGGTCCCATTCCGCACACGCGGTGACCGCGATACAATCCGCATACCGGTTCGCGCGCCTTGGCGTCATAGGATGCAAGGTCGCCTGCTGTCATCGGCGCGGGGTTGCGCGGTGCGGTGCGCACGGTGGCGGAGATCGCCTGGGCATTGGGACCGACGTAGAAGCTGTCGGGACCCCGATTGGCGAGGTCGGTCAGGAAGGCCGCTAGCCGCGGATTTCGCACGCGCGTGCCAACGGGAAGCGGTTCGCCGTCGGCGGCGAAGAACAAGCTCCGCCCCTCGCCCGTCAAGGCAGCGATTTCACGCGATCGGTCGAGCATCGCGCGCATCCGCGGCGTGATCAGATAGCCGTCGCGGGCAAGCCCGATCGCGGGCGCGAACAGGGCCTTCCACGCAAGCTTGCCGTGCGCGCGGTGGGCCAACGCCATCATTCGCACATTGCCGGGGACGCCGACGCTCTTGCCACCGGGTACTGCTTCACGGGTGGTCATCGCCACCCCGTTCTTGAAGAACCAGTTGGGGGTAGCCGCGGCGGGGGCTTCCTCGCGCCCGTCATAGGTACTTACATTGCCGCGCGCGTTGCTGGCGACAAGGAAACCGCCGCCACCGATGCCCGAACTCTGCGGTTCGACCACGGTTAGCGCGAGCAAGGTCGCAAGCACCGCGTCGGTTGCGCTCCCGCCCTGCCGAAGCATTGTGGCTCCGGCTTCGGCCGCGCGCGGATCGGCCGCCGAGACCACGCCGGGGGCATTTGCGGCCGAGTTGGGGAGCGTGGTGCAGGCACCGAGCGAGAGAGCGGCGGCGAAGGCCCAAATTGTTCTGCGCATGGCCTTGGGCTAGTCGCTTCCTACAGCCTCGGCAATGCTCGACATGCCGCACTGGTATAGCCGCTGTGCAAGGCCGTCGGATATGCGGCTCGCGAGGCCGGGTCCTTCATAGACCAACGCCGAATAGAGTTGGACGAGACTTGCCCCAGCTGTAATGCGCGCCCACGCATCGTCTGCCGATGCGATCCCGCCCGCGGCGATCAGCGGCAGTTCGCTCCCGCTGGCGCTGCGGAACCGGCGCAATGCGTCGAGCGCGAGCGGCTTCAGCGGCGCGCCCGACAGTCCGCCGCCCTCGTCCTTGAACCGCGACACGAGCGGAGGCCGCGACACGGTCGTGTTGGCGACGATCAGCGCGTCGATCCGCGTATCGATCGCGGCGCGAACGATGCGATCATGGTCGCCGGGTGCGAGGTCGGGGGCGACCTTGAGGAAGATCGGAGGAGCGGCAGGCAGGGGGCTTGTCGCGGTGTCCGGTCTCGGCGGGCCGCCTTCCCCGCGCGCCGCAGCCACCGCGCCAAGCAATTCGACCAGCCCGCCCCCGGCCTGGAGATTACGCAACCCCGGCGTGTTGGGCGAGCTGATGTTGATGGTCAGATAGTCGGCCACCGGTGACATCGTCCGCACCCCCGAGACATAGTCGCCGATCCGGTCCACGCTGTCCTTGTTGGCGCCAATATTGACTCCGATCACTCCGCGACGCTTGCGCCGACCGAGGCGTTGGAGCGCGGCCACTTGCCCGCGATTGTTGAACCCCATTCGGTTGATGACCGCTTGATCCTCGACCAACCGGAACAGGCGCGGGCGCGGATTTCCGTCCTGCGGACGTGGGGTGAGCGTTCCAACTTCGACGAAGCCAAAGCCCAGCGCAAGCATCGCGTCGGGGACTTCGCCGTCCTTGTCGAACCCCGCGGCGAGCCCGACCGGCGAGGGGAAGCGCAATCCCGCGATGTCGCTTGCCAGCGAAGGCGGGAATATG
>JALYRH010000083.1 GCA_030855425.1 Pseudomonadota bacterium
CCCGTGCAGCGCCCACCCGCCATTGCCGGGCCCGACCGCGACCCGCCGCCCGGCGAGGTGAGGGCTGCTCTCCCGCCGCCGCCCGCCGCGCCGATCGCGGTCGAGCCCTCCTTCCAATCGTCCCCCGTGCCCGCTCGCGAGGCAGCCGCCGAGCCTCCGCTGGCCGATGATGCAGCCGGTCTCGGTTGGCAGCCGTGGCTTGCCGCGTTGCTTGCCGTCGCGCTCGGCGCGGCGTTTCTGTGGTGGCGGCGACAGTCGCCTGGCAAGCTGCGTCATGCCGCCGACGGCGATGATATCGGGGCGCTGGTCGCGGCTCCCGCAGGAACCCCGGCACCGCTTCCGCGCGTGGCCGCGCCGGCGCCTGCCGTGTCGCCGCGGGTCACCGTGCCCAACAAGGCCACCACCCCGGCGCGTCCGCTGCCGCGCGGAGCGTCCCCGGTTCCGCCGCCCGCCAGCGCTCCGGCCGCAACCCCCGCTCCCGCGCCAGGTCCGCCCGCCCAACCGATTCCCGGAGGCATCGTCGCGTCCGGGCTCAAGCCGAGAATCGAGTTCGACCTTGTCCCGGTTCGCGCCGAGACCGACGCCGCCGAAGGCGCCGCGCTGACGTTCGAGATCATCATCGTCAACGCCGGCGGCGCGCCCGCGCGCGATGTGCTGATCGAGGCGCAACTGATCAACGCCGGTCCGCGGGTCGACGCGGACGTCGGGCGTTTTTTCAGCCAGCCCGCCGCAGGCGGCGAGCGAGTGGCGATGATCCCGCCGATGGGCCGCGCCACGATCAGCACGCGGCTCGCCGTCCCCGGCGCGAGCCTTGCGCCCCTGGTGGTCGAGGGCCGCAAATTGCTCGTCCCGGTGGTCGCCATCAACGCGATGTACCGGTGGAACGGCACCGAAGTGAGAGAATCGTCGAGCTTCCTCGTCGGACGCGGTGAGCCCGACCAGGGCAAGCTCGCGCCATTCCGCCTTGATCGCGGCGCGCGAAGTTGGTCGGGGCTCGCGGCGCGGCTCCACAGCAATGGGCTTCAGCGCTAGTCGCTCGACGGGGCGCGGCGTCAACCTGTCGAACGTCCGCATTGAGTGGAAAGCGGGCATGAGGCGTTGCTCTAATTTGCGAACGAGACGGGACCTTGCAGGCAATTGGCCTTCGCGCAATTCAGGTGCTTGCGCATCATTGTGCGCACCAATCTAATGCTATGACACGGCGCACCACGGTCGAAGTCGAGTGCGGTATTCGGCTGCGGTTCTAATTTCGTAAGAGCAGTCAGGTAGGCTTCGAGGCGCGGGATTGTAATGTCAGCGCCATTCCACGTTACCGCGCCTGAATTAGCGACCTTAACAACATTCACGAGGGGGCCGCCGATCCCCTGCATTCTTACATCCGGCGGTGGGTCGCTCCCGTCGACAAAGTCCGCTGGCTTCACGGCGCAATTTTTCTGCTCGGCCGCATAAAGAAAGATCGGTAGTCCGCGCTGACCATCGCCCCACATTGAAGGCGTCGAGCGAGTTGCGTTGAATCCGAACCGCACCCGGTTGCGTACGCATTCGACAACAGCCCTATCATTCAACGTGGTAGGCACCGAAATCTCTTCGCCACCGAGCCCATGATATTCGACAATGATGGAGTCTGCTCCGCACCCCCGTACGGCTTCCATTAAGCGAAGGGCTGACGCGGGCTCTGTCTTTCCTACGGGGCCAGGAATGCTTGGCGGCACTTGATCGTCAGCTCCGTAGAGCCAAAGATATAGCCGCTCTTCGTGTCGGCCATTCACCTCGCGCGGCGCGGAACAGCCTGAGACGACTGGGGCTATGCAGAGTATCAAGAGGGCAGCCGAGCGCATGACCTCCTCCTATTCTCCAAGGCGCTGAATGTCTGCAAGGGGGAGAACAGAATCTCCGAATTGGGTCGAAAGCGGACCTTGCGCGATTAGCTTGGTTTCACAAAACATTGCCTTGGTTATAGCTGTGCCAGGCAAGCACCGCGGCGGCGCCGCGGTGCGGACGCCATGTTTCGGCAAGCGAGCGGAGCTGCTTCTCGGATGGGCGCTGGTCGAGCCCGAGGAGCCTTCCGACCTCGATCTGCACCGCAAGGTCGCCCGCCGGCCACACATCGCCGCGCCCTTCGGCGAACAGCAGGTAGATTTCCGCCGACCAGCGCCCGATGCCCTTGATCCGGGTCAACCGCTCGATCGCCTGCTCATCGTCGGCGGGCAGGTTGGCGAGGTCGAGTTCGCCGGACGCGACATGGCCGGCAAGGCTGCGCAAATAGCTCGCTTTCTGGCGCGACTGACCCAGGCTGCGCAATTCCTCGTCGCTTGCGGCGAGAAGCAGGCCAAGGTCGGGTGGGCTGCCGAACGCATTTTCCAGTCTGGCCCACATCGATCGTGCGGCAGCGACGCTGACCTGTTGTCCGACGATGGTCCGCATCAGCGTGGCGACCCCCGGCTCGTTCAGCCGCGGTTCGGGACGGCCATGGCTGTCGAGCACCCGCGCAAAGCCTGGCTCGACCAGGGCGAGCGCAGCGAGGCTGGCATTGAGCGAGGCGGTGGTGCGGACCAGGTCTATTCCTTCTCGGTCATTCCGCGCGTGGCACGGGACCCGCTTTTCGGTTGGGCGACGGCAACCAGAGCACCGGGATCAAGCCCCGGGCCAGACCTGCGTTTAGGCCACACTCGCCGCGTACAGCGCGATCGCGGCGGCGTTGGACACGTTGAGGCTTTCGACCGCGTCGCTGATCGGCAACCTCGCCAGCGCATCGGTGTGCTCCCGGACATTGTGCCGCATCCCCGGGCCTTCGGCGCCAAGCACCAGCGCAACGCGCTGCGGGCCAAGCGCTTCCTTCAATTCGCTGGTCGCGTCACCGGCCAGCCCGATCCGCCAGAAGCCCGCCTCGGCGATTTCCTCGAGCGCGCGGGCCAGATTGACGACCCGGGCCCACGGCACGCGTTCGAGCGCGCCCGATGCCGCCTTGGCGAGCACACCGCCCTCGATCGGCGAATGCCGGTCCTGGGTGACGATCCCGATCGCGCCGAACGCTGCCGCCGAGCGCAGGATCGCGCCGACATTGTGCGGGTCGGTGACCTGGTCGAGCACCAGCAGCACGGCCTTTTCGGGGGCCTCGGAAAGCAGGTCGGCGAGCCAGATGTCCTCGAGCGGCGCGACTTCGATCACCACGCCCTGGTGCGGCGCATCGCTCGGCACCAACCGGCCAAGATCGGCGACATCGGCATAGGTCACCGGCACCTCGGGCGGGAAGTTCATCAGCTTGGCGGCGTCCTGGGTGCTCCACGCGCGGACCACGGTGCGATCGCCATTGTCGAGCGCCGCCGCGACCGCATGCTTGCCCCAGAAGCGCGGGCGGTTGGGACTGCCGCCGGTTTTGCTCTTGTTCTTGCGTGCCATGAGCGAGGCTCATGCGGCGCAAGCGGCGCTTAGGCAAGTCCCTCGGCGTCGAGTGCATAACCCGCGCTGCGCACCGTGCGGACGATGTCGGGACCGCCCAGCGCCAGCCGCAAGCGGCGGATATGGACGTCGACCGTGCGCAATTCGATGTCTTCGCTGTGCGGCCATACCGTTTCGAGCAAGTGCTGGCGCGAGAACACCCGTCCGGGATTTTCGAGGAAGTGGCGCAGCAGGCGATATTCGGTCGGTCCGAGCTGGATCGCCTTCCCGTCCCGCCTTACGCGATGCGCCGACAGGTCCATCTCCAGCCCGGCGTAACCGAGCGTCTCGGCGGCCAGCGCGGGGCGGACCCGGCGCAACACGGCGGCGGCGCGCGCGACCAATTCCTTGGGACTGAACGGTTTGGTCAGATAATCGTCGGCACCCGTCTCGAGTCCGCGAATTCGATCATCCTCCTCGCCGCGTGCGGTAAGCATGATGATCGGCACGTTGGCGGTCGATGCCCGGCGGCGCAGGCGGCGGCAAACCTCGATCCCGCTGATTCCCTCGATCATCCAGTCGAGCAAAACCAGGTCCGGCCTAACCTCCTGGGCCAGGATCAGCGCTTCCTCGCCGTCGCCGGTGCGCGTGACGGCATAGCCGGCGCGCTCGAAATGGAACGTCAGCAACTCGGCCAGCGCGCAGTCGTCCTCGACCAGCAACAGGCGCTTTTCAGTCAACGCCTCGTCCTTGCAACGGATCTTGGCCGCGCGCGCGGTCGGCGAGATGCTGGCCGGTGGCGGCATAATAGACCATTTCGGCGATGTTGGTGGCGTGGTCGCCGACCCGCTCGACGTTCTTGGCGATGAACAGCAAATGGGTGGACTGGCCAATGTTTCCGGGATTTTCCATCATGTAGGTCAGCAGCGTGCGGAAGATGCTGTTGTAGAAATCGTCGACCGCGCGGTCGCGTTCGCACACCCGCACCGCGGCCTCGGCATCGCGCTCGACGAAGGCGTTGAGCACGTCATGGACCATCTCGGTCGCGATGCGCGCCATTTCGGGCATCAGCGACAAGGGCTCGATCGTCCCGGCATTTTCGAGCAGGGGAACGCGCTTGGCGATATTCTTGGCATAATCGCCGATCCGCTCGACCACCGAACTGATTTTCAACGCCGCGACGACATCGCGCAGGTCGCCCGCCATCGGCGCGCGCAAAGCGATGAACTGCACCACAAGGCGCTCGGTCTCGAGTTCGAGCGCATCGAGTTTCTTGTCATTCTCGACGATCTTCTGCGCGCCTTCGAGATCGCGCTGGACAAGGCAGCGCATCGATTCGCGAATGGCGTGTTCGGCCAGCCCCCCCATCTGGCTGATAAGCGCGCGCAATCGGTCGAGATCGTCATCAAACGCCTTGATCGTATGTCCGCTAATGGTCGCCATATCATCTGCTCCGATCAGCCGTAGCGGCCAGTGATGTAATCCTGGGTGCGCTGCTCGCGCGGGTTGGTGAATATTTCCGAAGTTTTGCCATATTCGACCACCTCTCCGAGGTGGAAGAAAGCGGTTCGCTGGCTGACGCGCGCGGCCTGCTGCATATTGTGGGTGACGATGGCGATCGCGTAGCGGCCGCGAAGCTCGTGGATCAGTTCCTCGATCCTGGCGGTGGCGATCGGGTCGAGCGCCGAGCACGGCTCGTCCATCAGAATGACTTCGGGGTCGACCGCGATCGCGCGCGCGATGCACAATCGCTGCTGCTGCCCGCCCGACAAGGAAGTACCGCTTTCCAGCAACCGGTCCTTGACCTCGTCCCACAGCCCGGCGCGCTTGAGCGATTTCTCGACCATCGCATCCATCTCGGTCTTGCCCGCAGCGAGTCCGTGGATGCGCGGGCCGTAAGCGACATTCTCGTAAATCGACTTGGGAAACGGGTTGGGCTTCTGGAACACCATCCCGACGCGCGCGCGCAACTGGACGACATCCATCGCGGCCGAATTGATGTTATGACCATCAAGCTCGATGTCGCCAGTGACTCGCGCACCGGCAATCGTATCATTCATACGATTGAGGCAGCGCAGGAAGGTCGACTTGCCGCACCCCGACGGACCGATGAAGGCAGTAACGCGATCATTGTGGATGTCGATGCCGACCCCCTTGATCGCTTGCTTGTCGCCATAGAAAACATTCACGTCGCGTGCGGTCATCTTGGGCGTGCCGTCGGCGGTCGATGGTTCGGCCGTGGTCGCCTGATGTTCGCCGGACCGGAAATCGAGCGGGGGCGACACATCGGTGCCGTCATCTGCCGTCATGGTTGAATGACGCTCGGATTCGGCGACGATCGCGGTCGACTGAACCGGATTGGGGACAAGGGGAATTTTCGGTTTCATGGGACTGCCTACCAGCGGCGTTCGAATTTGTTGCGAAGATAGATGGCGAGCCCGTTCATCAGCAGCATGAACAGCAGCAGGACGATGATCGCTGCCGAGGTTTTTTCGACGAAGCCGCGGTCGACCTCGTCGGACCACAGGAAGATTTGAACGGGAAGCACAGTCGCCGGTTCGGTGATCCCGCCCGGCGGCGAGGCGATGAAGGCGCGCATCCCGATCATCAACAGCGGCGCGGTCTCGCCCAGCGCGCGCGCCATGCCAATGATCGTTCCGGTCAGCACCCCGGGCAGCGCGAGCGGCAGGACATGGTGGAACACGACCTGCATCTTCGACGCGCCTACGCCCAGTGCGGCATCGCGGATCGACGGTGGGACCGACTTGATCGCGTTGCGCCCGGCGATGACGATCACCGGCATGGTCATCAGCGCCAACGTCAGCCCGCCGACCAAAGGCGCCGATCGCGGCAGGTGCATCAGATTGAGGAACACCGCGAGTCCGAGCAGCCCGAAGATGATCGACGGCACCGCAGCGAGGTTGTTGATCGACACTTCGATAGTGTCGGTCCAGCGATTGCGCGGCGCGAATTCCTCGAGATACAGAGCCGACAGCACGCCCACCGGGAAGGCGAGCAGCATCGTCACCATGATGGTCAGAAAGCTGCCCTTGAGCGCACCCCACACCCCGACCGCCGAGCTGTCGGTGGCGTCCGACGAGGTCAGGAAGCCGGCGTTGAAGCGCGTCCGGATCGCGCCCTCGGCCTGCGCCGCCGCGATCATCCGTTCAATCGCCGGATCGCCGTCACGCTTTGCGGCGACGTCGCCCTTCGATGATAAGGGCAGCCAGACTTGCGCGCGGCGGGTGAGCAGTGTCGGATCGTCGATCAGTTGGTCGCCGAGCGCGCGCGCCGAAGCCCCGCCGAACAATTCGTCCGCGCCTTCTCCATAGCGTGCGACTGCGGCCTGCCCGAGCACCCCGTCAAGTCCGGCTGTCGCAATAATCTGTCTTGCCTGGTCACTTTGTAACCCGGCGGGGTCGATCATCAGGTCGGACCGGGCGAAGTCGACGTCGATGCGAATTTCGCTCTGGGTGAATCCACCGAGCCCCTTGGCGGCCATCGTCACGAGCAGGAAAGCGAGGAACGCCACCGACAGGGCGACCGCGGCCAACCCGAACAGCTTGAAGCGGCGCTCGGCGGCATAGCGCTGGGCGACCCGTTTGGTCATCGAGCCGTCAGTCCACTGCGTCGAAGTGGTCGCTCCCGATCTCGCCTTGCGCTCGGCGTTGCTGCGCGCTTCGCTATTCATACGCCTCCCGGTAGCGACGAACCACGCGCAGCGCGATCAGGTTGAGGATCAGCGTGACGATGAACAGCAATAGCCCGAGCGCGAATGCGGCGAGCGTCTTCGGGCTGTCGAATTCCTGATCGCCGGTCAGCAACTGGACGATCTGGACTGTCACCGTCGTCACGCTTGCGAACGGATTGGCGGTCATGTTGGCGGCAAGTCCGGCGGCCATGACGACGATCATCGTCTCGCCGATCGCGCGGCTGACCGCGAGCAGGACGCCGCCGACCACCCCGGGGAGGGCGGCAGGGAGGACGACGCGCTTGATCGTCTCCGACCGCGTCGCACCGAGCGCGAGACTGCCGTCGCGCATCGCCTGCGGAACCGCGGCGATGCTGTCGTCGGCCATCGAGGAGACGAACGGGATGATCATGATCCCCATCACAAGTCCGGCGGCGAGCGCGCTTTCGCTGCTCGCCGAGCTGACCCCGATCGACAGTCCGAAGTCGCGCACCACCGGAGCCACCGTCAGCGCCGCGAAATAGCCGTAGACCACCGTCGGCACCCCCGCGAGGATCTCGAGGATCGGCTTGAGCCACGCGCGAAGCCGCGGCGGGGCATATTGGGTCAGGAAGATAGCACTCATCAGCCCGAGTGGGATGGCGACGATCATGGCGATGATCGCGCCGATAAAGGCGGTGCCCCAGAACAAGGGGACCGAACCGAATGCGCCTGACGATCCGGCCTGGTCGGCGCGGAGCGCGGTCTGCGGACTCCAC
>JALYRH010000084.1 GCA_030855425.1 Pseudomonadota bacterium
GACCATGGTCGCCTCGATCATCGACGAGGATATGCTGACCGACGGCTTCATGTTCGACGGCTCGTCGATCGAGGGCTGGAAGGCGATCAACGAGAGCGACATGATTCTCATGCCCGATTTGGACGCGACCTTCGTCGACCCGTTTGCCGCGACCCCGATGCTGATCCTGGTGTGCAACATCGTCGAGCCCTCGACCGGCGAACTCTACGCGAGAGATCCGCGCTCGACCGCGACTCGTGCCGAAGCTTATTTGAAGGCGACCGGGATCGGCGACACCGTGTTCGTCGGCCCCGAAGCTGAATTCTTCATGTTCGACGATGTCCGCTTCGAGGACAGCTATGCGACGAGTTACTACAAGCTCGACGACATCGAACTTCCTGGAAATTCGGGGCGCGACTATGAAGGCGGCAACCTTGGTCACCGCCCGCGCGCCAAGGGGGGCTATTTCCCCGTCGCCCCGGTCGACTCCGCCGTGGACATCCGCGGCGAGATGGTCTCGACGATGATCGAGATGGGCCTGCCGTGCGACAAGCATCACCATGAAGTCGCACCGGCGCAGCATGAGCTTGGCCTGACCTACGGCAAATTGGTCGAGACCGCCGACCGGATGCAGGTCTACAAATATGTCGTCCACATGGTCGCCCAGGCTTACGGCAAGACCGCGACCTTCATGCCCAAGCCGATCGCGCGCGATAATGGCAGCGGGATGCACACCCACATGTCGATCTGGAAGGACGGCAAACCATTGTTCGCGGGCAACGGCTATGCCGGCCTCAGCGACATGGCGCTCTACTTCATCGGCGGCGTCATCAAACACGCCCGCGCGCTCAACGCCTTCACCAATCCGACGACCAACAGCTACAAGCGCCTGGTGCCAGGGTTCGAGGCTCCCGTGCTGCTGGCTTATTCGAGCCGCAACCGTTCGGCCTCGTGCCGCATTCCCTATGGCGCTGGCGAAAAAGCCAAGCGGGTGGAGTTCCGCTTCCCCGATGCAATGGCCAACCCCTATCTCGCTTATGCCGCACTGCTGATGGCCGGGCTCGACGGGATTCAGAACCGCATCCACCCGGGCGAGGCGATGGACAAGAATTTGTACGACCTTCCCCCGGCCGAGCTCGTCAACGTGCCCACCGTGTGCGGATCGTTGCGTGAAGCACTCGTCGCGCTCGCCGACGGCAAGGATTTTCTGCTCAAGGGCGACGTTTTCACCGCTGACCAGATCGACGCCTACATCGACTTGAAGTGGGACGAAGTGATGCGCTGGGAATCGACCCCGTCGCCGGTCGAGTTCGACATGTATTATTCATCATGACCGCTCGTCCTTGAACCATCGGTATATCCGATTGCCGGGAGCGACCTCAACACGCCGTCCTATCAAGATACCAGGGAACCGCAGGCGTGGGTTGCCGGCAGGGCCGCCAAGTGTTCGGCACGGCGTGCGCGCCAATGCCGATGCCAGTGCCAATGCCGATGCCCGCACCGCCCACTCCACGGTCGGGCGAATGCGGCTGAATGAAAAAAAGGCGGGCGTCAGCCCGCCTTTTTAATGACCTCGGTTACCATCTGGTAACGCTTCGCTGCGCATCATCGCCGAGACATGGCATGCGAGGTCCTTTCGATGAACAAGTTTCGCGCGGCGATTCTCGGCGGCGGCGGCGTTGCTCCCTCGACACCGCTCGTCACTGGCAAGCGCGGCGGCAAGGCTGATGGCGAGCATCTGGCTTCGGTCGACATCCCGCGCGACGCGTCACGCAGCATCGACCATCGCGACGAGGACCGCCATCGCCTCGCCCGCGAAACCGCGACCATCGGCTACAAGGGCAAGCTGACTGAAGTCGACCTGATCAATCTGTCGGGCGGCGGCGCGATGATCGAGGCGGACATTACCCTGCGGCTATGGGACCGGGTCGATCTATACCTCGGCGCGGGCACCCCGATCGAATCCGCCGTGCGCTGGTTGCGTGGCGGGCGAATCGGGGTCGAATTCGCGCATGAAACCCGGATCGAATGCGCCCCCGAGCAACGCGACGCATTGTTGCTCGACGTCATCCGCCGCAGCTTTCCCGACCTTGTCGCCACGGTGCCGAAAGTCGAGTCCGAGCCCGAGGCGGGGCCGGCCGATGCCACGCGTCGCGGCGACATTCGCCATCCGCTGATCTGGAACGGCAACATACTGTGGCGTCACGACATCCACACCGTCCGGCTGCGAAACATCAGCGCGTCGGGCGCGCTGATCGATTCCCGGATCGATCTTCCCGAAGGCGCCGAACTGATGCTCGACCTTGGCGCCAGCGGACAGTTATTCGCCACCGTCGGCTGGTCGCGCGGCGGCCAGAGCGGGCTGATCTTCAAGCAGCCGTTCGACCTCGCGGTACTCGCCAAGGTCAAGCCCGACGTCGCGCCACAGCGGTGGGACAAGCCAAGCTATCTCGACCTTTCGCCGGCGCAGGCGTCGCCGTGGGCAAGCGGATGGGGTCGCAGCGACATGTCCAACCTGCGCGCCGACCTCGAAGGCTTCCTCAAGCGCTAGGGGATATCATCCTCATCGATTCGGCTCGAAGTTCGCGTCTCGCGCATCGACCCATAAGCGATCAGGCTCAATCCGATCATTCCCGCGACATAATAATAAAAGGCTTGTTCGTGACCCACGGACTTGAGCCACAAAGCGACATATTCGGCGGTACCGCCAAAGATGGCGTTGGCAATCGCATAAGGTAGCGCGACGCCGAGCGCACGGATGTGGCTCGGGAACAGCTCGGCCTTCACCACCGCGTTGATCGAGGTGTAGCCGGTGACGATCACCAGGCTCGTCATCACCAGCGCGAAGGCGGTGAGCGGATCGCGCGTCGTCTCGAGCGCGGTGAAGATCGGCACTGTCAGCAAGGTTCCGGCAATCCCGAACGCGATCATCACCGGCTTGCGCCCGAAGCGGTCGCTGAGCATCCCGCCGAGCGGCTGCAGGAGCATGAACACGAATAGCGCCGCGGTCATGATCCGCGATGCCGTTTCACGGTCGAACCCGACCGTGTTGGCGAGGTATTTCTGCATATATGTCGTGTAAGCGTAAAACGCGAGCGTCCCGCCGGCGGTCAGCGCCATCACCAGCAGAGCTTCGCGCGGGTGATCGCGCAGCAGCGCCGTCCCGCTCGACACTTTCCCCGACCTCGCCGCGGCGGCAAAGCTCGGGCTTTCGCTCAGTCGGCGGCGGATGACGAACACCACGATCGCGAGCAGCGCGCCGACGAGGAAGGCGATGCGCCACCCCCAATTCTCGAGCTCGGCCTCGGGCATTGCCGCCTGCAGCAGCAACAGCAATGCGAGCGCGATCAATTGCCCGGCGATCAACGTGACATATTGGAAGCTCGACCAGAAGCCGCGCCGCTCCTTGCCCGCCATCTCGCTCAAATAGGTCGCGCTCGAGCCATATTCACCGCCGAGGCTGAGCCCCTGGATCATTCGCGCGACGATCAGGATCGCCGGCGACAGCAGCCCGGCCGCGGCATAGGTCGGCGCCGCCGCGATCATCAGCGAGCCCGCGCACATCAAACTGACCGACAGCGTCAGCCCCGCCTTGCGCCCCCTCCGGTCGGCGTACATTCCGAACAGCCAGGCGCCGATCGGACGCATCACGAACCCGACCGCGAACACCGCCGCGGTCGACAGCAATTGGGCGGTGCGGTCACCCTGCGGGAAGAACACCGGCGCGAAATAAAGGCTGAAGCTGGCGTAGATATACCAGTCGAACCATTCGACCAGATTGCCCGCCGACCCACCAACGATATTGCGCAGCCGGTGCCTGGCGTCAGGCATCGGGTGCCACCTCCGCCTTTGCTGATGCCCGCGCAGCGGACAGTTCCGCCTCACTCGCCTCGAATGTGCGTACAACGTTTTCGGGAGGACCAGGTCCGGCAATGCTAACCACAATCCCGGCTAGCCCGCCCAGCAGGAACCCCGGCACAATCTCATACAGGACGGAACTCAACGTGGCTCCCCCTGGGAGCACCGGCGCGTAAATCCAGAACAGGACCGTGCCAGCGCCGACGAGGATTGCAGCCAGCGCGCCGTTGCGGGTCATTCGCTTCCAAACAAGCGAGAGGATGACAACCGGGCCGAAGGCGGCACCGAACCCGGCCCAGGCATTGGCGACCAACCCGAGAATAGTGTTGTCCGGATCGTAGGCCAGCCAGATCGCGAGGAGGGCGACGGCGAGGACACAAATGCGACCAACCGTCACCAGTTCTTTCTGGCTCGCTTCCTTGCGAAGATAGATTCGGTAAAAATCCTCGGTTAGCGAGCTCGACGAGACAAGCAGCTGTGAAGAAATGGTGCTCATGATCGCCGCGAGGAGCGCCGCTAGCAGGAAGCCCGTAATCAATGGGTCGAAAAGCACCTGGGCGAGAAGGATGAAGATCGTTTCCGGATCGTCGATAGGCGTGCCCGTGCGGGCCACGTAGGCAGCACCAATCAATCCGGTCGATACCGCCCCGATTAACGCGACGCCCATCCAGGTCATGCCGATATTCCGCATCGCCGGCACGTCGCGAACCGATCGCACTGCCATGAAGCGAACAATGATATGTGGCTGGCCAAAATAACCGAGTCCCCAAGCAAGCGAGGAGATCACCGCCAACGTGCTCATGTTCGCCATCATGTCGAAAGCGCCAGGCTTAGCGGTCGTAAGCGCGCCGGTGAATTGCCAGCCGAGCTCCGAAAATGCGACCAGCGGCAGGAGGATCAAAGCAACGACCATGATGCAGCCCTGGACGAAATCGGTCAGGCTGACCGCGAGGAAACCGCCGAACAAAGTGTAGAGCACGACGACGCCGGCGGTGACCCATATCCCCAGCGCGTAATCGGCACCGAACGCACTTTCGAACAATTTACCCCCGGAAACGATTCCGGCTGATGTGTAGAGAGCGAAAAAAATGATGATCACGACTGCGGCGATGACACGAAGTCCATGGCTGCGATCGTCGAAGCGCTTCTCGAAGAACTCGGGGATGGTGATCGAATCCCCTGTTCGTTCCGTATGAACTCGCAGACGAGGAGCGACGATAATGTAGTTTAATAGTGCGCCGACGAAGAGGCCGATGACGATCCACGCAGCGCTTAATCCGGCAACGAAGGCGGCGCCGGGAAGACCCAGCAGCAGCCACCCCGACATATCCGAAGCACCTGCGGAAAGAGCCGCGACCGGAGCACTCAGGCGACGACCGCCGAGCAGATATCCGTCAATGTCATCGGTCGACTTTTTCCACGCCCACAGACCGATTCCGAGCATCGATATGAAATAGGCCGCGAGTGAAATTATCATGCCGGTGTCCACGCCCTGCCCTCCCCCGATTGTCATTGCGAGCGTAGCGCAGCCATCCAGCCGCGCAACTGGATTGCCGCGTCGTTGCGCTCCTCGCAATGACGGCCGCTCCCGAGCGTCAATAATCCTTGCTGGCGCGGACATTGGCACTGGCCCGGCCGATCGTCGATACCGACGCCAGCAGCGACAGCCAGCGGGTTACCTGATATTCGATCCGCGTCGCCGAATAGCCCTGCCCGTCGCTAATCACTTCGACGAACAGCTTGCGCCCGAGATATTTGCCCGCCGAAATCGCGGTCTTCTGCCCCGTCGCGACGTCGGCGGGAAGGATGCGCAACCGATCGAGCCCGACCGCGCGGCGCACGGCGTTGATCGGGTCGAGGCTGCCCGATCCCGACTGGAGCGATGCCACCGCGGTCGCCAGCTGAAGCGCCTCGGGAGCCGATAAATTGGTGATCCCGGTGCCGAACAGGATGCGCGACAATAATTCATCCTGCGGCAGTTGCGGATTACTGGTGAACGCGATTTCGGGTTCGAGCCCGCTGCCCTGGACGCTGACCGCCGCGTCGACCCCCTGCACCTGCGCCTCGGCGCGGATGTCGAGCAACGGGTTGACCGGGTTTTCCCCGCGAAAGCGGATCGTTCCGCGGTCAAGCCGGAACGATCGCCCGGCAAATTCATAATTGCCGCGCACGAGGTTGGCCTGGCCCGTCAAGCGCGGCGCATCGGCGCTCCCGGCGATCGCGAGGTCGGTGGTCCAGCGGCTGTCGATACCGAGCCCGCGCACAACCAGCTCGCCGCCCGTCAGCTTGAGGTCGAGCGCCCACGGCTTGAGCTGAGCAAGCTCGATCACCTCAGCGGGGTCATTGCTCGCGCGCTGGACGTCAAGCCGCGGCACGCGCGACGCGGCCGATGCGCGGCCCAATGCGAAACGCCCGCTGTTGAGCCGCAGGTCGCCACTGATCGTCCCGCCCCCGCCGACCCGCGACCGGATCGCGATCGGGCCGCTGACATCGGCTCGAATGTCGTCGCGGTCGAGCAAGCGCGCCCTGGCGGCGTCGAAGCGGAGGTCGATCGCCGGCGATCCGCCCGCGAAATCGATCGTGCCCTGCCCGCGGATCGATCCGCCGCCGGGGGTCACGCCGCCAATCTCGCTCAGCGCCAGCCGCGAGCCGCTGAACCGACCTGCGGCTTGCAACTGGTCGATCACAGTCCCGGTCACCGCGCTTTCGAGCCGCGCGCCGCGCGCGCTAAGCGAGCCGCGGATCACCGGGTCGATCATCCGCCCGCCGATATCGGCGCCGATCGCGATCGGTCCCGACAGGTCGAACAATTCGACCCCCGACAGGCGCCACAGCGTGTCAACCGGTCCCTGGTAGCGAACCTGCATCCGCATCGGCGCGTTGAGCAAGGCGGCGAGCGTCGGCCCTGCGCCGAGCGGTGCGAACCGCGCCTGCGCCCGACCGATGGTCTGGCCGTCGCTGACCGCGACCGCGCGCAGCGCTGCGTTTGCCCCGTCGAGCATCGCCGCCACGCCAAGGTCGATCGGCTTCGACGCGAGCACCAGCCCGGCACGGCTCAAATTGCGCACGCGCAGGTCGGCGCGCCCGCTCGGCCTTCCCGCCCAGCGATAATCGATCCGCCCGCTCGCGATGCCGCCCAGCCCGAGGCGCGGGTATAGCAAATCGAGCAATTGCATCGGCATTGCCTGAATATCGGCGTGGAGCTCGGGCGCGGCACCACTTCGACCCGACACGGTGGCGCGCCCGCCGCCGAAGCGTATCCGTGTCGGGGCGAGCGCCCATCCGCCCGCGACCGGGGTCAGCACGGCCGGGCTGTCGAGATACAGGGCACGGCGCTCGACCTGACCCTTGCCGGTCAGGCTGATCCGCTCCGGTGCGACCTCGGCAACGGTGACGAAGTCGAACGCATGGCCGCGCCGCCCGGCGAGCGAAGCGCGGACCTGCCCCGCTCCGTTGACCAGTCGTGCCTGCGCAGTGAGCCGGGCAAGGCTCAGGCCCCGCGATTGGAGCCCGCGTGCGGTCAGCGTGCCGTCGATGCTGGTCCGGCCTGGGCTGAGCAGGATTGTTCCGTCGATCCGCCCGTCACGCACCGCTATTGGCGGTGGGCCGGGGAATGTGACATTGTTCGCGGTAAGGTGCGCCTCGATCTGCTGATCGCCGCCGACCGGGCGGAAGTCGAGCGTCCCCGCCAGCCCGCCGCCGCCGACGCTGAGCGTTCCACTGAACCCGCCGGGATCGCTGCGCAG
>JALYRH010000013.1 GCA_030855425.1 Pseudomonadota bacterium
GACTGCAACAGACACTAGCCCGCCATCTGGCGCGTGCCGAGACCGAGTACCATTTGGTTGGCGCGCTCGAAGCTTAGTGGGCGACCAAACAAATAACCCTGGATGGTATCGCAGCCGAGATCGCGCATGCGCTCGAAATCCTCGGCGGTCTCGACCCCCTCCGCCGTGACACTCATCCGGAAGCTCTTGGCGAGCTGAACGATCGACTGGATGATCGCGACATTTTCGGGCCGGGTTCCGGCTTCGCGGACAAAGCTGCCGTCGATCTTCAATTTGTGGAATACAGCCTTGTTAAGGTAGCCGATCGACGAGTAGCCGGTGCCGAAATCGTCGAGCGCGATGCCGACGCCGAGCGCGCGCAAGCGTTTCATCACGTCGAGCGTCAGGTTGCTGTCGCCAAGGAATACGCCCTCGGTGACTTCAAGCTCGATGCGGTTGCCGGGGAATTTGTTGCGCGCCAGCGCCTGGCTGACGATGTTGGGCAGCGACGGGGCGACGATTTGCTTGGGGCTGATGTTGATCGCCATGGTGATCGGCTCTGGCCATGACGCAGCGGCGCGCACCGCTTCGTCGATGACCCATTCGCCGAGCTGCATCATCAGCCCGCATTCCTCCGCGACGGGGATGAAGACCGGGGGCGGGATCAGGCCGCGCCTCGGGTGGTTCCAGCGGAGCAGCGCTTCGAACCCGACCAGTTTCTGGGTCTTGGCGTTGACTAGCGGTTGGTACAGCAGATGGAATTGCTTGGCGACGATCGCGGTGCGCAGGTCGGCTTCGAGCTGGAGGCGGTCTTCTTGCTCCGACTGGAGTGCGGACGAGAAATATTTGGTCACACCGCGGCCCGCACCCTTGGCTTCGTAAAGCGCGAGGTCGGCCTTGAGGATCAGGTCGTCGACCGTCGCCCCGTCGATCGGGCCGAACGCGCAGCCGATCGATACGCCGATGCGGATTTCGGTCTGGTCGATCATGTAAGGTTCGGCGATCGACTTGAGGATCCGGTCGGCCAGCGCCTCGACCTTGAGCCGCGACTGGGCATCGGTGATCACGATCGCGAATTCGTCGCCGCCCATGCGCCCGACATGACCTTCGGCGGCGACCTCGTCGCACAAGCGCTTGGCCACCGCCTGAAGCACGGCATCGCCCTTGGGGTGGCCAAAGGTATCGTTGACCGGCTTGAACCCGTCGAGGTCGAGGAACATGATCGCGCACGGCACATTGCTGCTCGTCGCGTGGCGCACCGCCTCGCCGAGCAGCTGGCGCACGCGGCCGCGGTTGGGCAGGCCCGACAGCACGTCCATGTTGGCGAGGTGGGTCAGCCGCTCCTGAGTCTGGCGCACTTCGGTGATGTCGCTGCCGACCCCGCGGAAGCCTTCGAAGCGGCCTGCGGTGTCGATGATCGGATCGCCCGCGATCGAGATCCAGCGGGTTCCCCGCGCAGTCTTCAATTCCATCTCAAGCGAGTTGAACGGCTGCTTGCCAAGCAGCACCCGGCCCAGCTCGGCGTGGCCGCCAAGCAAGGCCGGAAGCGAATGGCCGAGGATCGCCGACGACGGCCGGCCGAGCAAAGCGGTCATGCGCGAACTGATGTAGGTGACCCGGTTTTCGCCATCGACCTGCCACAGCCAGCCAACGCCGCGCTGCTCATACTCCTGAAGCAGCAGGCTCGAGCTCGCCGATTGCGAGCCGACGTCGGCGTTGGTCTCGAGCTGGCCGAGCGTCCAGCGCGCGACCATCACGACCCCCAACACTGCCACCCCGAGGGTGAACAGGATCGACAGCATGTGTCCGAGTGGAACCGTCTCGCGCGCCATCACCAGGATCACGCTCAGCGCACCGACGAAGCACGACATCCACGCCATGACGCACGCCGGCACGACCACCAGCCCAAGCGCCGCGACGCCCAGTCCGGCGAGGATCGATGCGGTGACAACCTGAAGGTCGGGGGGGAGCGAGGAAAAACAGCTGACCGGGAGCGACAGGAACAGGATGGCGCGGGCGAGCACTTCGCCGACCATCTGCCACTGGGGCACTTTGCGACCCGAGCGCCCGACGTGGGTGATCGCCTGGGTCCGCGCGAGGTGCATCGCAGCGAGATTGCCGGCCGCGACTGCGCCCGACCAGCCAAGCAGCACGATGAGCGACACATGGCCGTAGAGGCTGGCGGCGAGGAGCAGCGCCGCGACCGCATTGGCCGAGGCGAAGAAGGCGGACAGCTGCGAACGCGCGAGCAATTGGGTGTCGCGCAGCGGCGAACTCATGTCGTCCTGACTCGCCAGATCGTTCGACAGGCCAAGCGATTCGCCGCCAGGAAGGCGGGCCGAAATCATGCGCTTATATCGGTCCGGTGCCTCGTACATGCGCTCATCCACTGTTGAGCGAGCAGTGTTAGGCGCAAGAGCGTTACTTCGCGGTTAAAGCTGGCTCCGAAGCTGGTCCTTTCAAACCCAATTTGTCGAGATCGCGGACGGTCACCGGATGATAGAGCGGGCGTGCCTCGGCATAGACCCGCGTCGCGATCGGCCGGCCCCACGCCGCGTCGGCGGCGAGCGCGGTGATCAGCGGGCGGACGAACTTGCGCCGCCCCTGCATGAGCAGGAACTGTTCGAGCGCGGGAATTGCCGGATCGTAGCGCGCCGCGACCGCGAGCGTGAGGAAGGCGAAGCGAACCTCATTGTTGCCCTCGGTCGCCAGGCCATAAGCGCGGTCGAGGCTCGCCAGCCGCGCGGTCGGCTGTTTCTTGTCGAGGCGGGTGAGGAAGCGCAATTTTTCGTCGGTGGTCCAGCGCTGCCACACCTCGGTCGCGGGCTGGGCACCGGTCTTGTACGCCGCGACGGCGGCATCAACCTCGGCAAAGGCCTTCGGGTCGGCGGGGGCGAGGTTGGCGGGGATGCCGGGATCATTGACCCAAGTGTCGAGCGCGAGTCGGGTTTCGAGCCCCGCATCGCCCTTGATGAGGTGCTTGCGGATGTCGGCGAGAAAGATTGCAGTCGTCACCGGCTCGAACTTGTGGCGGCTGAACCAGCCCTTGAGCCACGCGTCAAACCGCTCGCGCCCAACCGCTTGCTCGATCGTGCGGAGGAAAGCGGCGCCTTTTTCATAGGCAATGTCGGTCAGCCCGTCGTCGGGGCTGCGCCCCTTCAAATCGATGTGGAGCCGCGTGTCGGGCCCCGCCGGACCGCCATTGTCGGTGATCGCCGCACGCATCGCATCATGGCCGAGCGCGACCTGCTGCGCTGCGACCTTGGGGCCATAGACCGCCTCGACGATGCGCGTCGTGGCATAGGTTGTCATGCCTTCGTTGAGCCAGAAATCGGCCCAGGTGGCGTTGGTCGCGAGATTGCCCGACCAGCTATGCGCCAGCTCGTGCGCGATCAGGCTCGTCAGGCTCTTGTCGCCGGCGATGAAGGTCGGGGTAAGAAAGGTCAGCGTCGGATTTTCCATGCCGCCGAACGGAAAGGACGGGGGCAGGACGAGCATGTCGTAGCGGCCCCATTGATAAGGCCCGAACAATTTCTCGGCGGCGGCGACCATCTTTTCGGTGTCGGCGAGTTCGGCGGCGGCCTTGTCGAGCATCGCCGGCTCCGTCCACACCCCGGTGCGCGGCCCGAGCTCGCGGAAGGCGAGGTCACCGACCGCGATCGCGATCAGATAGGGCGCGACGGGCTTGTCCATCTTGTAACTGAAGACGCGGGTGTCGGCGTCGGTCACCGTCTCACCTGCCTTGGGCGCGGACATCACCGCGGTGAGCGCCTTGGGGACGCGGATTTTCGCCTCCCACGTCTGACGCACCCCGGGCGAATCCTGGGTCGGGATCCAGCTGCGATTCTCGATCGCCTGACCTTGGCTGAGCAGATAGGGATGCTTCTTGCCCGCAGTCTGTTCGGGGGTCAGCCATTGCAGCGCGCCGCTGTCGGGGGCCGACTTGTAACGGATGACGATCTGTTTCGCCGCCCCCATCTCGATCGTCAGCGGCGCGCCGAGGATCGGGTCGACCGCGCCGACGGTGTAGGGCAGCGGCTTGCCGTCCGCGGTAGTGATCGCGGATATCTCGAGCCCCTTGTCGTCGAGGGTTATGCTATTCACCCCCGGCTTGGCCTGGAGGTCGAGCGTCGCGGTGCCGCCGACGCGCTTGGCGTCGAAATCAACGTTAAGATCGAGCGCGACATGCGTCACTCGCGCTTCAAGTGGCTTGGCATAGCTGTGGATATCGACCGCGTCGGCGCCGGTCAGGATCGGCGCCACGACACGGGCGGCGGCCTGCGGTGCGGGCGCGTCGCCCGATTGACAGGCGGCGAGGAACAGCGCCGCGGCGCCAGCGATCAACCCACGAAACTGCAACGCACTCTCCTCAACCCGACTCGGCGACACCCATGTAGATGCTATTCACCGGCCGCGCGAACAATCGCCGCACCATCGGCTCGAAAAAGTCGAGCGGGGCGCTGTCATAATCCTTGTCGAATGCGGCCTGGTCATAGGCTTGGCAGAAGTGCGCGGTATCCTCGAAATGGGGATGCCCGCGAAGCTGTTCGCGCATGTCGCGGTCGAGTCCAAGATAGTGGAAGAAATAATAGCCCTGGAAGACGCCGTGATGCTCGCACATCCAGTGCAGTCGCGCATCGACGAACGGCTTCAAGATCGCCGCGGCAATGTCGGGATGATTGAAACTGCCAAGCGTGTCGCCAATGTCGTGGAGCAGCGCCATCACCACGTACGCCTCGTCCTCCCCGGCGCGGTGGGCGCGGGTCGCGGTCTGCAGGCTGTGCTGCAACCGGTCGATCGGGAAGCCGCCATAATCGCCGTCGAGCAGCCGCAAATGCGTCAGCACGCGGTCGGCGAGGCCGTTCGCAAAGGGACCGAAATGTTGTCCGATCGCACGCCAGTCATCGGGAGTGCCTTCGTCCATGCTGCGGAAGGTGGCTTGGGCGGCGGGGTCAGGCTGATCCATGGCTTGACCCTAAACCCGCAACGAAGCAATCGCCAACCCTAGCCGCGCGTCGCGCTCCCGCCTATATCCTGTGGCCATGCGATGCGATGTGAACTTCGAGCGCTGATGGCGAGCGAGCCTCTCCCGGGGAGCGCGCCGTTGACGCTGCCCGCGCGGCGCTCGAAGGGGCCAGCGCGGCCAATCCTTCAGGGCGTTGGGCTCGACGGGCCATTCTTCGGTGACAAGAATCGCGCCTTCTGGGTGCTCCAGTCGATCGGCTGGGCCGGCTATTTCATCCTCCGTTCGCTGTCGGGCATCGCCAATTCGATGGGGGCGATGTTCATTGTTCACACGCTGCTTTTGACCGCCACCGGTTATTCGGTGACGCTGCTGATGGCGTCGCTCTACCGCCGGCTGATCGTGATGCGCGCGCTGTGGACGGTGCTGATCAGCCTGGCCACGGTGCTGCTCGCCTCAGCGGCATTCTCGTTCATCGAAACGTGGAGCTTCGTCACCTTCGTACGGCTTGATGTGCGCCCGGCGGGGGTCGAATATTTCGGCGCGATCATCCTCGATTTCTCGCTCCTCGCGGCGTGGTCGGCGCTTTATTACGGGATCAATTACTATCTTTTGCTCGAAGAGGAGATCGATCAGCGCGAGAAGCTCGAGAGCCAGGCAAGCTCGGCGCAGCTGGCGATGCTGCGCTACCAATTGAACCCGCACTTCCTGTTCAACACGCTCAACTCGATCTCGACGCTGGTGCTGCTCAAGCAGACCGAACGCGCCAATGCGATGCTAGCGCGACTGTCGTCGTTCCTGCGCTACACGCTCGCCAACGAGCCGACCGCGCAGGTCACGCTGGCGCAGGAGGTGGAAACGCTCAAGCTCTACCTCGAAATTGAAAAGATGCGGTTCGAAGACCGCCTGCGATCCCATTTTCGCATCGAGGCCGAAACAATCGGGGTGCGATTGCCGTCGCTATTGCTCCAGCCGGTGGTCGAAAATGCGATCAAATATGCCGTCACCCCGGCCGAGGATGGCGCCGACATCTGGATCACCGCGACGCGCGAGGGCCAGGCGGTGCGGATCGAAGTCGCCGACAGCGGCCCGGGGGGCGGCGCGGGGCTGGTGTCGGTCAATTCGACCGGGGTCGGGCTGGCCAACATCCAGGACCGGCTGGCGCAGGCCTATGGCCCGGCGCACGGATTTACCACGCGAACGAACGAACAGGGGGGTTACAGCGTTATCATCGAAATTCCCCTCGATACCTCCGATAAGGACCGCCCATGACCATCCGCACGATCCTCGTTGATGACGAGACGCTCGCCACGCAGGGGCTGCGCCTGCGGCTCGAGGCGCATGACGATGTCGAGATCGTCGCCACCGCCGCCAACGGCCGCGAGGCGATTCGCCAGATCAAGACCCACAAGCCCGACCTGGTGTTCCTCGACATCCAGATGCCGGGATTCGACGGCTTCTCGGTGATCCAGGGGTTGATGGAGGTTGAACCGCCATTGTTCGTGTTCGTCACCGCCTTCGGTGATCATGCACTTCGCGCGTTCGAAAGCCAGGCGGTCGACTATCTGATGAAGCCGGTCGACGAAGACCGGCTGGCGGGGACGATGGACCGCGTTCGCCAGCGGCTGTCCGAAAAGCGCGGGGTCGAGGAAGTCGGGCGCCTCAAGGAAGCGCTTGCCGAGCACGCCCCCGAAGCGGCCGAAACCTACGCCGACGAGCAAGGGGGCGACGACGCGATCGCCGCCAATCGCTTCGAAAAATTGATCAATGTCCGCGACCAGGGCCAGATTTTCCGGGTCGACGTCGACACGATCGAGCGGATCGACGCGGCGGGCGATTACATGTGCATCCAGACCGGCGACAATACGCTGATCCTGCGCGAAACAATGAAGGACCTCGAAAAACGCCTCGACCCGCGCCGTTTCCAGCGCGTTCACCGTTCGACGATTGTCAACCTCGACCTGGTCAAGCAGGTCAAGCCGCATACCAACGGCGAATGCTTCCTGGTGCTCGACAGTGGCGCGCAGGTGAAGGTCAGCCGCAGCTATCGCGATGTGGTGGCGAGGTTCGTCCACTAGAGGAGGGCCGACATGGCGCGCGTCACGGGATTGGGCGGAATTTTCTACAAGGTCGCGGACACCGGAGCGACCAAGGCCTGGTATCAGGACAAGCTCGGCGTTGGCGGCGAATGGGGGGCGATGTTCCCGTTCAAGAAGGACGATGCCGAAGGCTTCACCTTGCTGTCGCCGTTCAAGGACGATAGCGACTATTTCGCGCCGAGCGGCGAGCGCTTCATGATAAATCTTCGCGTCGACGATCTCGACGGAATGATCGCGGACCTCGCGGCCAAGGGCGTTGCCATCCTCGGGCGGCAGGACGAGGATTATGGCCGCTTCGCATGGATCCTTGACCCCGATGGGATCAAGGTCGAGCTGTGGCAACAGCTGGGTGGAGCGCCGGAATGAGCAAGTTTGCAACCTTCGCTGCGCTCCACGTGCCGGGCGATCCCGTCATTTTGTATAATATCTGGGACGTCGGCAGCGCACTCGCGGTGGTCGCGGCGGGAGCCACAGCGCTCGCGACCGGGAGCCACCCGGTCGGCGACGCGGCAGGCTTTGGCGATGGGCAACGGGTGCCGCTCGACTTCGCCTTCGCCAATGCGCGGCGGATCGTCGCGGCGTGCGAGCTTCCGCTGAGCGTCGATTTCGAAGGGGCTTATTCGGTCGATCCCGAACAAGGCGCGGCGAACCTGAAGGCGCTTGCCGACACCGGCGCGGTGGGGTGCAATTTCGAGGATCAGGTGATTGGCGGGGAGGGGCTTCTTCCGCTCGACCTGCAGTGCCGCCGCATCGCCGCGGGCCGACGCGCAGTGGGCGACGCCTTTTTCATCAATGCGCGCACCGACCTGTTCCTGAAGGCCGAGCCCGCCGACCATGACCAGGCGCTGGCGGACCATGCGATTGAGCGCGGCAAGGCGTTTGCCGATGCCGGGGCGAGCGGTTTCTTCGTGCCGCGGCTGGGCGATTTGCGGTTGGTCGAGCGTGTGGTCGCGGCGGTCCCGCTGCCGATCAACGCGATCGCTTACCCCGGCGCGCCGTCGAAGGCCGAATGGGCCAGCGCCGGCATCGCCCGGATCAGCCACGGTCCCTTCCCGCACAAGGCACTGATGGCGCAGCTTACCGAAACGGCGCGGGCGGCGATCGGCTAGGCCACCTTGCGCTGCCACGGCCAGCGGCGTGACGGGCCTGACTTCAAGACGCTGGCGCGGAACATGGCGGCGGCGAATTTGAGGATCAGCGCGGCCCAGACGGCCTGCCAGACCAAAGCGACAAGGTGCGGCCACAGCGCGTCCTGCTCGGCGGCCCGCGCGATCATGGCGTAGGGCGACGACAGCGGGAAAATCGCCGCGGCGATCGCCTCGCGCCCGTCGGGCTGGCCAACCGCGAGGCTGGCGAGGCCAAAGATCACGACTTGCGCCATCGTCACCGGCATCGACAGCGTCTGGACTTCTCGCACCGTCGCGGCCTGTCCGCCGATGCCGAGAAAGACCGCGCCGATGAGCAAATAGCTCATCGAAAAATAGACGAGGATCAGCGCCAGGAACATCGGCCAGCCAAGCGCCGGGACGGGAAGCGCGCCAAGCCCCCCGCCGACCCAATAAGCAATCGCGATCGCGCCGACGCTGGTCCACACCGCGATCCCGACCAGCGACATCGCCAGCATGGCAAACAACTTGCCGAGGAAGATCGCATCGATCGGCACCGCAGCGGCGAGAATCTCAATCACCTTGTTCGATTTTTCCTCGATCAATTGCGACAACAACATGCCTGCGAGCAGGATGGTGAGCACGAACAGGATCGTCTGGCCGCCGCGCGCAACGATCTGTTGACCAAAGGCAACCGAGCTCGACGACGTTTTTGTCAACGTCACTTGCATCGCCGCGCCGCGCGGGAGTGGAGAGCCGGCGCGGATGCGCCGCGCCTCGTCGACGAACATCCCGATCTGGCGGACACTGTTTCCGTCGGCCTTGACCGCGCCGGTGAAGTGCGGACGGTCGAGCCCGCCATCAAGCACGCCGACGCGCTCGACCTTCTTGTCGTTGAGCAAGGCATCGCGCTGTGCGGCCAGGTCGGGGCGAGGGTCGGCGCGGCCCAGCGCAATGAACGGCCGGTCCTGGGCGAGTGGGGACAAGCGCTCGCGCGCGGCGACGAGCGCCTGATAATCGGCCGGCGACGCAATCACCGCGACTTGGGGCGCAGCGCGACTGGAATCGATGCGTTGACCAATTCCGCCAAACGCGACCGCCATCACGACCGGAAATAAAGGTCCGATCAGGAACAGCAGAAAGGTCTTGCTGAATACCGTCGCGATGAAGTCGCGGCGGCCGACGACGAACGCCGCGCGGAACGTCTCGGGAAGGCTCATGCGGGTTGCTCCTGCGGCGGGGCATCATCCATCGCCTCCGCCGCGGCGGCTCCGGCGATGGCGATGAAGGCGTCGTGGAGCCCGGGGCGCTCGATGCTCAGCGTCTCGATCCCGGCATTGCCGTCGAGCAACGCCTTGAGCAACGGCTCGGGCCCGCCTTCGGGAAGCTCGAAACGCCACTCGCCCCCGATCCGCTGCGCCGCCGGTGGGAAAGCGGCGCGCCATGTACCGTCGTCGGCGCGGGTCCGCAAATGGACGATCGGGCGAAGCTGGTTGCGCGCCTCGTCGACGCGGCCTTCGAACGCCACTTTCCCCTCGGCGATGATCGCGACGCGCTCGCACAGGCGCTCGGCGTGGGCGATGACATGGGTCGAAAAGATCACCGTTGTGCCGGCCGCGGCCTGGTCGCGGATCAGCTGCTCGAGCTTCTCCTGGTTGAGCGCATCCAACCCCGAGAAGGGCTCGTCGAGCACGATCAATTTGGGAGCATGAACGATCGTCCCGAGCAATTGCACGGTCTGCGCCATGCCCTTCGACAGCGTACGGATCGGTCGCCGCGCCCAATCGCCGCAGCCGCGCCCCTCGAGCAACTCGACCGCGCGGCGCCGTCCGACCGCAATTGGCAAGCCGCGCAGCGCGCCCATGAAGGCGATCGCCTCGACAACCGCCATCGCCGGGTAAAGTCCGCGTTCTTCGGGAAGGTAGCCGACCTCCCGCGCCGCCTCCAGCGGCTGGTCACGGCCAAGCAGGCGACGGGTGCCTTCGCTGGGGTCGATGATCCCCAGCAACATGCGGATCGTGGTGGTCTTGCCCGCACCATTGGGGCCAAGGATTCCGCTGATGCTCCCCGCCGGGACCGACAGGCTGACCCCGTCGACGACGCGCTTGCCGTCGAATTCCTTGACCAGGCCACAGGCCTCGGCGGCGAGGCCGTGGGGGGTCGGTTCGTGCTGAACTGGTCGAAGCAACGGCGTTCTTTCCACGCTGGCGACAGGGCAGCCCTTCGACAAAGTCGGGGCGCACGGGGTAAGGGAAGACGTGTCTAGGGCCGTAGAGTTGAAAGAAGCAATAAGCGCCAAGGCGGCGGAGCTCGGTTTCGTCGCCTGTGGCTTCACGCGCGCCGACGCCGCGCCCCACGCCGGGCATGGCCTGCGCGACTGGATCGCGGCGGGACACCATGGCGAGATGGGTTGGATCGCCGATCGCGCCGAGCAGCGCGCCAGCCCCGAAGGCCTGTGGCCAGAGGCACGCTCGGTGATCGCTTTGGCGATGAGCTATGCCCCGGCGAGCGACCCGATGGCGCTGGCGAGCGAGCCGAGCCGCGGGCGCATCTCGGTTTATGCGCAAGGCGCGGACTATCACAAGGTGATCAAGAAGGCATTGAAGGCGATGGGCCGCTGGCTGGCGGACGAGGCCGGTTGTCAGCTCAAGGTGTTCGTCGACACCGCGCCCGTGATGGAAAAGCCGCTGTCGGCCGCGGCGGGGCTGGGGTGGCAGGGCAAGCATACCAATCTCCTCAGCCGCGAGCATGGCAATTGGCTGTTCCTCGGCGTGATCTACACCACGCTCGAACTCGAGCCCGATGCGCGCGCGAACGACCATTGCGGGAGTTGCTCGCGGTGCATTGATGCGTGCCCGACGGGCGCCATCGTCGCGCCGCACCGGCTCGATGCGCGCAAATGCATTTCCTACCTCACCATCGAGCATGCCGGGCCGATCCCGCACGAATATCGGTCCGCGATCGGCAATCGCATCTACGGCTGCGATGACTGCCTCGCGGTGTGCCCGTGGAACCGCTTCGCCGGGCAAGCGCAGGCGAACCGCGCCTTCGTGCCGCGCGCCGAGCTTGCCGCGCCGGCGCTCGTCGACCTGCTCGGCCTCGACGATGCCAGCTTTCGTGAATTGTTTTCGGGCTCGCCGATCAAGCGCATTGGAGTGGCGCGGATGATCCGCAATTGCCTGATCGCGGCGGGCAATAGCGGCGATGAGGCGCTGCGGCCCGCGGTCGAACGCCATCTGGCGAGCGACGATCCAGTGGTGGCCGACGCCGCCGCATGGGCGGTCGCGCGGCTGTAGCGTCAGCGCGCCTCGATCATCCTGATGCAGGCGGCCTGGCCGACGACGCGCCCCTCGCGATCGCGGGTGTCGACGTGAATCACGCGCGGCGAGCCCCCGCCGCTCGTCGCGGGATAGAGATAGGCGTCGAGGACGCACGACCCGCCGGCGAACTGAAGCTTGCTGCCGTCGCCCTCGCGGACTTGAAACTGCGCTCGCCCGAATCGCTCGATGAGGGTTGCGGAGTCGAGTCCGATCAGGTCGCCACGCTCGGCGCGATCGATCGGCACGGGGCGAGCGGGGCTCACTTCAGGTTTTTGCGTGGTGCCGCAACCCGCCACCATGGCGACGGCCGCGACGATGAAAAAGAAACGCATGGAAGTTCTTGTGGCGTGCCGCCGCAAGGCTGGCAAGCTTGTCGAACAACGCCGCGGCGGCTACGCGCCGCGCTTTCAAGCTAGCAGGACATTCCATGACCAACCCCAGCCTTGACGTGCTGTGCATCGGCAATGCGATCGTCGACGTCATCACCGACGCCGACGACACCTTCCTCGCTGACCAGGCGCTCGACAAGGGCTCGATGCGCCTGATCGATGAAGCCGAGGCGGTGCGCCTCTACGGCGTGATGGGTCCGGGACGCGAAGTCAGCGGCGGGTCGGCGGGGAACACCGCCGCAGGCCTCGCTGCGTTCGGGCTGCGTGTCGGCTTCATCGGCCAGGTCGCCGACGACCAGCTTGGCAAGATCTACAAGCATGACATCGAAGCGCAGGGCGTCGATTTCCTTGTCCCTGCGCGGAGCGACGTCGGCGCCACCGCGCGCTGCCTGATCCTCGTCACTCCCGATGCCCAGCGCACGATGAACACTTTCCTCGGCGCGGCGCAGCAACTCGAGGCGAAGGACGTGGACCTGGGCGCCGTCGCGGGCGCGGGCATCACCTACCTCGAAGGCTATTTGTGGGATCCGGCCGAGCCGCGCGCGGCGATGGAAGCCGCGATCGACGCGGCCCGTGCCGCCGCGCGCAAGGTCGCGTTCACGCTGTCGGACAGTTTCTGCATCTCTCGCCACCGTGACAGCTTCCTCAAGCTGATCGATGACGGACGGATCGACATCCTGTTCGCCAATGAAGCCGAGATCATCGAATTGGCTGGCGAAAGCGACTTCGACACCGCGGTCGCCGCGGTTGCGCCAAAGGTCGCGACATTGGTCGTGACGCGCTCGGAGAAGGGCGCGATTGCAATAGCGGGTGACGAACGTGCGTCGGTCCCCGCCGAGCCGATCGAACGGCTGGTCGACACCACCGGCGCGGGCGACCTGTTCGCGGCGGGGTTCCTCGCCGGACAAGCGCGCGGACTCGGGCTCGAAGTGTCGCTCAAGCTCGGCGCGATCGCCGCCGCCGAAGTGATCCAGCACTATGGCGCCCGCCCCGAAACCGACCTCAAGGCGCTGGCGGGCGGCCTGCTCGGCTAAGGCCCTACCGGCTGGACAAAAGAAGAGGGCGGCCCGGTATGTCCGGACCGCCCTTTCTTTTTGTCTGACGATGCTCGATCAGCGGCGGTGATCGGGATCGTCGATGCCCGGAATGTGCGGCGCGATGTCGTCGATTTCGTCTTCGTGGACCTCGACCCGGCCTTGGCCGAGGTGACTGCGGCGGCGGCTGTAGCCGAAGTAGACGAGCAATCCGATCGCGCTCCACGCCGGGAGCACGATCATCGCCGCCACCGGCAAGTTGAAGAACAGGAACAAGGTGCCGAGGATCGTCAGCGGGCCGATGATTATCAGCGCGGGCACGCGAAACGCGCGCTTGCGGTCGGGATCGCGCTTGCGCAGCAGCATCACCGCGACCGCGACCATCATGAAGGCGTAAAGTGTACCCGCATTGGCGATATCGGCGAGCTGACCGACCGGCAGGAAGGCTGCCGCGATGGCGACGATCACCCCGGTGATGGCGGTCACGATATACGGGGTCTTCCACTTCGGATGGACCTCGGCGAGCTTCTCGGGAAGCAGCCCATCACGCGCCATGACGAAGAAGATGCGGGTCTGGCCGAACAGCAGGATCAGGATGACCGACGGCAAGGCGAGGATCGCGGCATAGCCAAGCAAATTGCCGACCGTCCCGAAGCCGATCTGGCGCAGGACATGCGCCAGCGCCTCCTTGGAGCAGACCAAGGCATCGGCATATTGCGGCATGGCGCACTGGCGCGCGAGCTCTTCCGAACCCGCCGGGAAAGGGATGCCGTTCGGCCCCATGATCGGCTGGCCGCCAATGGTGCCGACCGCGCCGGCGGCAACCAGGATGTAGAAGACGGTACAGAACAGCAGGCTGCCGATCAGCCCGATGGGAACGTTGCGCTGTGGATTCTTGGTTTCTTCGGCAGCAGTGGAAACTGCATCAAACCCGACATAAGCGAAGAAGATCGTCGCCGCCGCGCCGACCGCTCCAACGCCCGACCCGAAGCCGCCGAACAGGCCAGCGGGAAGGAAGGGGTTGAAGTTGGCGCTGTCGACGTTGGGCAGGGTCAGCGCGATGAAGGCGGTCAGCGCGACGACCTTGATCGTCACCAGCACCGAATTGACCTTGGCGCTTTCGCTCGTGCCGATCATCAGCAGCCAAGTGACGAGCAAGGCGATGATCAGCGCCGGCAGGTTGATCAGGCCGCCCGGCGCGCCGCCGAGCGCAAGCGGGCCTGCGGTAAGATAGGGTGGCAAAGCGATCCCAAACGTATCGTTGAGGATCGTCCCGGTAAAGTAACCCGACCAGCCGACCGACACCGCCGAGGCAGCAATCGCATATTCGAGCACGAGTGCCCAGCCGACGGTCCAGGCGAGAAATTCGCCCATCGTCGCATAGCTGTAGGTGTAGGCCGAGCCCGCGACGGGGATCATCGCGGCGATTTCGGCGTAGCACAGGGCGGCAACGATGCACACCGCACCGGCGATGATGAAGGCGAGCATGAGGCCCGGACCGGCCTTTTGCGCGCCGGCGGCGGTGAGCACGAAAATCCCGGTTCCGATGATGCAGCCGATCCCGAACAAAGTCAGCTGGAATGCGCCCAGCGATCGATGGAGCGATTTCTTTTCGGCTGTCGCCAAAATGGCATCGAGTGGCTTTACGCGCCCGAATATCATGTCCGTCCCCTTGAACTGCTTCGGGCCGTGCAATCGGCCCTTGTTGCTTTGGGGCGAGCCTAGCGACTCGGACGCATCGCGCAATCCCCCGAAGCCCACGCGATGCCGAGTCGCGCAAGAGTGCGACTATTTCGCCAACATCGGCCCCAATGGCGCACCGCCGAAGATGTGGACGTGGAGGTGGGGGATTTCCTGCCCGCCGCGTTTGCCGATGTTGCTGAGCAGGCGGTAGCCCTGGCTATCAGCGCCGACCGCCGCGGCAACCTTGCCGATGGTACGCGTGAAATCGGCGATCTCGGCATCCGGCGCGGTCGCCGCGAAATCGTCCCAGCAGACATATGCACCCTTCGGTATGACGAGCACGTGGATCGGCGCGAGCGGGTTGATGTCGTGGAAGGCAAGGCAATGCTCGCTCTCCATCACGCGCTTGGCCGGCACTTCGCCACGCAGAATCCGCGCGAAGATGTTGCTGTCGTCATACGGCTGCTTGGCATCAATTGGCATGTTGGCAGACTCCGGCTTGACCGTTTGGCCGCCTTCGCTACCACGAAATGTGATGACCGACGAAACCCCTGAGTCTTTGATTCCGTATGATGAGATCGTCCAGGAGGCGTTGCGTGAAGTCGTCGGGCGCGTGCTGCACGAGGTCGAGAAGACCGGCGCCCTGCCCGGCGGCCACCATTTCTACATCACGTTCAAGACCCGCTCCCCCGGCGTTGATATCCCGACCCACCTTGCGGAACGGTTCCCCGACGAAATGACGATCGTCATCCAGCACCGCTTCTGGGACCTCAAGGTCGAAGATGACGGCTTCGCGGTCGGCCTGTCGTTCGGTGGCGTGCCCTCCATGCTTGTCGTGCCCTTCGCGGCAGTGACCGACTTCGTCGACCCCGCGGTCGATTTCAGCCTCAAGTTCCAGGCCGATGGCGCGCCCCACGGCCATGAGGCCCACGAAGCGCCCGAGAATGACGCGCCGGTTGCCGAACCGGTGGGGGATGGGTCGAACGTCGTGAGTGTGGATTTTACTCGCAAGAAATAGGTTTCAAGCAGCACGATTTTCGAGCCAGAAAAGAATGCTATTGCGAATGACTATCATTAACGCTAGTCATCCTCCCGACAATCCAGTCGGGGGAATTCACCGTGTTCGCTGCCCATTTGCTCTTAACCGCCGCCGCAATCGTTTCCAGCCCGATTGATGATGCGGCGGCCGTGGACGCTCCGGCCCCCATCATCGTGACTGGCCAACGCCACGGCTATGGCGTGAAGGACATTCGCTCGGCGACCAAGACCGAAACCCCGATCCATGACGTCCCGCAAACGATCAGCGTCATCTCGCAACAGCAGATCGAAGATCAGGCCATGCGCTCCATCGGTGACGTGCTGCGCTACGTACCCGGTGCCCTGGTGGCGCAGGGCGAAGGGCATCGCGATCAGATCATCCTTCGTGGCAATAATTCGACCGCCGACTTCTTCGTCGATGGGCTGCGCGACGACGTTCAATATTATCGGGGCCTCTACAATCTCGACCGGGTCGAGGTCCTCAAGGGCCCCAATGCGCTGATCTTTGGTCGCGGCGGCGGCGGCGGCGTGGTCAACCGCGTCAGCAAACGTCCGCTCGATGGCACTTTCGCTCGCGGCGCTATTTCCGCCGACCAGCATGGCGCCTGGTATGTCGAAGGCGACGCCAACCAGCGCTTCGGCCCGGGCATCGCTGGCCGCCTCAACGCCGTCTACGAGGAGTTCGACAACCGTCGCGACAAATATGAGGGCCACCGGATCGGCATCAATCCGACACTGTCGATCGAGGCGGGTCCAGCGACGCGGATCGATCTGGGTTTTGAATATGCCCGCGACCGGCGCGTGATCGACCGCGGTGTTCCGTCCGACATTCGTGGCAGGACGGCGGGCTCGATCGCTGATCCGGCCCGCCCGCTCGACGGTTTCGACCGGACCTTGTTCGGCGACGAAGACCTCAACCGCAGCCGATTCGCGGCACGAATCGGGCGCGTTCAGGTCGAGCACGAGTTCAGCGAGTCGTTGCGCCTGACATCGAAAGCGCTCTACGGTGATTATGACAAGCTCTATCAGAATGTATTCGCGGCGGGTCCCGCAACAATCGTCGCCGGCGTCGAGACGGTCGCGATCGAGGCCTATCGCGATCCGACCAAGCGGCAGAATCTGCTGATCCAGAACGACCTCGTTGCCGATTTTACAACCGGGCCGTTCCGTCACACCTTGCTGGTCGGCGCCGATTTCGCCGACCAACGCTCGCGCAATCAACGGATCAACGGGTTCTTCGATTCGGCTGTCGCGACGACGAGCAGCCGGCGCCGGACAAACGTCGCGCTGGCGCAGGAGTTTCTTGTGTCGCCGGCGACCTTCCGCGCCGGTCCCGGCAATCGTTCGGTTCGAAGTGACGCCGACGCCATCGGGCTCTATGTCCAGGACCAGGTCAAGATCGGTGATCATGTCGAAGTCATCGCCGGTCTTCGGCGCGACTGGTTCGACCTTACGGTCGACAATCTGCTCAACGGCCAGTCGTTCGAACGTCAGGACGAGCACTGGTCGCCGCGTCTCGGCCTGGTGGTCAAGCCGGTCCGCGCCCTCAACCTCTATGCCAGTTTCAGCCGCAGTTTCCAGCCCCAGTCGGGGGATCAGTTCAATCCGCTCGACGTCACGCTGGAGGCGTTGAAGCCCGAACGGTTCACGAACCTCGAAGTCGGGGCGAAGTGGCGAGCGCTGCCGGGTCTCGACGTGACGCTGGCGGCATATCGGCTCGATCGCACCAACACCCGCGAGACCGACCCCGTGACGCTTCAGACGGTGCTGACGGGCGAGCAGCGTAGCAAGGGCGTCGAACTGGAAATGCGCGGCGAGATCAGTTCGCGCCTCTCGGTCAGCGGCGGCCTTACCATCCAGGATGTTGAGATCCGCAAGAGCGCGGTGCCGGCGATGATCGGGCGCAATGCGCCGCTAATACCCGATCTTCAGGCATCGTTGTGGGGGCGCTATGACTTCAGCCCGCGGATCGGTGCCGGGCTCGGGGTTTATCATCAGTCAAAGAGCTTCACGTCGATCAGCAACGCGGTTGAACTGCCGGCCTACACCCGGTTGGACGCGGCGGGCTATTTCCGGCTGAACGAGCGGTTGAGCGTGCAGGTCAATCTCGAGAATTTGCTGGGCCAGGACTATTACGCCCCCGCTCACAACGATAACAACATCACGCCCGGCAACCCGCGGACGGTGCGGGCGACACTCCGCTTCGGCCTTTAGCGGGTCACCTCGGCCGCACGGCTCCGGATCCGCTTGAGGTCGTCCACGAAGCGCGCCCGTTCGGTGCGGCGGGACTGTTCGTCCTTCAGCCGGAGGAGGAAGCTGGGATGCACCGTCACCCAGCATTCGCTGCCGTCGGCGAGCATCAGCGCCGCGCCGCGAACCTTGGCGATCGTCACTGTTTTGCCGATCAGCGATCGCGCCGCGGTGGCACCGAGCGCAACGGTCAGCGGCGGACGGATCAGCTCGCGTTCCTGGCCGAGCCACCAGTGACACGCCTCGATCTCACCCGCGTCAGGCTTTGAATGGATGCGCTTCTTGCCGCGCGCGACGAATTTGAAATGCTTGACCGCATTGGTGACGTAGGTCGTCGCGCGGTCGATCCCGGCCTCGGCCAGCGCCGCGTCGAACAATTGCCCCGCGGGGCCGACGAATGGCCGCCCGGCAAGATCCTCCTGGTCGCCCGGCTGCTCGCCGACGAACAGGATCGTCGGATCAAGCGGTCCCTCGCCGAATACCGTCTGCGTCGCGCATTGGTAGAGGTCGCAGCGCGTGCATTTGGCCGCCTCCGCGCGCAACGCTTCCCAAGACGCTTCGCGGTTGGATTGCAGCATCGGTCCCTGGCTCCGCGAGGTTTCGATCATCGCAGCCTCGCGCTTCTGGGCGCCGGCGAGCAATTCGCCGATCAGTGCGGTCTCGGGCATGTTCTTCCAGTATTTCTTGGGCATCTCCTTGGTCATCGCCTTCACCTTGACCCGCGCCGGGTTGAACGTGCTGGCGTAATAGGTCTTCCACACCGCCTCGACCGGATCGCCGTCGGGCGCCTCGGCGCGGGTCGCGCCCGGGCCTTCGGTGAGCGTCGCGCCATCCCAGTGGATCGACAGTCCGGGGGTCAGGATCGACCAGCGCATCGTGGTGAATCGGCGCACGAAGAAACCGGCGGCGGCGCGAACGATGTGATGGTCGGGCTCGAAGAAGGCGACAAACCGCGCACCCTCGGCATCCCCGACTTCCCGAAAACGGACAAAGGCGTGCATCTTGTGAATGTCGCGGCGAACGTCCTTGGCCATTCGCTCCAGCCGGTCGAGCGAAGGGTCGGCACGATCCTCCATCGCCGCGCGATTGACGCGCAGCTTGAGGAGCATGGCATAAAGCAAGGAGAAGCGCTCGCGATCCGAGTGGCAAATCGCCTTTTGCGCGAGGGCGACGAACGAGCGCGGCACGGCGAAGCTCGCCCCGGCCGGCGGCGGACCGGTATCGGGTCCGGCGAACAAGTCGGCCGCGCCACCCTCGACCTGCCACGCAATCGCCTCCGCCGGAACGCCCGCTTCCGCCAGCCCGCGCGCCGCGTCGCGCCAGCCGTCGAAATCATCCTCGGTGCTTAAGGTCACGCGGTGCGCGTCGATCATCGGGCCGTCGGGTAACATGACAGTTAGAACGTACCGGCGTCCCGGCGGTTCACGCCGCAAACAAGTCCAGCTGCTGGACCTTGGGTGCGACCAAGGCGCGCAAGTCGGCGCGGTCGGTCAACAATGTCGGGCGCCAGTCGCTGGTGACGATGAAGGGCCGCACCTTGGCCACCGACACCGTCAGTCGCGCAACGTCAGCCAGCGTGATGCTGCGCCAGCGCCGCGAACTCAGGATCCGTGTCACGGCCTTGACGCCAAGCCCCGGAACGCGAAGCAATTGCTCCCTCGGCGCGCGATTGACGTCGACCGGAAACGATTCGCGAAATTTCAGCGCCCAGGCGAGCTTGGGATCGATGTCGAGCGGCAGCATCCCGTCCGCGCCTGCCGCATCGACCACTTCCGAAGGCTTGAAGCCGTAAAAGCGCATCAGCCAGTCCGATTGATACAGCCGGTGTTCGCGCATCAGCGGCGGGCGCTTGAGCGGGAGCACGGCGCTCGGGCTGGGGATTGGCGAAAAGGCGCTGTAATAGACTCGCCTCAGCCCGAAGCGATCGTAAAGCTGGCTTGCCTTGACGACGATGTCGCCATCGCTTGCCGCGTCGGCCCCGACGATCATCTGCGTCGATTGGCCCGCAGGCGCGAATCCGGGTGCTGATTTGTATTTTTTCTTCGCGTCGCGCGCGTCGACGATCGAGGCCTTCATGTCGCGCATCGCGCCTTCGATTCGCGCTCCATCTTTTTCGGGCGCGAGCCGCTCAAGGCCGGCGACGGTCGGCAATTCGACGTTGATCGACACGCGGTCGGCATGGAGCCCGGCTCGCCGCACCAGTTCGGGATCGGCATCGGGGATCGTTTTCAAATGGATGTAGCCGCGAAAATCATGATCCTCGCGCAACGCTCGCGCGACCTCGACCAATTGCTCCATCGTGTAGTTGGACGAGCCGATGATCCCCGAAGACAGGAACAGCCCCTCGATATAATTGCGTTTGTAAAAGGACAGTGTGAGCCGGATCACCTCGGCGGCGGTGAAGCGCGCGCGTCGCACGTTCGAGCTTTTGCGGTTGATGCAATAATGGCAGTCGAAGATGCAACTGTTGGTCAGCAAGATCTTCAACAACGAGATGCAGCGGCCGTCAGGCGCATAGGCATGGCAAATGCCCATGCCTTCGGTCGACCCGACACCTTTCCCGCTCCTGCTGTCCCGCTTCGCCGTCCCCGACGACGCGCACGACGCATCATATTTGGCCGCATCGGCGAGAATCGCGAGTTTTTCTAGCGCTTCGAGCTGGGCCATCCGTTCCCTCTATGTTCCTGCAACCGCTAAGTCGAGCGATTTCGGATCAGGAGTGCGGCGGCGGGTTTATTTGATCGGAGGGGCGTTGCCCGCGGCTTCCTCCTGAAGCGCGCGGAAGGCCTGGTTGATTTCCTGCTGGCTGCATCCGGTGAAGCCAGCCGGCCCGACCGCCGAACAACTATTGATCCCGGTCGCCCCGGCGCGCGCCAGCACCTCTGCCTGACGAGTCCACGACTGGCCCTGCTGGCGCGTGCCAGTGCTGCGCAGATTGTCGGGAATGCGATAGCGCTCGGCTTCCGGGCGGCGATAGCAAACGACCACGTCATCGTCGGTCGTCCGCGGGCAGGGATCGGTCCCATAGACAATGATCTGGCCCGGGGTTGCGCGCTGCGCGAGTGCCGGGGCGGCAGGCAGCGCAAGCCCCGCGACGAGGCTCGCGGTCATGGTCGCGGTAAGGATCAGCTTCGACATATTACGTCCTTTCGCAGGGACAGCGCGTTGCCGCCCCAATGAGTTCCCGTCAAATTCGCTTCGACAGTCCGATCGCGACCCGGCACCCGGCGCGAATCACCGCGCTCAGCACTGGAAAACCGGGCGCATCGGCCGCGCCATGCGCGCGCGCGGTGGCCTGATGCTCGAGCTCTTCGGCGCGAAACTGGGCGATATCGGCGGCAAGCGCTGGATCTTCCTCGCCGAGTTGCTCAAGCTGCTCGCCATAATGGCGATCGATTTCGGTCTCGACCGCATCGGTGCAGGCCATCGCGGCTTTCTCGCCCATCAAGGCGGTCGCGGCGCCGAGGGCAAAGCCGGCGACGTCCCAGATCGGCTGGAGCAGGGTCGGGCGCACGTGCCGCTCAGCCATCAGCACATTGAACCGTTCGAGGTGGCGCTCCTCCTGCCGCGCCATTCCGGCGATCGCATGCGCCGCGGGCGAGTCCTTGCGCAGCACGGCAAGCTGTCCGGCGTAGATTCGCGTCGCGCCATATTCGCCGGCCTGATTGACGCGCAGCATCGCCGCGGCATCGGGGCGTGGTCCGGAGGGCCGCGTCATGCCCGCTTCCGGCGTGCCAACAACACGACCAGCAATGCGCCGCCGAGCGACAGAAGCGCATTATATCCCGCGAGTGAAATTCCGTCGAGCGACCATTGCACCTGGTCGCAGCGGACCAAAGGGACGCTCATGATATCATCGAGGGTGGTCACGCCGCTCGTGGTGCAAGTCGTCAGCCCTTCCCAATAACCATATTCGACCCCGGCGTGGAACACTCCGATCGCGCCCGAAACGGCGATGGCAAGTGCCGCGACAAAGATCAGCACACGAGTCCGCGGCGCTGACAACGGCGAAGCGATGGCGGCGAGCGCGAGAAGGATCGCGATGCCGTGTGGATAACGCTGCCACCAGCACATTTCACATGGATAGAGCTTGCCGACATATTCCGACAGCAGCGCGCCGCCAAGCAACGCCACCGGCACCGCCAGCGCGAGCAAGCGCGCCTGGCCGAGCCGGTCGGCCGTGGCTCGTGGCGGTGCGAGCATCAGCGCGTGCGCGCCTTGGCCGACGCCGTTGCCGCCGCCGGGGCGAGCCGCTTGAGCGCATTGATCGCATAGTGGAGCTGGAAGTCCTTGATGCCCTTTTTCTCGAGCTCGGCGGCGGTGGCCGAGAAGCGCGGATCGGTGCGATCGTCGCTTTCGAGCAGATCGTCCTTGACCTGCGCCTGGTTGATCAGATGGCGGCGCAGGTCGGCCTCGCGCAGCCGCGGGCGGGCCTTATAATCGGGATCGCTGAGCTGCGGGACGATGATGTCGGGCGCGATACCGTCGCCCTGAACCGATCGTCCCGAAGGCGTATAATAGCGCGCCGTCGTCAGCCGCAACGCGGTCGTCGGTCCGGTCTGAAGCACGGTCTGAACCGATCCCTTGCCGAACGAACGCTCGCCCATCACCAGCGCGCGGCGATGATCCTGAAGCGCGCCGGCGACGATTTCGGCGGCCGAGGCCGATCCGGCGTCGATCAGCACGACCACTGGCAGGCCGTGGGCGAGGTCGCCCGGCTTGGCGTAGAAGCGGTCGATATCGCCTTTCTCGCGCCCGCGTTCGGACACCACTTCGCCCTGGCTTAAAAAGGCATCGCTGACCTCAATCGACTGGTCGAGCAATCCGCCCGGATTGGAGCGCAGGTCGAGGACATAGCCCAGCGTCCTGCCCCCGGTCGCCTTGTCGATCGACATTAGCGCCTGGCGTGTCATCGCCCCGGTCTGCGCCGAGAAACTGTTGATGTTGATCACGCCGATGCCGTCCTTGACCTCCCACTTGACCGGCTTGAGTTCGATTCGCTCGCGCACGATGCTAACGTCGAACGGCTTATCGCGGCCGGTGCGGACGATCGTCAGCTTGATCGCGCTGCCGGGCTTGCCGCGCATCTTCTCGACCGCTTCGTCGAGGCTGAAGCCGAACAGGAATTCGCCGTTGATATGGGTGATATAGTCGCCCGCCTTGATCCCGGCGCGATCGGCCGGCGTGTCTTCGGTCGGGGTGATCACCTTGACCGCGCCATCCTCGCTCGACACGGTCAGGCCAAGCCCGCCGTAATTCCCGTCGGTCGTGGTCCGCAGCTGGGCAAAGTCGGCGCCGTCGGCATAGCTTGAATGCGGGTCGAGCGAGGCGAGCATTCCGTCGATCGCGCCCTTGATCAGCGTGTGATCGTCGACCTTGTCGACATAGTTGGCGCGCACCCGCTCGAACACGCTCATGAATGTTTCGAGTTCCTTGTAGGTGTCGACATCGGCGGCCGCGACCGTGCTGGTCGTCATCGGTACCAACGCCAAGGCGCCGACCAGCGCGAGCGGAGGAAGCAGTTTTGCGAAGCGAGTCATGACTGTGTTCCTCAACGGATGTGCCGCGATCCTAGCGAGTCTTGGCGCCATTGGACAGCAGGCGAGATGAACCTGCGATGAGAGCGGCCGAGCGCGGTTGACCGGCCTGGCGAAGCTCAAGCTGAACGTCGCCGAGCGCGCGGCCCAGCGGTGCACCGGCGGCGACCGCATCACCCTGCTGGACGCTCGGCGCGACGTCGATCAGGAGGCTGGTCCAGCCTCGACCATGGTCGATGACGATGATCCCGTCATGTTCGCGAAACGCACCGGCGAACAGGATCGTCCCGGCTGCGGGAGCGGTAAGTGCGGCACCGCGCGACGTCGCCAGCCGAATTCCGCGCGACCGAACTCCCACCGGACTGACCTCGCCCAGCCCCTCGATCACCGGCGCAGGGGACGGCAGCCGATAGAGCAGTTGCGGACGCCGCGTTCGGCCCTCGCCGGCGAACGGACGCGGCGGGGCAAGCGGCTCACGGACCAGGGCACGGGCAAGGGCGCGTGCGGCGGCGGCGCGTTGCGCCGCGCTTCGAAGGTCGAGCAGATCCTCGCCCCCCGCCATCATCTGGTCCTGCTGGACGAATGATATACGTCGCTGCCGGTCGGCGCGCGCCAGCGCCGTTCGCTCGAGCGCGCTGAATTGGGCCACTTTCGCCGCCAGCTCGTCGCGGCTGCCGGCGACCTGCCGCCGCGCGGCCTCGGCGGTTTCCGCCAGCCGCTGGCCCTGCGCAAGCTCGGCCCGAAGCGCCGCGCTGCGCTGCGCGATCACCGGCATCGTCGCATCGACCAGAGCACGCACGCGCACGACTTCGGTGACGCTCGCG
>JALYRH010000085.1 GCA_030855425.1 Pseudomonadota bacterium
TCCCAACGTCAATGTCGAGCCCGAACTGGTCGAAGTGAAAAGCTTTGACGGCGAGCCGGTGTCTGGCTTCCTCTACCGCCCCGATGCGCGCAAATTCCCCGGCAAGCGCCCGCTGATCGTCAACATTCACGGCGGCCCCGAAGGCCAGTCGCGCCCGGGCTTCATGGGACGCAACAACTATCTCCTCAACGAACAGGGGATCGCGATCTTCTTTCCCAACGTCCGGGGCTCGACTGGCTATGGCAAGCGCTTCGTCGGGCTCGACAATGGCCCGTTCAAGCGCGAGGATTCGGTCAAGGACATTGGCGCCTTCCTGACCCGCCTGTCGGCCGACCCGCGGATCGACAAGAACCGCCTCGCGGTCACCGGCGGCTCCTACGGCGGATATATGTGCTACGCGTCGGCGATCGCTTATCCCGACGCCTTCAAGGGCGCCTTGTGCAACGTCGCGATCAGCAATTTCGTCACCTTCCTCGAAAACACGCAAAGCTATCGCCGCGACCTTCGCCGCCCCGAATATGGCGACGAGCGCGATCCGGCTCAGCGCGCCAAGCTGCAGGACATCTCGCCACTGCGCCGCATCGCCGAGATCAAGGCCCCTTTGTTCGTCGTCCAGGGCGCCAACGACCCGCGCGTGCCCAAGACCGAGGCCGACCAGATCGTCAAGGCGATCCGTGCCCGCGGGGGCACCGCCTGGTATTTGGTCGGGGAAAATGAAGGCCACGGCTTCGCCAAGAAGGAAAATCAGGACTATCTGTTCTGGAACACATTGATGTTCTGGGACCAGACACTTCTTAAAAAGTAGCGCCTGTTTTATCGGGTCGCCCGCTTGCGTCGCGCGGGCCACGAAGCCACTTAGGGGGGATGAGTGAAACCATCCCCCCGTTGCAGGCAACGATCATCCCCGTCACGCCCCTGGAGCAGAATTGCACCCTGCTGTGGTGCACGAAGACGATGCGCGGCGCCTTGGTCGATCCCGGTGGCGACATCGACAAGCTCAAGGCGGCGGTTGCGCAGCACAAGGTGACGGTCGAGAAGATCCTCCTCACCCACGGCCATATCGACCATTGCGGATCGGCCGGGATCCTCGCCGCCGAGCTTGGCGTCCCGATCGAGGGCCCGCACGAGGATGATCGCTTCTGGATCGAGCGCCTCGCCGAGGATGGCGCACGCTATGGCGTGATCGGCCAATCGTTCGAGCCCGATCGCTGGCTGGTCGACGGCGATACCGCGACCGTGGGCGAATTGACCTTCGATGTCCGCCATTGCCCCGGCCACACCCCGGGCCACATCATTTTCCACCACCCCGAATCGAAGCTCGCGCTGGTCGGCGACGTGCTGTTCAAGGGATCGATCGGGCGCACCGATTTCCCGCGCGGAAATCACCAGGATCTGCTCGATTCGGTCGCCACCCGTTTGTGGCCGATGGGCGACGACACCGCCTTCGTCCCCGGACACGGGCCGATGTCGACCTTTGGCCATGAGCGCGCGACCAATCCATTTGTCGCTGACCGCGTCCTGACGAAAGCCTAGTTGCTTCGCTCCGCCATTTCGCTATAGGGCGCACTCGTTCGCGACGATCCGGCCGCCGCCGCGGGGCAACCCGATGAGTTGGGCGCGGAAAGTCGCTAATTTTTTTGTATCAAGCCTGAGGTGAGCCGAAATGGCCGTCCCGAAAAGAAAAACGTCGCCTTCCAAGCGCAACATGCGTCGCAGCCACGACGCCCTGAAGGTCCCGACCTTTCAGGAATGCAAGAATTGCGGCGAACTGAAGATCCCGCACAATCTGTGCGCCGCCTGCGGCCATTATAACGGCCGCGAGGTCGTTTCGACCGAGGCCTGAGCGACATCGCGGCCGAGGGCACCCCACGCATGGTGAGCCCACGCATCGCGATCGACGCCATGGGTGGCGATATCGGCCCGGCGGTGATGATCGCCGGATTGGTGCGGGCGCGCCGCAAGGACCCAGCGCTGCACTTCGATCTGTATGGCGACCAGACGATCATCAACGCCGAGCTGGACAAGCATCGCGCGCTGATCGAGGCGGTCACCGTCCATCATACCACCGACGCGATCGAGGCGAGCGAAAAACCGAGCCAGGCAATCCGCCGCGCCAAGACGACGTCGATGGGGCTGGCCATCAACGCGGTCAAGGACGGCACCGCCCATGCTGCTTTGTCGGCGGGCAATACCGGCGCGCTGATGGCAATGGCCAAGCTCGCGCTGCGCACCATGCCCGGGATCGACCGGCCTGCGCTCGCCGCGCTGCTCCCCTCGCTCGGCACGCACGACCTCGTCATGCTCGACCTTGGCGCCAATACCGAGTGCGATGCGCAGAACCTCGTTCAGTTCGCGGTGATGGGGGCAGCTTATGCGCGCACCGTGCTCGGCATCCCCAAGCCGCGCGTGCGCCTGCTCAACATCGGCACCGAGGAATTGAAGGGCACCGGCGAACTCAAGGAAGCCGCCGCGCTGCTGCGCGAGGCCGACTATCTACCGTTTCGCTTCGACGGTTTCACCGAGGGCGACAAATTGTCGCGCGGCGACATCGACGTCGTCGTGACCGACGGCTTTTCCGGAAATATCGCGTTGAAGACCGCCGAGGGCACCGCCCGCTTCGTCACCGACCTGCTGCGCCGCGCCTTCACTTCGTCGCTCCGCTCCAAGGCCGGTTTCGCCTTGTCCAAGCCGGCGCTCAACCTGCTCAAGGTCCACCTCGACCCCAATAATCACAATGGCGCGGTGTTCCTCGGCCTCAACGGCCTGGTGGTCAAAAGCCACGGCGGCGCCAATATCAAAGGCGTCGCCAACGCCATCAACGTCGCCGCGTCGATGGTCCGCCACGACATCACCCGCAAGATCGGCGAGGATCTCGACAATTTCCGCGCCCACGCTTTCTCCGGAGAGGCCGCCGAGTGAGTGTCAGATCGGTCATTCGCGGAACCGGGTCGGCGCTGCCCAGACGGCGGGTCGACAATGCCGAACTCGCCGCGTTGGTCGACACCTCCGACGAATGGATCGTCGAGCGGACCGGGATCCGCAGCCGCTACATCGCCGGCGAAGGCGAGACGACGGCCACTCTCGCCACCGAGGCGGCGCGCCACGCGCTTGACGCCGCCGGCCTGGCGCCGAGCGACATCGGCCTGATCGTGCTCGCCACCGCGACGCCCGACCAGACCTTTCCCTCGTCGGCCACCAAGGTCCAGGCGGCACTCGGGATCGACGATTGCGTGGCGTTCGACGTCCATGCGGTGTGCACCGGGTTTCTCTACGCACTGACCGTCGCCGATGCGATGTTGCGCGGCGGCACCGCGGGCCACGCGCTGGTGATCGGCGCCGAGACATTCAGCCGCATTCTCGACTGGGAGGATCGCACGACTTGCGTCCTGTTCGGCGACGGTGCGGGCGCGCTCGTGCTGTCGGCCGAGGAGGGCGAGTCAGGCATCCTCGCGACCAGGCTTCACGCCGACGGCCGCCACAATGACATGCTCTATGTCGATGGTGGGCCATCGACCACGGGCACGGTCGGCAAATTGCGCATGAAAGGCCGCGAAGTATTCCGCCACGCGGTCGTCAACCTTCACGACGTGCTTCGCGAAGTGCTCGACGCCGCGGGCTTCGTGCCGGCCGATGTCGATTGGGTCGTTCCCCATCAGGCCAATGCCCGCATCCTCAACGCGACCGCGCGCAAACTCGGGCTTCCGGCGGACAAGGTGATTGTCACCGTCGACCGCCATGCCAACACGTCTGCGGCGTCCGTGCCCTTGGCGCTCGATGTCGCGGTGCGTGATGGGCGCATCAAGCGCGGCGACTTGATTGTACTCGAAGCGATGGGCGGCGGGTTTACTTGGGGCGCGGCCGCGCTTCGCTATTGAACTAGTTGGAAAATTCCGCAAAACGTCGGATTGCCGACGGTGTTCGCTTGCGGTAGCGTAACGATCGCCGTCTCAGGGGCTGAGTCGCGGGAATGGGGTGGAGGATTTTATGGCGGATGCAGGTGTCGCTCGAGCGATCGATGGTCTTCATTCGGGTACGCTAACCCGCGCGGACATGTCCGATATCGTCCACAACCGGCTTGGCCTGTCGCGCGCCGAGAGCGCCGGCGTGGTCGAGCGCGTACTCTACCACATGTGCGGTGCCCTGTCGGAGGGCAAGAACGTCAAGATTTCGGGGTTCGGCAGCTTTATCCTGCGCGACAAGGGCGAGCGCGTCGGGCGCAATCCCAAGACCGGGATCGAAGTGCCGATTGCGCCGCGCCGCGTGATGACGTTCCGTGCCAGCCAGATCATGCGCGACCGGATCGCCCGGTAAGCGAACATGGCGCCGCCGCTGCCTTCCCGGAACGCTGAAAAATCCGCTGACGCGTTCCGGACGATCGGCGAGCTAAGCACCGAACTCGGAGTCGCGCAGCACATCCTGCGCTATTGGGAATCGAAATTCGCGCAGCTTCGCCCGCTGCAGCGCGCCGGTAACCGCCGCTATTACCGTCCCGCGGATGTCGCGCTCGCGCGGCGCATCCACGGCCTGCTCAACAAGCAGGGTTATACGGTGCGCGGTGTCCAGCAACTGCTCGCCAAGCCCAATGACGACGCGGCGCCGTCAGCGGTCGCGACCACCACCGGTCCAATCGCTTCCGCCGCCGTGGCTCCCGCTCAGCCAGGCGGCATCGGCGTCGACCGGCTGGTCGAACTGCGCGACCGGCTCGCCGCCGCTCTCGCCGACTAGATTAGCCTCGCCCGACAGCTTCGCCCGCACGCGCGCCAGCGCCGCGTCGAGTGGCAGCCGCGACACGGTCACTTCGGGCGGAAAGGCGGTCAGCAGCCGCGACGGCATCGCAGCTGACAGGATGACGAACAATCCCTTGTCGCCCTGGCGCCGGATCAACCGTCCGAATCCCTGCGCCAGCTTGGCCCGCACCACCCGGTCGTCATAGGCGCTGCCGCCATTGGCGAGCCGCCGCGCGGCATGAAGCACGGTCGGACGCGGCCACGGCACGCGCTCCATCACCACCAGCCGCAGCGATTCGCCCGGCACGTCGACCCCGTCGCGCAGCGCATCGGTGCCGAGCAGCGAAGATCGCGGATTGTCGCGAAAGATGTCGATCAGCGTGCCCGTGTCGATCGGATCGACGTGCTGTGCGAGCAACGGCAGCCCGGCGCGCGCCAGCCGGTCGGCGATCCGCGCATGGACCGCGCGCAGCCGCTGGATCGCGGTGAACAGCCCCAGCGTCCCGCCGCCAGCGGTCTCGATCAGCCGCGCGTAAGCCCCGGCCAGCGCCGCGATATCGCCGCGTCCGATGTCGGTGACAATCAGCACTTCGGCCTGGCGCGCATAATCGAACGGGCTTGCCGCCTCGAAATGGCTCGCCTCACCGGCGAGGTGGGTCGCCCCGGTGCGCGCATCGGCGCTCGGCCAGCCTTCCGCTCCGCGCAGCGTCGCCGAGGTTACCAGAACGCCATGCGCCGGCTCGAGTACTGCCTTGGCCAGCGGCTTGGTCGGGTCGAGCCAATGACGCCTGATGCCGATGTCATATTCGCGCCCCTCGACGCGGTCGATCGCCAGCCAGTCGACGAAGTCGGGATCGCCCAACCCGCCGATTCGCCCGAGCAAGGCGATCCACGCCGCCAACGTCTCGCGCCGCCACTGCAATCCGCTGATCGCCCCCTCGACCCGCGCCCGCGCCTGTGAATCGAGCCAGTCGGGAGCATCTTCGAGAATCGCTTCCAATCGCCGGGTGAGCGCGGCGAGCGGACGCGCGAGCGCCTCAAGCGCTTCCATCGCCGCCGCTGCCGCGCTGACCAGCGCGCCGTCGGGCTCGGCGAGTTCGGTCTCGAGTCCATAGCCCGCCTCCTGCGCCTTCGATCGTGCGTAGACGGTGCCGCGGACGTGGCTCAGCAATTGCTCGATCGGCCCGAACGGGTCGCCGTCGGATATACGTTGCAGCCAGCCGTCGGTCGGCAATGCGCGCGCCGCCTCGACCGCCGAATCGAGCGCGACATTGCCTTGATCGTCATACGAACAGACATCGAGCAGCCGCGCCGCAAGTCCCCGCCGCCGGCCGCGCGCCTTGCCTTCCGGCCCGACGATCCAGCGCCGCATCTCGATCGCTTCCTGCCCGGTCAGCGCGGCGGAAAAGGTCGAATCGGCGGCGTCGAACAAATGATGGCCTTCGTCGAAGATGATCCGCGTCGGCGCATCGGGCCGCCCGCGAGCGGCATTGACCATCACCAGCGCATGGTTGGCGATGACGAGGTCGGCCTCGCGCCCGGCGCGCTCGGCACGCTCGATGAAGCATTTGCGATAATGCGGGCAGCCGGCGTAAACGCACTCGCCGCGCCGGTCGGTCAATGCGGTGGCCCCGGCCCGCCGAAACAGGCTCGGCAACCAGCCGGGCAGGTCGCCCCCAACCATGTCGCCATCCTTCGAATAAGCCGCCCAGCGCCCGACCAGCTGCGCCAGCACCGCCGCGCGCCCCGCGAACGCGCCCTGCATCGCGTCTTCGAGGTTGAGCAGGCACAGATAATTTTCGCGTCCCTTGCGGATCACGATGCGCTTCTTGCGCTCCTCGGGGTCGGCGATGATCCGCGCGCTCTCGGCGTCGAGTTGCCGCTGCAGCGCCTTGGTGAAGGTCGACACCCACACCGTCCCGCCGCTGCGCTCTGCCCACAGCGACGCGGGCGCGAGATAGGCCAGCGTCTTGCCGATCCCCGTCCCGGCCTCGGCGAGCAGCATGTTTGGCGCGCCGACCGACTTGCGCGGGGCGAATACCGCCGCCGCTTTGCCCGCCATCGCCTTCTGCCCTTCGCGCGGTTCAGCCCCCACTCCGGTCAGTGTCGCCAGCCGTTCCTCCGCATCGGCGGCGGAAATCGACAGCGTCTTCGGCGCAGGGCGCTCGGCACACTCCTCCCACTGCGGCAGCCGCGAGAACAGCATTCGCTCAGCTCGCTCGGGCTGCGCGAGGCGCGCGCCGACGATCTGCGCCCATCCCCAGCCAAGTCGGGCCAACGTCCCATTCGTCGTCCACGCCCCCTCGCGCTCGGGCCAGTCGGGATCGTCCAATCGCGCCAGCAATGCCTCGGCAATTGCGATTAGCGCCGGCGCCGCCGCGGTATCGCTCGATGGCACCTCGATCCCGGCGGCGCGCGCCATCCCGGCCACGGTCGGCACCGCGAATCGGGCGGGATGGACGAAAGCGAACAATTCGAGCAGGTCGAGCCCCGACACGTCGGGCGTCCCGAGCCGCTGCCCCACCAACGGCGCGTTGAGCAGCACGTGCGGGGTCTCCGCCAGCCGCCCGATCGCCGCCCCTCGCGCCACCTCGCGCACGTCCCCACCCTGCGGGCCGAGACGCGCGATCCAGATTCCCGCGTGGGTTGCATGAAGCGAAGGAAGGGGCAAAGGAGCAGCCACCAAGCTTCCTTGGCCGTGCCGGAACGAAAGGGCAACAATTGACCATCGACCAGATCGATCCGGCGATCCGCGCCGCTGCCATGGCAAGCAAGGCGTGGCCCTATGAGGAAGCGCGCAAGCTGATCA